>NZ_CAJPGH010000015.1:0-197764 GCF_905339605.1 Burkholderia sp. BCC1972 | reverse complement strand
CCCAATTATTCGTGTCAACACTTTTTTGCGATGCATCGCAAACCGGCCGCCGTCGTGCCCGCTCGCGGCATTCCCGTCTTTTGGCGACACAGGCGGGTGATAGAATGACCCGCCGCCGTCAATATAGAACTGTCTGACGGACACCTCTATGTTGATGCCGTGCACCATCAGTCAACGCAACGAGAACAATCATCGACAAACCCTTGAGCAAATATCCGTACCCCATTCCGAGCCGTGAAGAAATTCTCGGCGTGCTGCGTACGAGCGACGCGCCGCTGGCTGCCAACGACATCGCCGAAGCCCTGTCGATCAAGCGTCAGGAGCGCGAGGGGTTCTTCCGGCGAGTCGCCGCGATGGAGCGCGACGGCCAGATCCGCCTCGACAAGCGCGGCCACTACCAGTTGACCCATCCGTCGAACTTCGTCGCCGGGCGCGTGCAGGGGCATCGCGACGGCTACGGGTTCGTGATCCGCGACGACGGCCAGGACGACCTGTTCTTGCCGAACGGCGAAATGCAGAAGGTGATGCACAACGATCGCGTGCTCGCGCGGATCGTCGGCTACGATCGCCGCGGCCGTCCCGAAGGGCATGTCGTCGAAGTCACCGAACGCGCGAACAAGCGCGTGATCGGCCGCCTGCTCAACGAGAACGGCGCACTGATCGTCGCACCGGAAGACAAGCGCATCGGTCATGACATCCTGATCACGCAGAACGTGAAGAAGGCGAAGGTCGGGCAGGTCGTCGTCGTCGAACTGACCGACTTCCCGAGCCGTCATTCGCAGCCGCTCGGCCGTGTCGTCGAAGTGCTCGGCGACATCGACGATCCGGGCATGGAAATCGAGATCGCGGTGCGCAAGTACGGCGTGCCGCACGAATTCAGCCAGCCGGCGCTCGACGAAGCCGCCGCGCTGCCCGACAAGGTGCGGCCGGCCGACCTGCGTTTCCGCGTCGACCTGCGCGACGTGCCGCTCGTGACGATCGACGGCGAGGACGCCCGCGACTTCGACGATGCCGTCTACTGCGAGCCGGTCAAGGTCGGCCGTGGCGACGGTTTCCGGCTGATCGTCGCGATCGCCGACGTGTCGCACTACGTCCAGCCTGGCACCGGGCTCGATGCCGATGCGCTCGAACGCAGCACGTCGGTGTATTTCCCGCGCCGCGTGATCCCGATGCTGCCGGAGAAGCTGTCGAACGGCCTGTGCTCGCTGAATCCGCACGTCGACCGCTGCTTGCTCGCGTGCGACATGGTGATCACCGCGCGCGGCGAGATCAAGGCGTACCAGTTCTATCCGGCCGTGATCCATTCGGCTGCGCGCCTCACGTACACCGAAGTCGCGGCCGTGCTGTCGAACACGAAGGGCCCGGAGGCTGCGCGCCGCGCCGATCTGCTGCCGCACCTGCAGGACCTGTACGGCGTCTACAAGTCGCTGTTCGCTGCCCGCCAGAAGCGCGGCGCGATCGATTTCGACACGACCGAGACCTACATCGTCTGCAACTCGCAGGGCAAGATCGAGCAGATCGTGCCGCGCCAGCGCAACGATGCGCACAAGCTGATCGAGGAGTGCATGCTGGCCGCGAACGTCTGCGCGGCCGATTTCCTGAAGCGCCACAAGCATCCGGGCCTGTACCGCGTGCACGCGGGGCCGACGCCGGAGAAGCTCGAGAACCTGCGCGCGTTCCTGCGCGGCATGGGCCTGTCGCTCGGCGGCGGCGACAAGCCGCATGCGAGCGACTACGCGGCGCTGATGGCGCAGATCCGCGACCGGCCCGATGCGCAGATGCTGCAGCCGATGCTGCTGCGTTCGATGCAGCAGGCCGTCTACAGCCCGGACAACATCGGCCACTTCGGTCTCGCCTACGAGGCGTACGCGCACTTCACGAGCCCGATTCGCCGCTATCCCGACCTGCTCACGCACCGCGCGATCTACGCGATCCTGTCGGGCAAGAAATACACGCCGAAGGCGCCGGAAGGCTTCGAGCTGAATACCGCGCTGTCGCCGCGTGCGCGCGCCATGCAACAGGCCGACGACGAATCGCGCGGCCGCTCGCGCTCGAACACGGCGATCTGGGAAGAGCTCGGCCTGCACTGCTCGGCGAACGAGCGTCGCGCGGACGAAGCGTCGCGTGACGTCGAAGCATGGCTCAAGTGCTACTTCATGCGCGACAAGCTCGGCGAGGAGTACGGCGGGATGGTGAACGGCGTTACGTCGTTCGGCATCTTCGTGCAGCTCGACACGCTGTTCATCGAAGGGCTCGTGCATGTGACGGAACTCGGCTCGGACTACTTCCAGTACGACGAGATCAAGAACGAGCTGCGCGGTGAACGGACGGGCATCCGCTATCGCCTGTCGGATCGCGTGCGCGTCCAGGTCAGCCGCGTTGATCTCGACGCGCGCAAGATCGACTTCCGCCTCGTGCGCGATACGCCGGTGAAGGCGCCGCGTCCGTCGCCGGCGCCGGCTGCCGCCGGTGGCGATCGCAACGGCAACGGTCCGCGCGTGCGTGCGTTGCCGCAGGCGGAGGAGGCCGCTCCGCGCCGCAAGAAGGCCGCGAGTGCGCCGAGTGTCGCGGTGAAGGACGCGCGCGCCGCGCGTTCCGCAGCGAAGAAGAAGGGCGGCGGCGGTGGCGCACCGGCGAAGCCGACTGCGAAGAAGACACACGCCCGCAAGAAGTATTGAGCGTTCGGGGCATGCGCACGCGCATGCCCTGCAGTATCGAGAGACGCCGCGTCACCGGCCATTGGCCGGCAGCGCGGCGCTTTCCTTTTCCATGGATCGCGGCTGCGCGCGTCGCGCGGCCGCACGTTTGATCGAAGGTTGTTCCAGTCATGTCACGTCTGAAGGTTCTTTACGGTTTTCATGCGGTGACCGCACGTTTGCGGCACGATGCATCGACGGTTGCGGAGGTGCTGTACGACCAGACGCGCCGCGACCGCCGCATGCAGGACTTCCTGCACGCCGCGAAGGAAGCGGGCGTGCGGTTGATTGCAGCCGACGAAACGCGCCTATGGGGCCTGGCGCACACCGAGCGCCACCAGGGCGTCGTCGCGCGTGTCGAGGACATGCCGCTCGCGCAGAACCTGTCGGAGCTGCTCGACGGCATCCAGGGCCCGGCGCTGCTGCTCGTGCTCGACGGCGTCACCGATCCGCACAACCTTGGCGCGTGCCTGCGTGTCGCCGATTCGGCCGGCGCGCATGCGGTGATCGCGCCGCGCGACCGCGCGGTCGGCCTGAACGCGACGGCGGCCAAGGTGGCGAGCGGCGCGGCCGATACGGTGCCGTACATCACGGTGACGAACCTCGCCCGCGCGCTGCGCGAGCTGAAGGAAGCCGGCGTGTGGATCATCGGCACGTCGGACGAGGCGCCGGCGACGCTCTACGAAACCAAGCTCGACGGCCCTGTCGCGCTCGTGATGGGCGCCGAAGGCGAAGGCATGCGCCGGCTCACGCGCGATACCTGCGACGAAGTGATGAGCATCCCGATGGCCGGCAGCGTGGAAAGCCTGAACGTGTCGGTCGCCAGCGGCGTGTGCCTGTACGAGGCCGTGCGCCAGCGGCGCGTGAAGGGCTGACGCCGGCCCGTCCCGCGCAATCCGCGCGGGCCTCGAGTGACCCGAACGACGCGTGCCGTGCCGTGATGCGGTGTGGTGCGCGCCTCTCCGGAACCCGCGACCGATGACCCTGTTCCGTGTTGGCGCCTGCTGCGCCGTGCTGGGCCTGCTGGCGGCCTGCACGTCGCCGTCGCTCGTCGAACGCGACACCTACTACGCCGACACGAGCCTCCATGCACGCGGCGCCGATTCACGGGTCCGCTTTCTCGTGATGCACTACACCGAAAGCGACGAGGCGAAGTCGCTGCGCACGCTGACGGGCGATTCGGTCAGCGTGCATTACGTCATCCCGCCGCAGCCGCGCACCGAACGCGACATGCCGGTCGTCTACCAGCTCGTTCCGGAAGCGCAGCGCGCATGGCACGCAGGTGTCAGCGAGTGGCAAGGCACGACCGAGCTGAACGCGGTGTCGATCGGCATCGAGAACGTGAACCGCGGCCCGCTCGATCCACAGCATCGCACCTGGCAGCCGTATCCGCCCGAACAGGTCGAGGCCTTGACGCGCCTGTCGAAGGACATCGTCGCGCGCTATGGAATCCCGCCAACGCGCGTGGTCGGGCACAGCGACATCGCGCCGCAACGCAAGATCGATCCGGGGCCGCTGTTTCCGTGGCATGCGCTGGCGCAGGCCGGTGTCGGTGCGTGGCCGGAGGAGGCGACCGTGGCCGCCCGGCTCGGCGGCCGCGATCCGCACGCACCCGTCGACGTGCGTGAGCTGCAACTCAAGCTCGCGCGCTACGGCTACGACGTGCCGACCGACGGCATGCTCGATGCACGCACGCGGCGCGTGTTCGCGGCATTCCAGATGCATTTCCGCCCGTCGGACTATGCGGGCAACCCGGACGCCGAAACCGATGCAATCGCGCAGGCGTTGCTCGATAAATACTTCCCCGGCACGCAACCGCTGGACAACGCGCCCGCGGCCGGCGCGCCCTGAATTCGCGGCGCGCCGCGCGCCGAAAATCGCGGGCCTTCATCCGAGTCCGGTAAACTGGCGGTTTTCCGCAATCCCGCAGCATTCCCACTCCATGACTCAAGACGAACTCAAACGCCTCGTCGGCCAGGCCGCCGCCGACTATGTGATCCAGAACGTGCCGGAAGGCGCCGTGATCGGCGTCGGCACCGGCTCGACGGCCAACTGCTTCATCGACGCGCTCGCCGTCGTCAAGTCGCGCTATCGCGGCGCCGTGTCGAGCTCCGTTGCCACGACCGAGCGCCTGAAATCGCATGGCATCAAGGTGTTCGACCTGAACGAGGTCGACTCTCTGCAGGTGTACGTCGACGGCGCCGACGAGATCGACGCGGGCGGCGCGATGATCAAGGGCGGCGGCGGTGCGCTGACGCGCGAGAAGATCGTCGCGTCGGTGGCCGACACGTTCGTCTGCATCGCCGATGGCAGCAAGCGCGTGCCGGTGCTCGGCGCGTTTCCGCTGCCGATCGAGGTCGTGCCGATGGCGCGCACGGCGATCGGCCGGCGCGTGACCGCGCTCGGCGGCGTGCCCGTGCTGCGCGTGACGAAGGACGGTGCGCCGTACATTACCGACAACGGCAACGAAATCATCGACGTGAAGGGGCTGCAGATCGCCGATCCGCGCGGCTTCGAAGCGCAGGTGAACGCATGGCCGGGCGTCGTGACGGTTGGCCTGTTCGCCGAGCGCGGTGCGAATCTGTGCTTGCTCGGCACGGAAAACGGCGTTGAAACGATCGTTTATCCGGCTGGCTGAACCTGAATGAGAAGCAGTCCGTAATGGCGAGGTATCGCTCGTCACGGACTGAATGGTTAAATCTTGTGGAAATCCGGACCCGGCAGGCGCGGCGCGCTTTCCGGGTCTTTTTTTTAGACGTATAAATCACCCCGTCAAAAAGAGGGATAACCCTGTCAGGTGTTTACCAGATAGCGAAATATCCTCGAACTCATCAACTTATAGATCATAAGAACAGTGGTAACCAGGGCCGGCGGAACTGCGGAGCAGGTGTTCGCAAATCGACGCACGGGGAGGTGTCATGGAGCAGGGCAAAGACCGGTCACTGGTCGCCAAAGTGATGGATGGGCTTGTCTCGGGTATTGTCGAAGACAAGTACGGCGGCATCCTGCCGCCACAGGACGTGCTGTCGAAAGAGTTCGATGTGAGTCGTACGGTGATGCGGGAAGCATTGTCGATGTTGCTTGCGCGCGACATGCTCGACGTGCGTCCTAAAGTCGGCACGCGTGTGCGGCCGATGCGCGACTGGCGCATGATCGACGAAGACGTCGTGAGCTGGCGATTTCGGGCAAAACCGGATCCGCAGTTCATGCGCGACGTCATCGAATTCCGGATGCTGATCGAGCCGCGTGCGACCGCGCAGGCGGCCGTGCGAGCGACGGCGGCCGACATCGCGGGCATTCGCGAAGCGTTCGATGCGTTCAAGGTGCTGCAGCCGGGCGATTCCGGCTACGACACGGCAGACGAGTTGCTCCATACGCGGATCGTGCAGGCAAGCGGCAACCAGTTCTTCCAGCAGATGGCGGCGATCGTGCGCGGTGCAGTGCGCCTCGTGAATCCGCGTGTCGTGCAGAAGGAGGGGGCGCACGAGATTGCGGTGAAGGCGCATGCGCGCGTCGTCGATGCGATCGAACGGCGCGACCCGCGCGAAGCCGAGGCGGCATCGCTCGCGCTGATCGATTTCAGCGCCGACGAAATCTCGCGCGATTTCTCGGTCGACGTGCCGGTACGCGCCTGACGTTGTACGTGTCGCTCATCCGTGTGCCGCCAGGCCGTTTATCATGACGGCCGGTCGGCAGCGTGCCGGCCATCGTCTTACGACCGACACGGAAGATCAGGATGAACGACAACGACCATCGCCCGGTGCGCTTCGGCATCGTCGGTGCAGGCAGCATTGCGCACCGCTTCGCGCAAAGCCTCGCGCACGTGCCGGGCGCCACGCTCGCCGGTGCCTGGGCCCGCCGCGCCGACGCCACGGCCGCCTTTTGCGGGACGAATGGCGGCACGCCTGCCGCGAGCCTCGACGCGCTCCTCGCGAGCGATATCGACGCGGTCTACATCGCGACGCTCCATGACAGTCATGCACAGTACACGCTGGCCGCACTGGCCGCCGGCAAGGCCGTGCTGTGCGAAAAGCCCGCGACGCTGAACGCGGCGCAACTCGACGCCGTACTGCGGGCGGCGCGCGACGCCGGACGGCTGTTCATGGAAGCGATGAAGCCGCCGTTCTTTCCGCTGTACCGTCAATTGCGTGCGCACCTCCACGACGACCCGATCGGCGAGATCCGGCTCGTGCGTGCGGGATGCGCATCGTCGTCGGTACCGGACGACCATCCCGTCTATCGCCTCGATCGCGCGGGCGGCGCGCTGCTCGACATCGGCATCTACGAGGCGTTTCTCGCGGTCGACTGGCTCGGTGCGGCGCTCGACGTGCAGACGCTCGGCCGCGTCGGCGCAACGGGCGTCGACCTGTTTGCGAGCCTCAACAGCGTGCACGCGAACGGCGGGATCGCGCAGCTCTTTTGCGGGCTCGACGTGATGGGGCGTGGCGACGCACTGATCGCCGCGGCCGGCGGCCACGTGACGATTCACGAGAAGTGGTGGAATCCTGCGCGCGCGACGATTCGCTATGCGGACGGGCGTACCGTCGAACTCGACGCACCGCCCGAAGGCGGCGGGTTGAACTACGAGACCGCGCATTTCTGCGACCTGCTGCGTGCGGGCAAGACGGAAAGCCCGATCATGACGCACGACCATTCGCGGCAGATGATCGCGATGACCGATGCGGCGCGCGCCGCGCTCGGCGTGCGCTATTCGGGCGAGTAGGCGGGAAGGAGGGGGCGCCGGGCGCGCGTGCGCCGCCCGGCGAAATGGCGCGCGGTCAGTGCCGCGACGGCAGCGACAGGCGCTTTTCGTACCAGCGCTGCACCCATTCGAGGATCTGGCACAGGATCCAGTACACGGCCGCGGCGGCGAGGTAGAGCGGCAGCGGCTGATAGGTCGCCGCGATCACTTCCTGCGCGCTGCGCAGCAGTTCGGTCACGGTGATCACGGATACGAGCGACGTGTCCTTGATCAGGCTGATCAGGCTGTTCGACAGGCTCGGCACCGCGATGCGCAGCGCCTGCGGGCCGATCACGTAGCGCAGCGTCTGTCCCCACGACAGCCCGAGGCTGTACGCGGCGAGCCATTGGCCGCGCGCGATCCCGTTGATGGCGCCGCGCATGCTTTCGGACATGTAAGCCGCGACGTTCGCGGACAGCGCGATGACGCCGGCCGGCGTCGGGTCGAGCGAGATGCCGAGGCTCGGCAGCCCGTAGTAGATGACGAAGATCTGCACGAGTAGCGGCGTGCCGCGCATCAGGCTCACGTACGCGCGCGCGAGCCACGCGAGCGCGTTGACCCAGATGCGCTCGAAGCCGTCGAGTGCTTCGCTTTGCCGGATGCCCATCATCGCGAGCACGACGGCGCCAAGCAGGCCGAACACCATCGACAGCACGGCGAACTTGACGGTCAGTACGGCACCCTGGGCGAGCACCGGCAGCGATTGGACGAGCAGGGACGTTGTCGACATGGAGTACGAATCGAATGCGTGCGCGAAAGCGCAATCATAAACCGGGCGAATAAAACAAAGGGCGGCATCGTGACGGATGCCGCCCTTTCCGGCCCGCCGTCAGGCGGGAAATGCAGGCGTGCTTACTTGATCGGTTTGGTCACGTCGATACCGAACCACTTGTCCGAGATCTTCGTGAACGTGCCGTCGGCCTCGAGTTGCACCATGGCGTCGTCGATAGCCTTCTGGAACTTCGGGTTGCCCTTCTTGAACGGGATGCCCGACGGGTTCGCCGAGCCGACGTTCGCGCCCGGGCGCAGCGGCAGTTGCGAGTTCTTCGTCAGGTACGCGAGCATCAGGCGGTCGTTCAGTGCTGCGTCGAGACGGCCGGCCGCGAGATCGCGCAGGTACTCGGGGGCGCCCGGGTACGTCTTCACGTCGATGCCGGGCACCGATTTCGCCATGTCCATGTAGTTCGTGCCGAGCGCGACGCCGAGCTTCTTGCCTTTCAGGTCGTCCAGCGACTTGAACTCGCGCGTGTCGTCCTTGCGCTGGATCAGCTGCGCGGACGAGAACGTGTACGCCGGCGAGAAGTCGAGCGTTTCCTTGCGCTTGTCGGTGATGCCGACCTGGTTGGCGATCACGTCGAACTTGCCGGCCTGCAGGCCGGCGATGATGCCGCTCCATTCGGTCGTCACGAATTCGGCCTTCACGCCGAGCTTCGCGGCGACGGCCTTCGCGATGTCGACGTCGAAGCCGACGAGTTCGCCTTGGGGATTCTTCGAGTTGAACGGCGGGAACGTGCCCTCGAGGCCGACGCGCAGCGTGCCGCGCTGCTTGACCTGGTCGAGGAGGTCGGCCGCATGCGCGGTTGCGGCGGTGAACGACGTGCCGATCAGGCCGGCAACCAGCAGCTTCTTCAGCAGCGAAAATTTCATCGTGTGTGTCCTTGCCCTGTCCGGGTCAATGATTCTGATAGTGCGGTTGATGATAGCAAAAATGCTATCGATCATTAAATACAGTTTGTTTATGTCTATATTACGCGGTGCGCTCGCGGGCGATCGCCTTCACGCATTCCGACACGAGCGCCGGGCCGCGGTAGATGAAGCCGGTGTAAAGCTGGACGAGCGCCGCGCCGGCCGCGAGTTTCGCGCGGGCGTCCTCGCCCGAGAAAATGCCGCCGACGCCGATGATCGGCACGTCGTTGCCGACTTCCGCGTGCAGCTTGCGGATCACTTCGTTCGACGCGTCGAACACCGGGCGGCCCGACAGGCCGCCGGCTTCGTCCGCATGCGGCAGGCCCTGGACGGCTGCGCGCGACAGCGTCGTGTTGGTGGCGATGACCGCTTCGATCTTGTGGCGCAGCAGCGTGTCGCCGATTTCCTTGACCTGTTCGTCGTCGAGATCGGGCGCGATCTTCAGCGCGAGCGGCACGAGCTTGCCGTGGAGATCGGCGAGGCGTTGCTGCTTGTCCTTCAGCGCGGCGAGCAGGGCGTCGAGTTCGCCGGCGCCCTGCAGCTGGCGCAGGTTCTTCGTGTTCGGCGACGAGATGTTGATCGTCACGTAGCTCGCGAACGGGTACACGCGCTCGAGGCAGTACAGGTAGTCCTCGGCGGCGCGCTCGATCGGCGTGTCGGCGTTCTTGCCGATGTTCAGGCCGAGGATGCCGCGATAGCGGGCGGCCTGGACGTTCTTCACGAACTGGTCGACGCCGTGGTTGTTGAAACCCATCCGGTTGATCAGCGCTTCGGCCTGCGGCAGGCGGAACATCCGCGGGCGCGGGTTGCCGGGCTGCGCGCGCGGCGTGACCGTGCCGACCTCGATGAAGCCGAAGCCGAGCGCCGCGAGGCCGTCGATGGCCGCGCCGTCCTTGTCGAGGCCGGCCGCGAGGCCGACCGGGTTGCGGAACGTGAGCCCCATCACGGTGCGCGGTGCGTCGGGCACGCGCGCCGACAGCGCGCAGGCGAGGCCCGTGCGGCCGGCCGCGCCGAGCGCGCGCAGCGTGAGGTGGTGAGCGTCTTCCGCATCCATTTTGAACAGGGATGCGCGGGCCAGCGGGTAGAGGGAACTGAACACGGGAATTGGGCGGACGGCCGGAATGAATGACAACCCGCTATTTTACCGGGAGTTGCGCGGCAGGGGCGCGCTTCGCTTCGTAGCCCCCTGCGGCGTGCGTCAACCCGAGCCGGAATGCCCGCCCGGCAACGGCGCGCGGGCCAGCGCCGCGTCGACGGGCGGCAGGTCGATCCGCTCCGGGTCGAGTGTCTTCCAGCGGCCGTCGATCAGCCCCTCGAGCGGGTGGAAGTTCGCCTTGTACGCCATCTTCGGGCTCTCGCGGATCCAGTAGCCGAGGTACACGTACGGCAGGCCGAGGCTCTTCGCCTGCTCGATCTGCCACAGGATGTTGTAGGTGCCGTAGCTCGTGTGCCGGTCGTCGGGCTCGAAGAACGTGTAGACCGACGACAGCCCGTCGCCGAGGATGTCGATCATGCTGACCATGCGCAGCTTGCCGGGCTCGCCGCCCGGCGCGTCGAGGTCGCGGAATTCGACGAGGCGCGAGTTGATCCGGCTCTGCAGCAGGAACTGCTCGTACTGGTCGCGGCTGTCGCGATCCATGCCGCCGCCCGCGTGGCGCGCCGACTGGTAGCGCATGTAGAGCGCGTAGTGCTCTTCGTCGTAGTGCAGCGGCGAAACCGTCGCGATCAGCGCGCGGTGGCGCTTCCACATCCGGCGCTGCGTGCGCGACGGCGCGAACGCGCCCACGGGGACGCGCACCGGTACGCATGCGCGGCAGCCGTCGCAGTACGGGCGGTACGTGAACACGCCCGAGCGGCGGAAGCCGGCCTTCACGAGTTCGGTGTAGATGTCGGAGTTGATCAGGTGGCTCGGCGTCGCGACTTGCGAGCGCGCGATGCGGCCGTCCAGATAGCTGCACGGATAGGGCGCCGTTGCATAGAATTGCAGCGCCGAAAGCGGTGAAAGCGGCAGCTCAGTCGGGTGAGTCATGGGCAGCTCTCGATGCAGGGAAGGAGTGCCGCGCTAGCGCTCGCTCCCGGAGGGCGCCGCCGATTCGGCGGGGCCCGTCAGCGCGGCGAGCACGCGCTTGTCGAACTGCCACGGAATCGGCGGTTCGGCTACCGCGCTGCGCACGTGAGCGACAAAGGCCTTGCGTGCGATCTCGCGGCCGCCGAGCGACGCTAGATGCGACGTATTCTGCTGGCAGTCTATCATCTCCAGCCCCTGCTCGCGAAGGTGCGCGACGAGCGTGGCCAGCGCGATCTTCGACGCATCGGTCACGTCCGCATACATCGACTCGCCGAAAAACATCCGCCCGAACGACACGCCGTACAGGCCGCCGACACGGCGCCCGTCGTGCCACGTCTCGATGCTGTGCGCGTTGCCGGAGCGGTAGAGCGACGTATAGGCGTCGATGATCTCGGCAGTGATCCATGTGCCGCGCTGCCCGCGGCGCGGCGCCTGCGCGCACGCGCGCATCACGCCCGGAAAGTCGTGGTCGACGCGTACTTCCCATTCGGGCTCGCGCAGCACGCGCTTAAGCGTCTTGCGCAGCGAAGGCGATACCTTGAATTCGGCCGGCACGAGGATCATGCGCGGGTCGGGGCTCCACCACAGCACGGGCTGGCCGTCCGAGTACCACGGGAAAATGCCGCACAGGTACGCGTCGATGAGGCGCGACGGCAGCAGGTCGGCGCTCGCGGCGAGCAGCCCGGGCGCGCCGGTCGCGGGACCGAGCGCGCGCTCGATGGGCGGAAACGGATCGTCCGGGCCGAGCCAGGGGACCATGGGGTGTGGCTCAGCCGTTGCGCAGCGAGCGGAAGATATCGCCGGTGTGCACGCCGTAATCGCCGGCGGCGCGATCGGCGAAGAAGAATCGCAGGGTCTGGCTGACGGTCGGGAACGCGATCTCGTCCCACGGGATGTCGGCCTCGTCGAACAGCTTCACTTCGAGGCTTTCCTCGCCCGCTTCGAAGCCGGGATCGGTGAGCCGCGCGAGGTAGAACAGATGGACCTGGTGCACGTGCGGCACATTGAGCAGCGTGAACAGGTTCTGCACCTCGACGCGCGCGCCGGCTTCCTCGAGCGTTTCGCGTGCGGCGGCTTCCGCCGTCGTCTCCCCCATTTCCATGAAGCCCGCCGGCAGCGTCCAGAAGCCGTAGCGCGGTTCGATCGCGCGGCGGCACAGCAGGATCTGATCGCCCCAGACCGGGACCGTGCCGACGACGTTGCGCGGATTCTGGTAGTGGATCGTGCCGCAGTGATCGCAGATGAAGCGCTCGCGGTTGTCGCCGGGAGGAATGCGCGCGATGACTTCGTGGCCGCAGACGGAGCAGAATTTCATGTCGAGTGGAAGGGACGAGGTGATGCGAGTGTATCACCGGGGCGCGGCATTCTCGAACGCCCGCGCAGGCGGGCGGCAGGTCGTGCGACGCGGAGGCGCGTGCGCGAGGAGGGCGCTGTTCCGGGCGCGGAAAAACAAAAAGCCCGGCGCTGGGCCGGGCTTTTCGCGTAATGCTGGACGGGTTGGTTGCGGGGGTAGGATTTGAACCTACGACCTTCGGGTTATGAGCCCGACGAGCTGCCAGACTGCTCCACCCCGCGTCCGTCGAAGAAATGAATTATATGGGTTATCCCGAATGCGTGCAAGCGCTTTCTGACAATTTCTTGTCGTTGCTTGTGGGGCCGGTACCGTGGGTACGTGCGCTAGAATCGGGCGGTTTGTTTCGTCTCCTATTCAGCGGGGCCGTGCGCGATTGCGCCGGCCCCGGTGCAACGCTCATTACTGCATCGACGGATTCATGGACATCGCTCACGATCTGCAATCGATCGGCGCGCAGGAACAGGCGCTCGTGTTTCCCCATTTCGACCCGGCCCGCGCGTGGGCGCTCGGCAACCGGATGCATGCGCTCGCGGCGTCGCGTGGCCATGCGGTCGCGCTCGACATCGTCACGTTCGGCCAGCCGCTGTTCTATGCGGCGCTCGCCGGCGCGACGCCCGACAATGCCGACTGGGTGCGCCGCAAGCGCAACGTCGTCGCGCATTTCCGCCGCAGCTCGTACGCGATCGGCCTGCGCATGCAGCAGGCCGGCGCCACGCTCGCGGACAAGCACGGGCTGCCGATCGCCGAATATGCGCCGCATGGCGGCTCGTTTCCGCTGACTGTCGCGGGCGCCGGCGTGATCGGCTCGATCACCGCGTCGGGGCTGCCGCAGCGCGCGGATCACGAGTTCGTCGTCGAGGCGCTGTGCGCGGAGCTCGGCCACGACTACGCCGTGCTGGCCCTCGCAAGGAGCTGAGCGATGCAGCTGCCCGGTTACGCATGGCTCGCGATCGCGATCGTCGCGGAAGTGGTCGGCACGTCTGCGCTGCGCGCGGCGGACGGCTTCACGCGTTTCTGGCCGTCGACGCTCGTCGTCGCCGGCTACGGCATCGCGTTCTACTGCCTGTCGCTCACGTTGCGCACGATGCCCGTCGGCATCATCTATGCAGTCTGGTCGGGCGCCGGCATCGTGCTGATCACGCTCGTCGCGATGCTGCTCTATCGTCAGGTGCCGGACCTGCCGGCGGTGATCGGCCTCGGGCTGATCATCTCGGGCGTCGTGGTGCTGAACCTGTTCTCGAAGATGCAGGCGCACTGAGCGTGCGACTGCCGTTTGCCGGATGACTTTCATGACCGATTCCACTTCCGCTGCTGCTTCCGCTTCCGCCGAATCCACCCGGCCCGATGTCCATGCGTATGTCGCGAACCGCATCGGCTTTCTCGAACTGAACCGTCCGAAGGCGCTGAATGCGCTGTCGGTCGGCATGATCCGGCTGATGCAGCAGGCGCTCGACGCGTGGCGTGACGATCCCGAGGTCGTCGCCGTCGTCGTGCACAGCCCGCACCCGCGTGCGTTCTGCGCGGGTGGCGACGTGCGTTTCTTCCACGACGCGTGGCAGCGCGGCGACCGCGATGCGGTCGACACGTTCTTCATCGAGGAATACACGCTGAATCATGCGATCTTCACTTATCCGAAGCCGTACATCGCGCTGATGCACGGCGTCGTGATGGGCGGCGGCATGGGCATTTCGCAGGCGGCGCGGCATACGGGCGGCCTGCGCGTCGTGACCGACTCGACGAAGATGGCGATGCCCGAAACGCGCATCGGCCTGTTTCCGGACGTCGGGATGAGCTGGTTTCTCGCGCGCACGCCCGGCGCGATCGGCCGCTATCTCGCCGTGACCGGTGCGCCGCTCGGCGCGGCCGATGCGCTGTATGCGCAGCTCGCCGACGTTTATCTGCCCGATGCCGCGCTGCCGGCACTGCTCGATACGCTGCGCAGCGCGCCGATCGAAAGCGGCGCGCAGGCGGTCGCGTGCGTTGCCGATGCGGCGGCCGCGCACAAGGTCGTGCCGACGCCCGACACGTCGACGCTGGCCGATGCGCGCGCCGGTATCGACCGGCATTTCGCGCAGCCGGACATCAGCGCGATCCTCGCGTCGCTCGACGCCGAGCAGGATTGCGCGGCCGTCGACGGATGGGTCGAAAAGGCGACTCATGCGATGCGCGAGCAGCTGTCCCCGCTGTCGATGGCCGTGTCGCTCGAAGTCGTCGAACGTGCGCATGGCGCGACGATGGCCGATTGTCTGCGACGCGATCTCGATCTCACGCGCTCGACGTTCGCGCGCGGCGACGTGATCGAAGGCGTGCGCGCGTTGATCGTCGACAAGGATCACCAGCCGGACTGGCGCTTCAAGTCGGCCGCCGATGTCGGTCGCGCCGATGTGCTCGCGATGTTCGACAGCCCGTGGACGCCCGACGCGCATCCGCTGCGGAATCTGAAGGACTGACGTCGCGCGGGCCGGTAGGCACGCGAGACGGAAGCGAAAAGGCCGCCTGCATTTGCAGGCGGCCTTTTTTGCGGATGTCGACCGGTCGGCGGGCGAAGGGCGCCGCGCCCCGGGGGCGAGCGTCAATCGTCGCCCGCGTCGTCCGACATGAATGCGCGCATGAACACGAGCGCGCCGAAGCCCCAGACCGCGTTCGCCGCGAAGCCGGCAGCGAGCACGGGCATCATGTTGCCCGACGGCCAGATACCGCGCAGCGGATCGATCGCGAACACGCGGGCGGCCGTCAGCACGATGCCGCCGAATACGAGCGCGCCGATCCACGATGCCTCGCGTTCCGGCGATACCCGCAGCAGCCACGCCATCGGAACCGCACAGCATGCGCTGATCAGCGCATTCGCAACAAATTCAGGAATGCCGAGCGGCGCGAACGGCTGTGTCGAGAAGCCGGTTGCGGCGATCAGGTCGGCCGTGTGGAGAAGAGCGAGCGTGGCCTCGCGGAAGAACAGGGCGGCAAGGAAGCCGGACAGGAACGGCAGGATGACTTTCTGCATCGATGAGTGCACCGCAGGCGCGCACGGCCGGGGCTGTACGCGCGGAGTTATTCGGATAGGTGCGTCATTATAGGGCCCGCATGCGGCGATATTCGCTCCAGCGTCGTGCTAATCACGAAAGCGGAAAACCTAAGCTCAAAAAAATCGTTCCAAAGCCCCGCACCGATCCCTAGACTGATTTCCCAGAAACAGCCGTGCAATCGCGTCCTCGTCCGCTGCACGGCCTGACCGGCGAGCCATCCCGAATCGAACGCACACCATGCATGCGTCGCGCATCCGCGACGCGAGCAGGGCGAAGTCTTTTCCAAATTTCGGCAGTGACAGTCAAGCAGGAGCAGCAGATGAATGTGTTCTGGTTTATCCCCACGCATGGCGACAGCCGCTATCTCGGCACGGCCGAAGGTGCGCGCGCTGCGGATTACGATTACTTCAAGCAGGTCGCCGTGGCGGCCGACACGCTCGGCTACGAAGGCGTGCTGCTGCCGACCGGCCGCTCCTGCGAGGATGCGTGGGTCGTCGCGTCGAGCCTCATCCCGGCGACGCAGCGCCTGAAATTCCTGGTCGCCGTGCGTCCCGGCATCGCGTCGCCGGGCCTGGCGGCACGGATGGCCGCGACGTTCGACCGCCTGTCGGGCGGTCGCCTGCTGATCAACGTCGTCACGGGCGGCGATGCGGCCGAGCTCGAAGGCGATGGCCTCTTTGCCGATCACGATACGCGCTACGAGATCACCGACGAATTCCTGAACATCTGGCGCGGGCTGCTGACCGCGTCGCACGACAACGGCGGCTTCGACTACGTCGGCAAGCACCTGCAGTCGAAAGGCGGCAAGGCGCTTTATCCGCCCGTGCAGCGCCCGCATCCGCCGCTGTGGTTCGGCGGTTCGTCGCCGGCTGCTCACGCGATTGCCGCCGATCACATCGATACCTACCTGACCTGGGGCGAGCCGCCCGAGGCCGTCGCGAAGAAGATCGCCGACATCCGGGCCCGTGCCGAAGCACGCGGCCGCAAGATCAAGTTCGGCATCCGCCTGCACGTGATCGTGCGCGAGACCGAGGACGAAGCATGGCGTGACGCCGAGCGCCTGATCAGCCGTCTCGACGACGACACGATCGCGCGCGCGCAACAGGCGTTCGCGAACATGGATTCGGAAGGTCAGCGCCGGATGGCCGCGCTGCATGGCGGCAAGCGCGGCGGCCGCGACGCGCTCGAGGTGTATCCGAACCTGTGGGCCGGCGTCGGCCTCGTGCGCGGCGGCGCGGGCACGGCGCTCGTCGGCAATCCCGAGCAGGTCGCGGAACGCATGCGCGAATACGCGGATCTCGGTATCGAGACGTTCATCCTGTCCGGCTATCCGCACCTCGAGGAGTCGTATCGCTTCGCCGAGCTCGTGTTCCCGCTGATCAAGGGCAAGGGCGCGGAGAAGGCGACCGGCCCGCTGTCGGGGCCGTTCGGCGAGATCGTCGGCAACAACTATCTGCCGAAGGCGAGCCAGAGCTGAGCGAGAGGAGGCCTGCGATGACAACGAAAACGTCGACGACGGGCGCCGTCGTGGCCGCCCGCGCGTGGCGCAGCGTCGCGCCGTGGCTCGTGCCGCTCGCGCTGCTGGTGGCGTGGGAGGTCGGTGCGCGCACCGGCTGGCTGTCGACCCGCGTGCTGCCCGAGCCAGTGGCGGTCGTCCGCGCGGCCTGGTCGCTCGTGACGTCGGGTGAAATGTGGGCGAACGTGAAGGTCAGCACGTGGCGTGCGCTGTTCGGCTTCGCGATCGGCGGTGGCGTCGGCCTCGCGCTGGGGCTCGCGACCGGCCTGTCGAAGGCCGCCGAAGTGGCGCTCGATTCGACGATCCAGATGATCCGCAACATCCCGGCGCTCGCGATGATTCCGCTCGTGATCCTGTGGTTCGGCATCGACGAGAAGGCGAAGCTGTTCCTCGTCGCGCTCGGTGTGTTCTTCCCGGTCTACATCAACACGTATCACGGGATCCGTTCGGTCGACGCGAACCTGATCGAGATGGCGAAGAGCTATGGCGTGCGCGGTTTCGCGCTGTACCGCGACGTGATCCTGCCCGGTGCGCTGCCGTCGATCCTCGTCGGCGTGCGTTTCGCGCTGGGGCTGATGTGGGTGATGCTGATCGTCGCGGAAACGATTTCCGCGCAGTCGGGCATCGGCTACATGACGATGAACGCACGAGAATTCCTGCAAACCGACGTGGTGGTGGTCGGCATCCTGCTGTACGCGGTGCTCGGCAAGCTGGCCGATGTGCTGGCGAAATGGCTCGAGCGCGTGACGCTGCGCTGGCACCCCGCTTATCAATCAGGAGCAAAGGCATGAATGCGACGACTTCGGCGGCCGCCTACGGCCCGCTCGCCGGCGCAGACCTCGAGGTCGAACTGGCGCAGGCACGTGTCGCGGACGACGACGCGCGCGACGCGGCGATTCTCGATCGTGACGGCGGCGCATCGGTCGTGCCGCTCGCGCGGCGGCGCGCGGGCAGCCCGGCACCCGACGACGCGGTGACGCTGTCCGGCGTCAGCAAGCGTTTCGGCGCACGCACGGTGCTCGACGACGTCGAGCTCGGCATCGCAAGCGGCAGCTTCGTCGCGATCGTCGGCCGCAGCGGCTGCGGGAAATCGACGCTGTTGCGCCTCGTCGCGGGACTCGAGCAGCCCAGCAGCGGCGCGCTCGTGACGCGCGGCGAGGGCGGCGGCGTGCTCGATACGCGGATCATGTACCAGGATGCGCGCCTGTTGCCGTGGAAGACCGTGCTGCAGAACGTGATGCTGGGGCTCGGGCGCGGTGCGCGCGACCGGGCGCGCGCGGTGCTCGATGAAGTCGGCCTGCTGGAACGGGCCGACGACTGGCCCGCGCAACTGTCGGGCGGTCAGCGGCAGCGCGTTGCGCTGGCCCGTGCGCTCGTGCACCGGCCGCAGCTGCTGTTGCTCGACGAGCCGCTCGGCGCGCTCGACGCGCTGACCCGCATCGAGATGCATGCGCTGATCGAGCGGTTGTGGCGCGAGCATCGGTTTACCGCGTTGCTCGTCACGCACGATGTGCAGGAGGCCGTCGCGCTCGGCGACCGCATCCTGCTGATCGAGCAGGGGCGCGTGGCGCTCGACCAGCCCGTGCCGCTCGACCGGCCGCGTGCCCGTGCGTCGGCCGCGTTTGCGGCGCTGGAAGATCGCGTGCTGAAACGCGTGCTCGCCGGTGGGCCCGGCGCGGCCGATCAGCACGCGGAACATGAGGCAGAAAACGTTCGACCGGTCGGGCAGATCCGCTGGGCCGTTTAATTCCGGGCGGCTCCGGCCGCCCGTTCTGAGACTTTTTTCTTCGGAGCGATCATCCCGATGAGCATCACTGCAATCAACGTACGTAATCAGTTCAAGGGCAAGGTGAAGGAGATCATTCGCGGCTCCGTGGTCTCCGAAGTCGACGTCGAGACGCCGTTCGGCATCGTCACGTCGGTGATCACGACCCGTTCGGTCGACGAACTCGAACTGAAGGTCGGCGCGGAAGTCGTCGCGCTCGTGAAGTCCACTGAAGTATCGATCGCGCGTCTCTGAACGCGCGTGTGTCCTGCGCCGGCGGTGCCGGCGGGCAACGTGCCCGTCGGCGCCGCGTCGGCATTTCCGCAGCGCGTTTGCCTCGGTATTCGACGTCCGGATGAAGTGCTAGGATGGAAAGAAACCGATGCCGGAGGCCAACGCATGACCCCCATCCTTTCCCCTGAAGCCATCGAGGCGCTGAAATGGATCGACCAGTTTGGCGAAAGCCGGCCGGTTCCCGCCGCGTTCGACGACGTCGTCTATGCGTTGCTGAACGAGGGGCTGATCTATCAGGCAACGGCTGACCGGGTCGACCTGACGGCCGACGGCAAATCCTTTTTGTCCAACGAATACGATTGAGCGCCCGGCGCTGGCCGCGGGAGCGGCCTGGCGCCGCGTCGCCACGGAGCGTGCGATGGAACCGAGAGGCAGCGACCTCGGCGATTTCAGCGAGCCGTACCGCGGCTTCGAGATCGAGGTGAAGACCGAGCAGGTCTGGGACGGCGAGCACGCGCACTACCGCGTGCTGCAAGGCGATGCCGTGCGGATCGACTGGCGGCTCGTCAAGGTCGACGGGATGCTGCTGACCGAGCGACGCGTGATCGAGCGCGTGTTCGACGAGGCGCGCCGGGCCGTCGATGCGGAGCTGGGCGAGGACGGCTAGCGCGGGTGCCGGGCAGGTACGGCCCGTGTTGCGGTAAAATGCACGGTTGTTCCCGTGCCGCCTGGCCTGTTGCCCGAATTCCATGTCCGTTTCGTCCTCGCTTCCTCCCCGCCGCGTTTCCGTCGCGCCTATGCTCGACTGGACCGACCGTCATTGCCGGTCGTTCCACCGTACGCTGACGCGCAACACGTGGCTGTATACGGAGATGATCACGACGGGCGCGCTGCTGTTCGGCGATGCCCAGCGGCATCTCGCGTTCACGCCGAGCGAATCGCCGATCGCGCTGCAGCTGGGCGGCAGCGAGCGTGACGACCTCGCGCGCGCCGCGAAGCTCGGCGAGCAGTGGGGCTATGACGAAATCAACCTGAATTGCGGATGTCCGTCCGAGCGCGTGCAGCGCGGCGCGTTCGGCGCGTGCCTGATGAACGAGCCGCAGCTCGTCGCCGACGGCGTGAAGGCGATGCGCGATGCGGTGTCGGTGCCGGTCACGGTCAAGCACCGGATCGGTGTCGACGCGGTCGAGGACTACGCGTTCGTGCGCGACTTCGTCGGCACGGTGGCCGAGGCCGGTTGCGAAACGTTTGTCGTGCATGCACGCAACGCGATCCTGAAGGGGTTGTCGCCGAAGGAGAATCGCGAGATCCCGCCGCTCAAGTACGACTATGCGTATCAGCTGAAGCGCGATTTCCCGTCGCTGGAGATCGTCATCAACGGCGGCATCACGACGCTCGATGAAGTTGCGCAGCATCTGGAGCATGTCGACGGCGTGATGCTGGGCCGCGAGGCGTATCACAACCCGTTTGTGCTGGCCGAAGTCGATGCGCGCTTCTACGGGTCGACCGCAGCGGTACCGACGCGCGAAGAAGCCGAAGCGCAGTTGATCGAATATTGCGCGGCCGAACTGAAGCGCGGCACCTATCTCGGTGCGATCGTGCGGCACGCGCTTGGGTTGTACCGCGGCATGCCGGGCGCGCGTGGCTGGCGTCGTGTGCTGTCCGACAACAAGAAGCTCGCACGCGGCGATCTGGCCGTGTTCGACGAGGCGCGCGCGCATCTGAACGAAGCCGAAGAAATTTTAGAAAAAAAGGCTTTGCAAGATTCAAAAGTCTTCGTATAATCTTGTTCTTCGCTGCTGAAACAAAACAGCGAAACGAAGTAAGCAGTATCAGTGGTGGCTGTAGCTCAGTTGGTAGAGTCCAGGATTGTGATTCCTGTCGTCGTGGGTTCGAGTCCCATCAGCCACCCCAACAAATTCAAGCAAAAAGCCCGGTTCATTGAACCGGGCTTTTTGCTTTCCGGCGTCGGTGTCAGGCAGTGCAGCCTGCAATCGACAACACCTGGATTGCGAACGGTTCGGGTCTGTAAAGAAGGAGCCGAATCGACCAGGCGATATGATTTCGACATTGCGTGTGACACCTCGGGCGATGCGAAGTGCGCACGCATCAAGATTGAGCGCGCACATCGTGTTCGGCTACTAACCGATAGCACCGTCGCTGTTGAATTTGCGATGTTGCCGGCGCAAATCGCGAATGCCTTGGAAGGCCCGGGTTCGAATCACTTCACGTTTCCCGGTCGTTGCGCTGACAACTTCCACACCTGTTCGCCTGCATTGCTTCCTTTCCCGCCTAAGGTTCGCGCGCGCCGTGCCGTTATCTTTCCTGGACAGCCCTCGTGCCTCGAATGCTGATCCGTTTCCTTGCCTGCTCGCGTTTCGCGCGAGCAGGCTTTTTTCGTTTACGGCGCGCCGTTGCCGGATGGGTTGGCGGAATGGAACAGTGACTTGGCGTGAACCGACAAAGCTCAACAGTCTTACATTGGTGTAATGTATCGACTTCCTCGTGCCCGCATGCTTTGCAGGGCCGTTCGATCCCGACGACCCATGAAGGCGCCGGGATTTTTTTTGCATGCGCGCTGAGTCTCCGCGACACGCCATCGAGAAATGCATTCTGCAAAGCACGGTATATTTTGCGACGAGACATACCGATCGAGAGAACACGCTGCAAGGAGCCGCCACCCCATGCCGGACACCCGGACCACGCTGCGCGCCGCGACGGCGCACGACGCGCCCCTCATCGCTCGCCTGCATACGCTTAGCTGGCAGACCGCATACAGCCATATCCTTCCGGCCGCCTATCTGTCCGATGAGGCGCCGACAGAGCACGCGGTTCGGTGGCGCAAGTATCTCGATCGCAACGAAGGCGAGTGGGGCCTGGTGCTGATCGCCGAGTCGGACGGCGAGCCCGTCGGCTTCGTCAGTGCGGAACGTCCTGTCGATGCGGCACTCGGTGTGCTGCTCGATTGCCTGCATGTCCATCCTTCGCATCACGGCAGCGGGACGGGCAAGCGCATGATCGAAGCCGTTCGCGCCTGGGCGCGATCGATCGGCGTGGGCAAGGTCCACCTGCAGGTGCTGGACGGCAACGTGCGTGCAATCGGCTTCTACGAGCACAACGGCTGGCAATTGGCCGGTATCGAAACGAGCCGCATCGGCCAGACGGAGGTCACCGATCGGATCTACGTGATACAGGCCTGAAGGGTTGCCGGCATCCGCTGGGCGAAAGCCGGACGCGCTTCGCCGTTACTCGCCGCAATACCGAACGAGCAAATCGGCTTCGGTCTCGTGGATCTCGACGGGCAGCGCCGTTGCGCCTGCATAGGCAAGATAGCGCGCGCGATGCTGGCCGTTGCGAAACGACGCGACGCCAATTTTCGACAGGCCGGGAATGCCGAGCAGCGTTCGCGTCCTGGTCTCGCGAAACGTGATGAACGGCATGTCGGGAATCCTGTGCTGGTCCGGAGCGAGGAATTCGCGAATTCCCGCGGCTTTCCCCGGCGCCCAGTACTGAACTGACGGCAGCACATAGTCCGTGGTGTCGCGGTCGGCGCAGGCCAGCAATTTCTTGAGGTCGATCGTCACGACCCGGTGTCGCGAGTCGTCGGACGAGAACACCCGCTTGAGATGCGTATAGGCATACGGGGCATGCCCGGGGAGCTGGATAATCCAGACATCTACGCCGCTCTGTTGTGCGTGGGCGAGTGCCATTATTTCCTCTTCTGGCGCAATCGATCTCTTTGGTTTGAGTTTAACAGCGCGATCACGGCCGCGGAGCAGGCCGATGCCCGGAATGGAAAAACGGAGCGACTCGCCGCGCAGCCGGAAGCGCAGAACAAACAGGTGGCAAAGTAGAGGCGGTCATGCGTCGGCGATCGATATCGACAGGTTGCGAGAATATCGTGATACTGCCAGCCGAAACGACACGCTGTGCAACAGTCATACAAGATTCACGCAGCGACACGAAACGCGGCACGAGCGGGTCATCACGAGAGCGGAGAGGGTGGAGTGTCGGGAGCGAACCATGTCGTCGAAACTTGAGATCGAGTATCTCGATTACTGTTTCACCGCGACGCTCGAAATCAGGGCGTCCGGCCGGACTGCCGTCGTCGACTGGCAACTGGAGTCCGATACGCGAAGCAAGTCACTCGCGTGGATCGTGTTCGATCGCTTTCTCGCGCGGAATGACTTCGCCGATGAAGAAGATGCGCGTGCCAATATCGTCGACTGGCTGGAGCGGCTTGCCGATCCCAGGTCCGGCGCATCTGCCGAGATCGCGAAGGCGGGTGCGGTGGCTTCCGGGCCGGAAGCTTCCGGGGCGGTGGCGACAGACGCATCGGCTGCCGAAATCGTCGGCGAAACCGTCATTGAAATCGTCAGCGACATGGATTGGATCGATATGGTTGCCGACTGGTTTTCCAGCGGCTCGCCTTGATGACCAAACCGGATTAACGCGATTTCGGACGATTCCGGCTATTGCGCTCGCGAAATGCCGCTTCACAAAACCAGGGACGAGAAAATGCAGCCGGAATTACGTCACTTAAAAAAATAGAATAAACCTGCTTTGACAATACGCGTGACTTACCGGAAACTGCGTCGATTCCGAGAGAGGCCGCTTGAACCAGAAAAATAGAACACCAGACATGAAAAGAAAAACGCCGCTGACGGCTGGCGCGATCAAAATCGCTGTCGTCGTGGCAGATTGCACTGTCATGCCGATCGATGACGACAGAAATATCACACCATCTTCGATATGCCCGAGTGTCGCGGCGCGGTATTGGCGTCGTCCTGCCGGCGATCGATCGCGGTGTTGCGATACGGGTTCGTCACGCTGGGTGGAAAGATCGTGGGCACATTCCATTCGCACTTTACTGCACCGCCATGACCGATTGCCGACCGCGTAATGGCGATCGGGGCGACGATACCGATGCCCGTCATCGTCGCGGTGCTCGATCGACCGTGGATCTTGTGTCCGGCCCGTGAGGCTATCGGCCGTCGACGCATTGTCACCAAAGGGTGAGTTGCCGCACAGACCGTCGTGTGACCCGCGATCACAATTTGGCCGGTTGACCGTTCTTCCCCGGCCCGGTCAACCATTTCCCCGCTCGCTCGCGCAGGAGCGGGGGCTTTTTGCCCGCCCGACGCCGGAGGCTGCGTCGGCGGAACCGGACAGGCGTTCGGCAGGCTGCTCGATGGCACCCACTGCGTGCCTCGGCAACCGTCCGCCTGATCCGCATGCATCGCTTTCCTCGTGCCTGAGCGAACCCTCAGGCCCATCGCCGGTTTCGGCCGGCGATGCCTTGATCCCGGCGGCGCGTCACAACGCTGCCGGGATGTTTTTTGCGCCGGACGCATCGCGTCAACTCGTGCGCAGCGGCCATGCCGATTGACTTAGCCAGCCTGTTCGACGCTGGTTTCCCATCCGTCGTATTCCCCGCCGAGCGAACGCACCTCGCGATTGATCGCGATCGTATGGCGCGTAATGTCGGCCAGCGCCATCGTGCCTTCGTGCGAAAACCGTACGGCCGACTTGCCGTCTTCGGTCGGCGCGACGGATTCGACCGGATAGCCTTTTGCTTCGGCCCAGTCCGCGAACTGGTGCGCGTCGCTCGGGTCGGGGAAGTACGCCCAGTGCATCACGCGCCGGCTCACGCCGCTGGCGTCGCCTTTCTCCCGCAGTGCATCCAGTACGCGCATGTCGCGCATCATCTGCCAGTCGTCGTCGGTCGGGTAAAGGGTCTGCCAGTACGCTTCCTTGTCCGGATCGTCCTGGTGCGCGTACTGAAGCGCATAGGTCGTCTGTTCGTCCAGAGCGTCGACGATCTCGGCCGCAGCCGCTTCATCGAACGGCACATAGAACAGGAAATCGCGGTTGCCGTCGACGGTAATGCGGCCGACCTGCACGCCGCCTTGTGCGGTGATCGCCGCGTCCAGCAGGTCCTCGACCTTCGCGAGATCGGCGAATTCGTCGCCGGCCGGCAGGCCTTCGGGCGTCGGGTGCGCGAACGGAACGCGCACGGTGAGCAGCGACGTGCGCGGATCGCCTTCGGCCATTTCCGCGAAGCTGTGGTTGAAGCTGATGAAAGCCTGATGGTCGCCCATTCTGGCAGGGAAGGTTCCCCAGGCGTCGGTCATGTGTTTCTCCCGTACACGATCGTCTGTCGACGGTTGCAAAGCGTCCCAATGTATCATCGAAAATCGCGTTGGCAGGGGAAGCGCGCATGACGGCGGCCGCGCGGGGCGCAAGCGAGATCCGCGCGCGCTCGTGACTCGCCGCAGGTGTGCGACGGGCCGCAAGAAAATCGAAGGAGAATCCGATGTCGATGTTTGCGGTGAATGGTGTTCGAATCGACCCGCGCAGTGCGCGCGTGACGCACGTGCGCTGGGCGGCCGTGAATCCGGCCGACCGGTCCTGGGCCGCAACGCCGAGCGAGGCGCCGGTGGCCGACGTGGCGCGCGCGCTTGCGTCCGGCAGCGATGTGCGCGCGGTCTTCTCGGCGGAGGACGCTACCGCGATCGGGCCCAGGCTGAAACGCGTGCTGTATCGCGACGCGTCGGAAGGCATCGAACTCGACATCGATGCAACGAGCGAGTCGCGCACGTTGCGCGATCTTCCGCAGATCTGACCGGAACGGCCCGCGCCGACACGCGCGCGTCGGCATCGACTACTGCGCCTGGCCGAACGGTCGACTCGCGCAACGCCGATCGCGACGCGTTGTCGCGTATCGTCACAGTTTCGACGGCATCGCTTGCCGTCCGCCGGGTGAACGCGAACCGATCAGAGCTGGATGATTCGATGAACAGGTTGTTGTCAAACAAGTGGCTGGCGAGCGTGATGCTCGCCGCGATTCCCGTTTCGGCGTTTGCACTCGATTGTGACGCGCCGTCAGGCGGCGTCGGTCTCGAGGCCGCGCGCGCGAGTCTCACGTGCGCTGAACGCGATGCGGCCAGGAACGACAAGGCGCTGAACGAAGCGTATGGGCGCCTGAATGCCTCGCTCGGCAGCCGGCCTGACGAGCGAGATGCGTTGCGCACGGCGCAGCGCGCATGGATCGCGTTTCGTGACGCCGAATGCGACCTGCGCGCGATCGATGCCGGCGGTGCGCCGCAATGGGTGCCGGTCAACCGAACACAGTGCATGTCGGAGCTGACAGCCGAACGGGCCGCGCAGCTGCGCAGCTTTCGAGACGGGCATGCCGACTGATGCCGGTGGCCATTGCCGAGGCGATCGAACGATGAGCGACGAACACGCAGCAAGCGATTCCGGCTTGCATGTCGATCCTGCCGGCGGAACGGTCCTCGGCCCGTTGCCGGTGACGCTGGCGGTCGACGGCCGGAGCCTGAAAAGAAGGGCGGTGGCGTGTGCGGTGCTGGCCGCGGCGAGCCTGTGCGGTTATGCGGCCGATCCGACGCTTTGGCCCGTGGCGGCGCTGGCCGCGCTGCTGGCGCTGGCCAGTGGGGCCTTCTTCGCCTCGTCGCGGCGCAAGCTGGCGTTGCATATCGACGAGACAGGTTTCAGGCTGATCGGGGCCGTGCGCGAAAAGCCCGTCACGCCATGGCGCGACGTCACCGAATTCCGGATCGTCAGCGTGGCCGGAAATCGCTACATCGGCTACCAGTTCTCGCCGCATTCGTCGCGCACCAAGGTGCCGGGCGGCGTGATGCTGCCGATCGCGCGGTTTGTCGATCTTCCGCTCGACGCGGTGGCCGGATTGCTGGAGGCATGCCGTCGCCAGTTCGGTGTGCCGGATGAGCGGGTCGACCGAATGGAGTGACGGCAACCGATTCAGGCGCCCGCCGACCCGCGCCTAAAAAAAGTCGGGCGTCGTGTCGAATTTCGCTGCGGTCGTCCGTCGTAGCATCGGAGGCGTGCGCATCGCGCGTCCGTCCCGATTTTCGATACGACAACCGACTGAAGGAGCGACACCCATGTCCACGTCCGTCAAACCGATCCCGGAAGGGATGCGCACGCTGACGCCGCACCTGATCTGCGCCGGCGCGACAGCCGCCATCGACTTCTACAAGCGCGCATTCAATGCAATCGAACAGTTTCGCCTGGCAATGCCTGATGGCCGGCTCGCGCACGCGTGCCTCTTGATCGGCGATTCGACGCTGATGCTGGTGGATGAAATGCCCGAACACGGCGCGCTCGGGCCGAAGGCGCTGAAAGGCACGTCGGTCTGCCTGCATCTGTACGTACCGGACACCGATGCGGCGATCGCGAAGGCTGTCGCGGCCGGCGCGACGGTCACGATACCGGCCGCCGACATGTTCTGGGGCGATCGCTATGGCCAGGTCGAGGATCCGTTCGGCCATCGCTGGTCGCTCGCGACGCATCAGCGCGACCTGACGCCCGAGCAGATCGCGGAGGCCATGGCCAGCGCGCCGCCGTGCGGGAGCTGATGCAGCGGCGCCACCGCCGTTGAAAAAGGCGGCGCCAAGTGCCAAAGGCCGGTTCGCGCGTGGCTACGTGCCGGCCGTCTTGCCGCGCTGCTTGTCCTCGTACATCAGGTGATCGGCGGAGGCGAGCAGGTCGGCCACGGCCGGATGGCGGGCGGGATCGTATGCGACGTGGCCGACGCTGAACCGGATTGCATAGCCGCGCGAATCGGCCGCGTTGCGTACCGCGAGTGCCTGTGTCACGCGTTCGACCGGCTCGGCGAAGTCGGCCGGATCGGTGGCGCTCAGCAGCACGACGAACTCGTCGCCGCCGAGCCGGGCGATCACGTCGCTGTCGCGCAGCGCGCCCGTCAACGTCTCGGCGAATGTCTTGAGCGCACGATCGCCTTCGGCATGGCCGAAGCGATCGTTGATCGCCTTGAAATCGTTCAGGTCGAAGAACAGCAGCACCGCGTGACGGTCGAGGCGATCGCACAGGCTCAGCACGTGACGGGCGAGGATCTCGAAGCCGCGCCGGTTCGTCAGTTGCGTGAGTTCGTCGGTGGTCGCGAAATGCAGTGCGGCGATCTCGCGTTCGGTCATGTGCGCGAGATCGCCGAGCAGCGCGAGTTCTTCGGGTTCGAGCGAACGCGGCCGCGTGTCGATCAGGCACAGTGTGCCGATGGGGGCGCCGTTCGGCGCCGCGAGCGGCCGGCCGGCGTAGAAGCGGATGCCCGGCGAGCCGGTGACGAGCGGGTTGTCGTGGAAGCGGTTGTCGTTCAGCGCGTCCTGGATGACCATCGTATTGCCCGTGAGCAGCGCGTGCGCGCAGAACGATACGTCGCGCGATGTCTGCGTGGCGTCGAGGCCCGCGTGGCTCTTGAACCACTGGCGATCCTCGTCGACGAGACTGACGAGTGCGATCGGTACGTCGAACAGCCGGCGCGCGAGACGCGTCAGGCGGTCGAATCGCTCTTCGGGCGGCGTATCGAGGATCGAGAGCGAATGAAGCGTGTCGAGTCGGGCCGCCTCGTCGGCCGGTTTCGGTGCGATTTGCATGGGCTTCGTCTCTTGTCCGGGCTGAAACGCCGGTCACGGGATCATATGTCGGACAGTATCGCGCATTATTCGGCGCGTCGCCAAGTTGCCAGTCCGGCGACGGGCATTTCGGCGTCGCCCCGATCGATGAAGATGCGGTGAGAAGCAGGTGTCATGAACCTGCGTTGCCTCACGATGCGGAATCGGATGCGCGACGTCTCAAGGTGCGCGGCGCAATGCCGTAAATAGGGCGAGTCCAATCGTTCATCGCATCCCACCGCACCATGGTTCGAATTCTGTACGCGGGCTATCTCGCGTTTGCGCTGTATCTTCTGTACCCGATGGTTCAGAACACACTGGCATTCAGCACCGATTGCGTGCGCAATGCACTGCCCGGTTTGTCGACGTCTTCGGCAAGCGGCGTGGACGGGCACGCGAACCGCTGTGCGCCGACCACGCAGGCCGGCACCGCGACCGGGCGAACGACCGAAATCCATTGAGTGCGATGGCCGTTACGTGTCCCGTTCGATGCACGAGGCGGCGTACTGGCCATTCGGCCGAATTGATTGTCGCGCCACACTCGACGATCATCTGCAACACGACGGTTCGCATGCGAGGTATCGGGCAGCGGCGCCAGGCGCGCGGCGTGCGTCAGTAGCTGGAGCGGTACGGCGTGCCCTGGTCGAAGCGGCTTTGCCAGTGTGTGAGATAGCGTGACGCGAGTTGCGGATTGTTCCACACCACGACGACGTTCTCCGAATTGCGGCTGGCCGCCGACGCGCTGTAGTTGAACGAGCCCGTTTCGACGTGCTCGGCGTCGATCACGAGGTACTTGTCGTGATGAATCGCATAGGCGTCGATCGTGCGAGTGGGAATGCCGGCGTTGACGAGCAGGTTCAGTGCCTGCTTGCTGCTCTTCGCGCGGTTGCCCTTGTCGTCGACGACCACCGCGACATTGACGCCACGTCGCTTCGCGTCGAGCAGCGCGCGCGTGACGGGCGGCGACGTGAACGAATACGCGGCAACGCGGATCGAGCTGCGTGCGGCGCCGATCGTTTTCAGCACGAGCGCCTCGGCGCCGCCGTCGGGCGAGAATGCCGATTCGACGACTTGTGTCGCGGGTGCTTCGTGGGTGGGCGCAGGCAGCCATCGCGACACGAGGTCGATCGCCTGCTGGAGCAGCGATTCATTTTGCGTCTTGCCGAAGGCGGCGAAGGGTGTGGCGAGCAGGGAGGCGGCGAGACAGGCAGCGGCGAGGCGATTGCGCGACAACATCGTGGACAGCGAATAATTTCGAGACAGCGGGCCGTGAGTGTAACGCAGACGTTGCGGCGCGGTCACGCGAGTATCGTGCGCGATTGCCCGCGCGATGTTCATTCACGCGAATGGAGATGTCGCGAAGTTGCGGTGCGCGTCAATCCTTGGTCGTCGGCACGCCGGTTTCGCCTGAAGCGATCCACCCGGGCCCGGGTTCGGGCTGAACGTCGCGTGCATCGAGTGGTTCGCCGCAGGCCGAGCACACGGTGACCGCATGCATCAGCTGGCCGCAGGTACGGTGGCGCAATTGCACCGGCGGCCCCTGGCCGTCGTCCTTCCAGCGGTCTCCCCACGCCATCAGCGCGAGCAGGGCCGGGTAGAGGTCGAGGCCCTTGTCCGTCAACCGGTATTCGAAGCGCGGCGGGCGTTCCTGGTACGCGCGCTTGACCAGGACGCCTTCGTCGACGAGCCGCGCGAGCCGTTCGGCCAGCACGTGGCGCGTGAGGCCAAGCTGGGTCTGGAACGCATCGAAGCGGCGGCAGCCGAGGAACGCGTTGCGCAGGATCAGCATGGTCCAGCGGTCGCCGAGCACGGCGAGCGCGCGTGCGACCGAACAGTTCAGCGTGCCGATGTCATCCCATTTCATCGTCGAGTCTCTTGCCTTTTGCGGCGGTTCAGCGAAATAGCGGGTTCGATTATAGAACCCGCCCTCAGTCGTAGCGGTCGCGGCTGCGTTGACAACGGCCGGTGTCGTTGTCAATAATGAGTTCCAATTTAGAACTTACTCGCGCGGCGACGCGCTTTCAACCCGGAGACAACCCGATGAATCCGCTTTCCCTGTCAGGTCTCGATCTGTTGCGCGCAGCCGCGTCGGGCGATGCGCCGCTCGCATCGATTTCCGAGACGATTCCGATGCGTCCGCTCGACGTCGAGCTCGGTTACGTGAAATTTTCCGCGCGGGCGGACGGCCGGCACCTGAATCCGCTTGGCGGCGTGCATGGCGGGTTCGCCGCGACGGTGCTCGATTCGGTCACCGGGTGCGCAGTGCACTCGATGCTCGACGCGGACATCGGCTATGGCACCGTCGACCTGCACGTGAAGATGCTGCGGCCGGTGCCGCGCGACGTCGACCTGATCGCCGAAGGGCGCGTGATTCACCTGTCGCGTTCGCTGGGCGTCGCGGAAGGCACGCTGAAGACGCCGGACGACAAGATCGTCGCGCATGCATCGGCGACCTGCTTCATTCAGCGGCCGCAGTAACGGCAGGCGGCAGCGCTGTCGTCCGGGCACACGCGTGAAGCGCCGGATCAGCGCCGAAGGCGGCTTGTAAGCGTGCGCGGCGCGCGCCTGAAGCGGTTGCTTCAATGTGATAGCGTTCCTGCTTTCCACCGACGCGACAGGAACAGCATGGAATACCGCACACTCGGCGATTCAGGCATCGAAGTCAGCCTGATCGGGCTCGGCACGATGACGTGGGGCGAACAGAATTCGGAGCGCGACGCGCACGAGCAGATCGACTACGCGATCGCCCAGGGCGTCACGCTGATCGATGCCGCGGAGATGTATCCGGTGCCGCCGAAGCCCGACACGCAAGGACGCACCGAGCAGTACATCGGCACCTGGCTCGCGCAGCATCGCGCACAGCGCGACCGCATCGTGCTCGCGACGAAGATCGCGGGTCCCGCGCGGCAGCCGCACAACCCGCGCCATATCCGCGGCGAGGGCAACCAGTTCGACCGCAAGAACCTGACCGAAGCGCTCGACGGCAGCCTCAAGCGCCTGCAGACCGACTATGTCGACCTCTATCAATTGCACTGGCCCGATCGCAGCACGACGACGTTCGGCCGTCCCGCGTATCCGTGGGTCGACGACGCCTACACGGTGCCGATCGAGGAAACGCTCGGCGTGCTCGCGGAATTCGTGAAGGCCGGCAAGGTGCGCGCGATCGGCGTGTCGAACGAGACGCCGTGGGGCGTCGCGCAGTTCCTGCGCGCGGCCGAGAAGCTCGGGCTGCCGCGTATCGCGAGCATCCAGAATCCGTACAGCCTGCTGAACCGTACGTTCGAGAACGGATTGTCGGAATTCACGCATCGCGACGGCGTCGGCCTGCTCGCGTACTCGCCGCTCGCGTTCGGCTGGCTGTCCGGCAAGTACGAGAATGGCGCGCGTCCGGCCGGTGCACGCATCACGCTGTTCGAGCGCTTTCAGCGCTACAGCAAGCCGCAGTCCGTCGAGGCAACGTCGCGTTACGTCGCGCTCGCGCAGCGTCACGGGCTGTCGCCCGCGCAACTCGCGCTCGCGTTCGTCAACAGCCGGCCGTTCGTGCGCAGCAACCTCGTCGGTGCTACGTCGCTCGAGCAGCTGAAGGAGAACATCGGCAGCATCGACGTGAAGCTGTCCGACGAGATCCTGGCCGAGATCGACGCGCTACATGAACTGCAGCCGAACCCGGCGCCGTAAGCGGCGCGCGGCCCGCGCGGCAGCGAAGCCGCGACGGGCCGCAGCGGCGGAGCATTGCTGCGCCGTCGTTTCCTTCGTTATCGCATCTTGAGCCGCGTGCGCGCGATGAACAGCGCGGCGAGACTCAGCACCGCACAGCCCATCAGATAGAGCGCCGGCGACAACCGGTTGCCGGTCGTGCTGATCAGCCAGGTGATCACGAACGGCGCAAAGCCGCCGAACAGCGTGACGCCCGTGTTGTAGCTGACTGCGAGCCCCGTTGCGCGCGTCTGCGACGGGAACAGTTCGGCCATCAGCGCCGGCAGCGCACCGCAGTACATCGCCTTCAGCACCCCGATCCAGACCAGCGCGGCGAGCATCGTCGCGAACGACGCGTGGTGCGTCAGCCACGCGAATGTCGGCCACACGGTGACGAGCATCAGCAGTGCCGCGACCGCCATCATGCGGATCCGCCCGGTGCTGTCGGACAGATGGCCGACGACCGGCGTGACGAGCGTCAGCACGAAGCCGGTCGCGAGCGTGGCCGCGAAGCCCGTCGACGCGGGCAGCCCGAGCTGCTTGATCGCGTAGGTCGGCATGTAGAGGATCATGTAGTTGATCGCGGTCGAGATCACGAGCGCGCCGATCGACAGCAGCACGCGCACCTTTTGTTCCGCGAACAGCTCGCGCACCGGCGCTGCGGAACGCGCCTGCGTCTTGAACTCGACGCCTTCGTCGACGTAGCGGCGGATATACAGCCCGACCGGGCCGATCGCGAGACCGAACAGGAACGGCACGCGCCAGCCCCAGCTTTCGAGTTGCGCGGGTGTCAGCGTGGCCGTCAGCAGCGCGCCGAAGCCCGACGCGAGCAGCGTCGCGAGGCCCTGGCTCGCGAACTGCCAGCTCGACATGAAGCCGCGCCGCTGCGGTGCGTGTTCGACGAGGAACGCGGTCGAGCTCGCGAATTCGCCGCCGGCGGAAAAGCCCTGCATCAGCCGCGACAGCATGATCCCGAGCGGCGCGAGAATGCCGATCGATGCGTAGGTCGGCATCAGTGCGATCAGCAGCGTGCCGGCCATCATCATCGCGATCGACAGCAGCAGCGACGCCTTGCGGCCCGCGCGATCTGCGTACGCGCCGAGCACGAAGCCGCCGATCGGCCGGATCAGGTAGGACAGCCCGAACGTGCCGAGCGTCAGCATCAGCGACGTCGCTTCGCTCGTCGCGGGAAAGAACAGCTTGGCGATCGTCACCGCGAAGAAGCCGTAGACGATCAGGTCGAACCATTCGAGCGCGTTGCCGATCGACGCCGCGAAGATGAGGCGCCGGATCTTCGCGGCGCTGGGGCGCGCGGCGTCCTGCGAGGTCAGGGTGGTCGTGTTCATCGTATGTGCAGCTCCCGTGAAAGGGGCGAAGCGCGTTACAGGGCGGCGCCGGCCGCGGCGGAGGCCGCGCGGCGAACGGGCGGGGCGTCGTCGCCGAGGTCCCAGAAAAGGCCGGCCATCATCTGCAGCCCCTCGCTGACGACGCTCGCGAGCAGGTGCTCGTCGGGTGCGTGCTGCGAGCACGCCGGATACGAGTGCGGCACCCACAGCGTCGGCAGCCCCAGCGTGTCGGCGAACACCTCGTTCGGCAGCGTGCCGCCGAGATTCGGCAGGATCGCGGGCTTCTTGCCGGTCGTGCGCGCCAGCGACGCGACGGCCCAGCGCACCCACGGATCGTCCGGCGGCACGCGCGTCGCCGGGGCGCCGCGTTCGACGTCGATCTCGATGTCGACGAAACCGTGCGCATCGAGGTGCGCGCGCAGGTGCGCACGCAGCGCTTCCCAGTCGGTGCCGACGACGAAGCGCAACTGGCAGTGCGCATACGCGACGGGCGGGATCGCATTGACGGGATGCTCGGGATTGCCGGCCTTGAACGCGAGGATCTCGAACGTGTTCCAGCCGAACACGCGCTCGGCCGCGGACAGGCCGGGCTCGCCCCAGCCGGCGTCGAGCGCCGGATCGCCGGGACCGCCGCCGACGGTGAGGTCGGCGAGCGCGTCGCGCACGGCGGCAGGGATCGGCGGCGGGCGCAGCCCCTCGACGCGAATCGCGCCGCGCGCGTCGACGAGGCTCGCAAGCGCATGCGCGAGCACGATCGCCGGATTGCGCAGCAGCCCGCCCCAGTTGCCGGAGTGATGCGCGCCGTCGCGGGCGCGCAGGCTCAGCTTGAAATTGACCGAGCCGCGCGAGCCGAGGAACACGGTCGGACGCGCGGCGGCGATGCGCGGTCCGTCGGACGCGATCAGCACGTCGGCCGCGAGCGCGTCGCGCTCCTGGCGGCACAGTGCGTCGAGGCCCGGCGACCCCGTTTCTTCACCCATCTCGATCAGCAGCTTCGCGTTGAAGCCGAGCCGGCCGCCGCGCGCGTCGAGCACGCTCGCGAGCGCGGCCAGGTTGATCGTGTGCTGGCCCTTGTTGTCGGCGCTGCCGCGACCGTACCAGCGATCGCCGTCGGCCGTCAGCGTCCACGGCGACAGCGGCGCGCGCCACTGCGCGTCGTAGCCGCGCACGACGTCGCCGTGGCCGTAGATCAGCACGGTCGGCAGCGCGTCGTCTTCATGGCGCGACGCGAGCAGGAACGGACCGCCGCCGTCGACGGGGTTGTCGACGATCCGCGACGTGAAGCCGAGGCGGGCCGCCTCGGGGGCGATCTCGTCGGTCAGGTACGCGTGCAACGCGGCGTCATTGCCGCTGTCCTGGCTTTCGGTGCGCAGGCCGACGCGGCGGCTCAGGGTCGTGAAGAACGCACCGGATTCGAACTGGTTCAGCGCGTGCTGGATGGCGGCGGTACGGCTCAAGTCGGTCTCCTCGGACGGGGCGCTGCAAGCGCGGAGCGCGCGTGCAACATGAAGTGCGATCGATTCTAGAAAGCCGTTTTTTTTGTCACAATGATCGAATTTCGAACCTTTCTTTGCCGAAAAGGCAAAGCAGCGCGGCCAGAAAGGGCCCGGGGACAGAACGATGGCGGCTTTCCTGTATGGCCTGGCGTTGCGGTATTTCGTCGAAGTGGCGCGCACCGGCTCGATCAGCGACGCGTCCGCGCGGCTGCACGTGGCCGTGTCGGCGATCAGCCGCCAGATCGCGAAGCTGGAAAGCGAGCTCGGCGCGCCGCTGTTCGAGCGCCGGCCGCGCGGCATGGCGCTGTCGGAGGCCGGCGAGCGGCTGCTGGCGTTCGCGCAGCGCAGCCTGCTGGAAGCCGAGCACGTGATGAAGGACATCGGCGGGCTCGATGCGCTGCACGGCAGCCTGTTGAAGCTCGCGTGCTCGGAAGGGTTCGCGATCGATTTCCTGCCCGGCGCGCTCGCGAGCTTCAAGGCGCGCCACCCGGGCGTCGATTTCACCGTGTGGGTCGTGTCGCCGGCGGAAGCGACGCGGCGCGTGCGCGACGGCGATGCGGACATCGCACTGACCTTCAGCCTCGCGCCGGAGAAGGGCGTCCGTGTCGAGCACACCGAGCGCGCGCCGGTCTTCGCACTGGTGCGGCACGATCATCCGCTCGCGACGCGCGACGCGGTGTCGCTCGCCGAGGTCGCGCGGCACGCGCATGTGCTGCCCGAGGCCGGCACGACCGTGCGCCAGCTGATCGACATCGCGTGCGCGCTGGACGGGCTGCTGCTCGAGCCCGAACTGACGAGCAACAACACGGCGGCGATGTACGGCTACGCGCGGCGCACGGGCGCGGTGATGTTCACGGGGCTGCTGTCGGTGCGCGACCGTTTCGACGCGGACGGCTTTGTCGTCGTGCCCGTGACGAACCCGCAACTGCGTGAACGCAGCATCCAGGTACAGACGATGGCGGGGCGCGATCTGCCCGCGTCGGTACGCGCGTTTCGCGACCACCTGATCGACGCGATGCAGGTCGCATCGGCGCCGCCGACTGCCGTGCGCGGCCCGAGACGCCGGCCCGTGAGATAATCGTCAATCCGCCTTCCGTGCCCATACGGCTCATCGAGCCGTATCGCCCCTGTTCGACGCCAAATTGAAGAACCTGATTGTCACCCTCGATCGCGCCGGCGAGTTCGACGAGATCATCGACGTGCGTACACCGCTCGAGTTCGCCGAGGACCATATTCCCGGCGCGCTGAACGCGCCCGTCCTCAGCAATGAGGAGCGCGTGCTCGTCGGCACGATGTACCGCCAGGTATCGCCGTACGAGGCGACGCGCGTCGGCGCGGCGATCGTCGCGCGCAACATCGCGCGCCATCTCGACACGACGTTCGCCGACCGGCCGCGCAACTGGCGGCCGCTGATCTACTGCTGGCGCGGCGGCAAGCGCTCGGGCTCGATGACGACCTGGTTCAACCTGATCGGCTGGAAGGCACGCCAGCTCGACGGCGGCTACAAGGCGTACCGCCAGTCGGTGTGCGCGACGCTCGACTCGCTGCCGACGCGCTTTCGCTACATCGCGCTGGTCGGCCATACGGGCTGCGGCAAGACGCGCCTGCTGAACGCACTGCACGACGTGGGCGCGCAGACGCTCGATCTCGAGGCGCTCGCATGCCATCGCGGCTCGCTGCTCGGTGCGCTGCCAGGCAAGCCGCAGCCGGCGCAGAAGGGGTTCGATTCGGGGCTCGTCGAAACGCTGGGGCGTTTCGACCCCGAATGGCCGGTGTTCGTCGAATCGGAAAGCCGCAGGATCGGGCTCGTGCAGTTGCCGATCGCGTTGATCGAAGCGTTTCACGCAGGGCCGTGGGTGCACGTCGACGCGGCGCACGACGAGCGGATCGCGTTCCTCCTCGACGATTACGCGCACCTGTTCGACGAACCGGACGCGTTCAAGGCGCAGCTCCATCGGCTGATCGGCCTGCACAGCCGCGAGCAGGTGACGCACTGGAAGGCGCTGATCGACGCGAACGCACGCGCCGAACTGTTCACCGAGCTGATCGACAAGCATTACGATCCGGCCTACGCACGGACGTACCGCGCGGCATACAACAAGCCGAACCGGGCGCTGACGTTCACGTTCCGGCCCAACGCGGCCGACGGGCGCGATCAGGCGCGCACGCTGCTGGCCCAGCTCGCGCAGGCCGGGCTGCCCGCATCGGCCGCGTTTGCTGCAGGCGCGACACTCGAAACCGATCAAAACCAATCGACGACCACACGATGACGACCACACGCACCCAACCCAATCCGGCCCTCGGCTGGATGACCTTCCTGCTGATCGCGGTCGCGGGACTGTTCTATGTGAAATGGTTCCCGTACTACAACAAGGCGTTCGTTGCCGCCGAGCATCATTCGATCGGCCAGTCGATCCTGATGGGCACGTCGGCGGCCGCTCCCGAGCCGTCGCTGAAGGCCGCGCTCGACTACGCGTGGGCGTACGGCAAGGCGATCTGGCAGGCGATGGTGCTCGGCCTGCTGCTCGGCTCGGCCGTGCAGGCGCTGCTGCCCGCGCACTGGGTCGCGCGCGTGCTCGGCCGTACCGGGTTCGGCAGCGTCGCCGCGGGCGGCCTGCTGTCGCTGCCGGGGATGATGTGCACGTGCTGCGCGGCGCCGGTCGTCGCGGGGCTGCGTGCGCGCCATGCGTCGCCGGGCGGTGCAGTCGCGTTCTGGCTCGGCAACACGGTGCTGAATCCGGCTGCGCTGGTGTTCATGGGCTTCGTGCTCGGCTGGCACTGGAGCGCGCTGCGCTTCGTGCTCGGCATCGCGATGGTGTTCGGCATCGGCTATCTGCTGAACCGCATTGCGCGTCCGGAAGACCGCAGCATCGACGATACGCAGCTCGCCGCGCTGGCGGCAGAGCAGGCCGCGGCCGGCAATCCGTTCGTGCGCTGGGTGAAGCTGCTCGCGCGCATGGCCGTGCGGCTCGTGCCCGAATACATCGTGCTGGTGCTGCTGCTCGGCGCCGCGCGCGCATGGCTGTTCCCGCATATCGGCCCGGACATCGGCAATCATCTCGGCTGGATCGTCGCATTCGCGGTCGCGGGCATGCTGTTCGTGATCCCGACGGCCGGCGAGGTGCCGATTATCCAGGCGATGCTGTCGCTCGGCGTGGGCGTCGGGCCGGCCGCCGCGCTGCTGATGACGCTGCCGCCGATCAGCGTGCCGTCGCTCGCGATGCTCGCGCGTTCGTTCAAGCCGACCATGCTGGCGATCGTCGCGGCGCTCGTCGTCGTGTTCGGGATCGTGAGCGGCTTGCTCGCGATCGCGTTCGGATTCTGACGCGCGCAGGCCCGGTGCGATAGCCGCATTCATATTCATCCGGCGCCGCCGCGTCACGCGTGCGGCGCCCTTTACAAGAAGCAAACAGGAAAACGCATGACCCAACCGAAGATTCATCCTCGACTCGAAAAGGCGCTGACGCGCGGCGATCTCGCGATCCGCCAGGCCAATTCCGCGCGGGCGACTGCCGTGCTGAGCGCACTCGGCATGATGATCATCGAGGCCTCCGCAACGATCGGTGTGGAAGCCAGCATCGACATTCCGCAGGGCGACCGCATTTACGATCCCGTCAACGGCCTCTGGCCGCAGAAGATGCTGGTGTCGTTCGACGGCCCGGTGGACGAGGCCGAAAAGGAAGAACTGCGCACGGTCTATCTGGTTGCGGACGATCCGGGTACGCAGTTCCGCGTCGAATGGCATCGCGCGGACGGCAAGCTCGGTCGCCAGGAAGGCGGCCCGCTCGCGACCGTCGCGTTCCTGACCGACGTCGAGATTCCGTGGAGCGACGACGACGAGTAACGTCGTCGCATGAAGCCGGCGCCTCGCGCGCCGGCCGTCAGCGCATCATCCGCCGCCGGAACAGCCACGCGGACAGCAGGAATCCGCCGAGCACGTAGCCGGCGAGCACCGCGACATGCAGCACGATGTCGGTTGCCGGCCGGCCGAGCATCGCGGGCCGGATCAGCTCGACCGCGTTCGCGAGCGGCAGCGCCTGCGCCGCGAGCTGCGCGAGCGGCGGCAACTGCGTGATCGGGAAGAACACGCCCGACAGCAGCAGCATCGGCGTCAGCACGAGCGTCTGATAGAACATGAAGAAATCGTAGGACGGCGCGAGCGCCGTGACGATCATCGCGATGCTGGCAAACGCGAGGCCCGCGAGCGCGATCACGGGCAGCGCCGCGAGCATCGACGGAAACTGCGCATAGCCGAGCGCGCCCGCGACCAGCATGATCGCGACCCCCGACAGCATCGCCTTGCTGGCGCCCCAGACGATCTCACCGAGCACGATGTCGCCGAGCGCGAGCGGCGTATGCATGATCGCCTCCCACGTGCGCTGCACGTGCATCCGCGAGAAGCCCGAATACATCGACTCGAAGCTCGCGGACATCATCACGCTCGACCCGACCGTGCCGGCCGCGAGGAACGCGATATACGACACGCCGTCGACATGGCCGAGCATCAGGCCGAGCCCGAAACCCAGCCCGAACAGATAGATCATCGGATCGGCGAGATTGCCGAACATCGACGCGAGTGCGAGCTTGCGCCAGACGAGATAGTTGCGTCGCCAGACGGCAATCCAGTTGGTTGCGTTCGCGGGCATCGCGATCGCGAAGCGTGACTCGCGCAGCGGCGCGGACGGTGTGGCGGCGGAATAGTTGCGCACGTCCATGATCGATCAGTCCTGCATTTCGCGGCCCGTGAGCCGCAGGAACACATCTTCCAGATTGGCCGGGCGATGCAGATAGCGCAACCCCGTACGACCCTTGAGTCGCGCACTGAGCGGCTCAGCGTCGCTCACGTAGCAGAACAGCGTCTCGCCGCTGATCTCGGTGTGCTTCGCGAATCCCGACAACTCGTCGCGCAGGGCGGCCGGATCCGGCCCGTAGATCTCGATCACGTCGCAGCCGATCTCCGATTCGATCAGCGCGTGCGGCGCGCCTTCGGCGATCTTGCGACCTTCCTCGATCACGCACAGCCGGTCGCACAGGCGTTCGGCTTCTTCCATGAAGTGCGTGGTGATCAGGATCGTCTTGCCGCGCGCGAGCAGCGAGCGCAACCGCTCCCACATCAGGTGCCGTGCCTGCGGATCGAGGCCGGTCGTCGGCTCGTCGAGCACCAGCACGTCGGGATCGTTGACGAGCGCGCGGGCGAGCGTGAGACGGCGTCGCATGCCGCCCGACAGTTCGCCGACCTTCGCATCGGCCTTGCTCTCGAGCTTCGCGAATTCGAGCAGCGGCTGTACGAGTGCGCGCGCAGCCTGTGCCGACATGCCGAAATAGCGGCTGAACACGAGCAGGTTCTCGCGCACGGTGAAGTCGGGGTCGAGATTGTCGAACTGCGGGACGACGCCGACGCGCTGGCGTGCATGCCGCGCACGCGATGGAACCGGTTCGCCGCACAGGGAAATGGTGCCGGCATCGGGGTGCGCGAGGCCGAGCAGCATTTTCAGCGTGGTGGTCTTGCCTGCGCCGTTCGGCCCGAGCAGACCGTAGCATTCGCCGGCCTGCACGTTGAAGGACAGGCCGTTGACGACGACCTTGTCGCCATAGCGCTTTTCGACGTTGCGAAACTCGATCGGTGTGACGGACATGGGCATGTTGTCGTTGTAAGCGGGCACCTGGCTGCCCGATGCGCGGCCGGCTGGCGAACGGATCGCGCGAATGCGTGTCACACGAGCATGACCGAAGCGCGCGGCGCCTGCGTAGTGATGGCCCGCTGGAGTACGAACGGGCCATTCTAGTGCATCGGCTGCGTCTCTTCAGGGCATGCCTGCACGGTGCGATGCATGCGCGCACCGATCGTGCACTGCATCATCGCGCACGGGCCGAGCGGGGCGAATCAGCGTTTTCCATCCCTTGCGTCCTGAATTGCGGCGCACCATGATGAATGCGTAGGCTCGTTGTCGCGATAGGGAGGTTTCATGGCTAGCTACAACAAGATTTTGCTGTGCTACGACGGCACGCTCGAAGGGCGCAAGGCACTGCGCTGCGGTGCCAATCTCGCAATGGACCTGAAGGCTGAAACGCACTTGCTGTCGGTCGTCGACATGCGTTCGAGCATTGCGCAAAGCGCAGGCCTGCTGACCGATGTCGCGTGCGGGCGCTTCGAGGAAACCGCGCGGGAGATCCTGCAGGAAGGCGTGAACTGGCTGCGCGAGCGCGGCGTGCAGGCCGAAGGCCATTTCGCATTCGGCTATCCGATCGACGAAATCGCGAATCTCGCGACGGAGCTGAAGGCCGACCTCGTCGTCGTCGGCCACAGGTGCCGCAGCGGGCTGTCGAGATGGTGGATGGGGTCGGGCAATACGCAACTGCTCGATCGCGTGAATTGCAGCATCCTGGTGGCGTGTTCGTCGGCACAGGAGCAGAAGGAAGAAATCGCACGCGAGCGCGAAGCCGCCATGGCGAACGGCAAATGATCGAATGATTCGATGACGGCCCGACCGGCGATGCGCGCCGGTCAGGCGCCGTGCCGCATCAGCGGCGCGGGACCCGCGCCGCTGTTACGCGTGCAGGTCGATCGCGGACAATTTCCACGAGAACAGTCCGAAGCGGTGGAATATCGCCGCATAGCGCGTGCCGTCGGCGCTGCGCTGGTACGTCACGACGAATTCATCGAAATTCCGGTATCCCGCACTGGTTTGCTGCTGATGCGGCGAATGCGTTGCATCGTTCGCGCTGGCCGGTGCGGCAGGGGTGGGTGCCGGGGATGACGCAGTTGCCGCGTTGTTGCCCGGAGCGGCAGCGCTTGCCGGTGCCGGGCTCGCCGGCGGTGCCGCTGGTGTGTCGGCCGGTGCATTGCCTTGCGGCTGATTCGACCATTCGGGCGGGCGCTCGCCGGGATTGCCGCGCGGCGGCATTCCGCTCATCAGCGCGGCCACGCCGTCCGGTGTCGCGTACGCATCGACCAGCGGCCCGACCAGTGCGGACCCGATCAGCGCGCCGATCACCGCGAACGGATTGTTCTTCTTCACCGCGTCGATCCGGCGCATCAACTCTTCCGTGACCTGCTGCTTCAGGCTGATGCGCAGCGACGGGAAATCGACATATTCGCTGATGGCCTGCGCATCGCGCGCGTCGATCGCCGATTTCAGGCGACCGAGCGCGACGTACGGTGACGCGTACGCATAGCCGATCGTCGACACGACGGCGATGGCCAGCACGACGATCAGCAGGGGCTTGAGCCGCCATGCGCGGCCCGAAGATCCAGTCACGTTGCCTCCGGTGCGGGGATGTTCCGCAATCAGAGACCGCCAGGCGTAGCCGATCGTTCCTCGGCGATGCAGCGGTCGATCATCCGGCATACGGCATCGATCGTGCCGACCATGATCAGGCGCGAACGGCCGTGATAGACGCGTACCGGCGCGCGGCGGGCGGGTTCCGCATGATTCAGGCCGGCGTTCAGCGATACCCGCGCGAACGCGGGAAGCGCCGACGGCAGCAGGGACGCCTGCCGTTCGACTGCGACTTCTTCTTGCACGGGCGCGGCCGCGGACAGCGGTGCGCAGGGCGTACGGCCGCGCAGATGGCGCAGGCGACCGAATTGACGGAAAGGCAGCAGGCGGGCAAGGCGTTCCATGATGTTCTCCTAGCGAGACGGAATGTCAGAGTTCGCCCGAGCGGATCAGCCCGACGGCGATGCCTTCCAGCGCGAATTCCGCGCTGCCGGCCTTGACGAAGATGTTTTCGTAATCCGGGTTCTCCGCGATCAGCTCGAGACCGCCAGGCCGGCGCATCAGGCGCTTGACCGTGACGTCGTCGCCCAGACGCGCGACGATGATCTGGCCGTCCTTCGCTTCCGTGCGTTTCTGCACGGCGAGGAGGTCGCCGTCGAGAATGCCGGCGTCGCGCATCGACAGGCCGCGCACCTTCAGCAGGTAGTCGGGCTTGCTCGTGAACAGCGCGGGATCGCACGCGTAGTGCTGCGAGATGTGCTCCTGCGCAAGGATCGGGCTACCGGCCGCGACGCGGCCGACGAGCGGCAGCGACAGCTGCATCAGGCCGGCATGCGGCAGCGTGAACTGGTGCGGGGCGTCTTCGATGCCGAGCAGGCGGATGCCGCGCGACGCGCCGGCAGCCAGTTCGATCACGCCCTTGCGTGCCAGCGCACGCAGGTGCTCCTCGGCCGCATTCGGCGAGCTGAAGCCCAGTTCGGCCGCGATCTCGGCGCGGGTGGGCGGGAATCCGGAGCGCTCGATCGCGCGACGGATCAAGTCGAACACTTGCTGCTGACGGGCGGTGAGTTTGGTCATGGCTGAACTGTATGGATAGACAGTGAGCTGTATTTTTATACAGTACTTCGCGAATTTCAAGCGTTACTTGAGGTTCGACGCGATCGCGCCGGTTCCGACGTGATTTCGCGACGTCCGGACGGCGGTTTATCTGCCGCAACCATCCATCCCGTCTGCGTTAGCACTTTTGAGTATTAAAAAATAAGGAACGATTATTTTTAATCATGTAACCCGTTCGTTAGACTGGCCCGACATCGCAATACCGACAACACTGGAGAACCAAGGATGGCGAAGCGCAATACGGGGCTGGTGGGCGGAGTGGGCCGCCTGATCGCAACACTCGCGCTGGGCGCGGCGGCGGCGCTGGGCGTCGCGACGCATGCCCAGGCCGATACGACGTTCCTGAACGTGTCGTACGACCCGACGCGCGAGCTGTATCAGGACTTCAACCAGGCGTTCGGCAAGGAGTGGAAGGCGAAGACGGGCGAGACCGTCAACTTCAAGCAGTCGCACGGCGGCTCGGGCGCCCAGGCACGCTCGGTGCTCGACGGCCTGCAGGCCGACGTCGTCACGCTGGCGCTCGCGTACGACATCGATGCGATCGCGAACAAGGGGCTCGTGAACAAGGACTGGCAGAAGCGTCTGCCCGACAACGCGTCGCCGTACACGTCGACGATCGTGTTCCTGGTGCGCAAGGGCAATCCGAAGGGGATCAAGGACTGGGACGACCTGACCAAGCCGGGCATCTCGATCGTCACGCCGAACCCGAAGACGTCGGGCGGCGCGCGCTGGAACTACCTGGCCGCATGGGCGTACGCAGTGCACAAGCCGGGCGGCAACGAGCAGACGGCGAAGGAATTCGTCACGAAGCTCTACAAGAACGCAGGCGTGCTCGATTCGGGCGCGCGAGGCGCGACGACGAGTTTCGTGCAGCGCGGGATCGGCGACGTGCTGATCGCATGGGAAAACGAGGCATTCCTGTCGGTGAAGGAGTTCGGTACCGACAAGTTCGAGATCGTCGTGCCGTCGGTAAGCATCCTGGCCGAGCCGCCCGTCGCGGTGGTCGACAAGGTGGTCGACAAGAAGGGCACGCGCAAGCTGGCCGAAGCGTACCTGAACTTCCTGTACAGCCCGCAGGGCCAGGAGATCGCGGCGCGCAACTACTACCGGCCGCGCTCGAAGAACGTGCCGGCGGAACTGACGAAGCAGTTCCCGAAGCTGAAGCTGTACACGGTCGACGACACGTTCGGCGGCTGGACGAACGCACAGAAGACGCATTTCGCGGACGGCGGCGTGTTCGACTCGATCTACAAGCCGCAGTAACGCCATAACGACAGCGGCGCGCCACGCAGCGCGCCGCATCCCCGACGGTTCGCCGGCGCGATGCACTGCGCCGGCGTTTGCGTCGGACCCGTGAGCAGCATCGACCCAGCAAGAGCATCCGATGACGACGTACACCTTTCGCAAGCCGAGCGCGCTGCCTGGCTTCGGCGTGACACTCGGCATCACGGTGGCCTATTTGAGCCTCGTGGTGCTGATTCCGCTCGCCGCCACGTTCCTGAAGACCGCGACGCTGTCGTGGGATCAGTTCGTCACCGCCGTCACGTCGCCGCGCGTGCTCGCGTCGTACCGGCTGACGTTCTCGGCCGCGCTCGGCGGCGCGCTGATCAACGCCGTGTTCGGCTTCCTCGTCGCGTGGGTGCTCGTGCGCTACACGTTCCCGTTCAAGCGCCTCGTCGATGCGATCGTCGACCTGCCGTTCGCGCTGCCGACGTCGGTCGCCGGCATCTCGCTCGCGGCCGTCTACGCGACCAACGGCTGGGTCGGCCAGTATCTCGCGCCGCTCGGCATCAAGATCGCGTTCACGCCGGCAGGCGTGCTCGTCGCGCTGACCTTCATCGGGCTGCCGTTCGTGGTGCGCACCGTGCAGCCGGTGCTCGAGGATTTCGAGCGCGAGCAGGAAGAAGCGGCCGCGTGCCTCGGCGCATCGCGCTGGCTGACGTTCCGCCGCGTCGTGCTGCCGGCCGTGCTGCCGGCGCTCCTCACCGGCTTCGCGCTCTCGTTCGCGCGTGCGCTCGGCGAATACGGCTCGGTGATCTTCATCGCCGGCAACGTACCGATGAAATCCGAGATCACGTCGCTGCTGATCATCACGAAGCTCGAACAGTACGACTACGCGGGCGCGACCGCGCTGGCGGTCGTGATGCTGGTCGTGTCGTTCCTGATGCTACTGCTGATCAACACGCTGCAGTGGTACCTGCAGCGCAGGACGAGCAAGGGCGCAAGCGGCCCCGCGCCCGCCACCGTCACCGCCGTCGCAGCAGGAGGCCAGCAATGAGCCAGGAGGCCACCGTCGTGCTGAAAACCCCGTCGCCGGCCGTGCGCGCCGCGAAACGGCTCGACCCCGTCAGCGAGTCGCGCGTCGTGCGCTGGCTGCTCACGGGCATCGCGCTGGCGTTCCTCGCGTTCTTCCTCGTCGTGCCGCTCGCCGCGGTGTTCGTCGAGGCGCTGCGCAAGGGCGTCGGCTTCTATCTCGAATCGCTGGCCGATCCCGACGCGTGGTCGGCGATCAAGCTGACGCTGACCGTCGCCGTGATCGCCGTGCCGCTGAACCTCGTGTTCGGCGTGTGCGCGTCGTGGGCGATCGCGAAATTCGAATTCCGCGGCAAGGCGCTGCTCACGACGCTGATCGACCTGCCGTTCTCGGTGTCGCCGGTGATCTCGGGCCTCGTGTACGTGCTGCTGTTCGGCGCGCAGGGTTGGCTCGGGCCGTGGCTGCAGGATCACGACGTGCAGATCATCTTCGCGGTGCCGGGCATCGTGCTCGCGACGATCTTCGTCACGTTCCCGTTCGTCGCGCGCGAGCTGATTCCGCTGATGCAGGCGCAAGGCACCGACGAGGAGGAAGCCGCGCGCGTGCTCGGCGCGTCGGGCTGGCAGATCTTCCGCCGCGTGACGCTGCCGAACGTGAAGTGGGGCCTGCTGTACGGCGTGATCCTGTGCAATGCGCGCGCGATGGGCGAATTCGGCGCGGTGTCGGTGGTGTCGGGCCATATCCGCGGCCAGACCGACACGATGCCGCTGCACGTCGAGATCCTGTACAACGAATACAACTTCGCGGCGGCGTTCGCGGTGGCGTCGGTGCTGGCGCTGCTCGCGCTCGTCACGCTCGCGCTGAAGCTGATCGCCGAGCGTCATCTCGCCGCCGAACTGGCCGGCGCGAGCGACACCGTTCCCGCACATGCCGGCCCCGCCGTTTCGTCGAAATCGTAAAGAGGCAACCAGAATGGGTATCACCGTCCGTAACCTTCAGAAGCGCTTCGGCGATTTCACGGCGCTCGACAACGTGTCGCTCGACTTTCCGCCGGGCGAACTGGTCGCGCTGCTCGGGCCGTCCGGGTGCGGCAAGACCACGCTGCTGCGCGTGATCGCGGGCCTCGAGCACGCGGACGCCGGCCAGGTCGTGCTGCAAGGGCTCGACGTCGCGTCGGTCGGCGCGCGCGACCGCCAGGTCGGCTTCGTGTTCCAGCACTACGCGCTGTTCCGCCACATGACGGTATTCGAGAACGTCGCGTTCGGGCTGCGCGTGAAGCCGCGCCGCGAGCGGCCGTCGGAAGCCGCGATTCGCGAGAAGGTGCACGAATTGCTCAAGCTCGTGCAGCTCGACTGGCTCGCGCAGCGCTATCCGTCCGAGCTGTCGGGCGGCCAGCGCCAGCGCATCGCGCTCGCCCGCGCGCTCGCGGTCGAGCCGAAGGTGCTGCTGCTCGACGAGCCGTTCGGCGCGCTCGACGCGAAGGTCCGCAAGGAACTGCGCGGCTGGCTGCGCAGGCTCCACGACGACCTGCACATCTCGACGATCTTCGTCACGCACGACCAGGAAGAGGCGCTGGAAGTCGCCGATCGCATCGTCGTGCTGAATCGCGGCCACGTCGAGCAGGTCGGCAGCCCGCAGGACGTCTACGATCATCCGCAAAGCGCATTCGTGTACGAGTTCCTCGGCGCGGCGAACCGGCTGCCGGGCACGGTGGCCGGGCGCGGCTTCGTCGCCGAGGGCGCGGCTGCGCCGATCGAGGTCGACGCCGATTTCGCGGGCCCCGCGAACGCCTACGTGCGCCCGCACGACCTGCAGCTGTGGCCGGTGGGCGAAGGGCACCGCGACGGCATCGCGGTGGACGTGCGCCGCGTGATCCCGCTCGGCGGGTCGGTGCGCGTGGAGCTCGAGGCGCGCGCGGGCGGTGCGCTCGAGGCGGAACTCGATCGCGATGCGTGGCGGGCGCTGTCGCTGCAGGTCGGCGACGGTGCGACGGCCGTGCCGCGCGCGGTGCGTGTGTTTCCCGCGCGTTGACGAGCAAATACAGGGCAGGGGGCGGAACATGCTCCGAATCGACAATCAAACAACGACAGCCTAAGAGGCATACCCATGAATTTTCAGCAATTGCGGTTCGTGCGCGAAGCGGTGCGCCAGAACATGAACCTGACGGAAGTCGCGAACGTGCTGTACACGTCGCAGTCGGGCGTGTCGAAGCAGATCAAGGATCTCGAGGATGAACTGGGCGTCGACATCTTCATCCGGCGCGGCAAGCGGCTGACGGGGCTCACGGAGCCCGGCAAGGCCGTGCACCAGCTGATCGAGCGGATGCTGCTCGACGCCGAGAACCTGCGCCGCGTCGCGCGCCAGTTCGCCGACCAGGACAGCGGCCACCTCGTCGTCGCGACGACGCACACGCAGGCGCGCTACGCGCTGCCGAAGGTGATCCGGCAGTTCACCGACGTGTTCCCGAAGGTGCATCTGGCGCTGCGCCAGGGCAGCCCGCAGCAGATTGCGCAGATGATCCTGAACGGCGAAGCCGATCTCGGCATCTCGACCGAGGCGCTCGACCGCTATCCGGACATCGTCACGTTCCCGTGCTATTCGTGGCATCACACGGTCGTCGTGCCGAAGGGCCATCCGCTCGTCGGCCGCGAGAACCTGACGCTCGAGGAAATCGCCGAGTATCCGATCATCACGTACGACCAGGACTTCACGGGCCGCTCGCACATCGACCAGGCGTTCACGCAGGCGGGCGCCGTGCCGGACGTCGTGCTGACCGCGATCGACGCGGACGTGATCAAGACCTACGTCGAGCTCGGAATGGGGATCGGCGTCGTCGCGGCGATGGCCTACGATCCGCAGCGCGACACGGGGCTCGTCGCGCTCGATACGCAGCACCTGTTCGAGGCGAGCACGACGCGCGTCGGGCTGCGCAAGGGCGCGTTCCTGCGCGCGTATGCGTACCGGTTGATCGAGATGTTCGCGCCGCACCTGAACGAAGCGGAAATCGCGGGGCTGTTGCGCGAAGCCGTTTGACGGCTGCTCGCAGCGCACGCCGTCCGGGCAGTTGCCGCGGACGGCGCGAAGCGCGCGCACGGAGCCGTGCACCGGGCTGCGGCAGCGCAATGGCCGCGGTCACGGTTGCCTGATTCATCGAACCACCGGTTGCGGTCGCCGCGCCCGGCCCGGTTCTTCGCCGCGTGCGGCGATCGACATGTGTTCTCGTGCCGACAGAACGACAAGACGGCAGATACGAGTGCCTCGATCCGGTGTCGGCCATCCCTGGCCATCGCGGCCGGGCCATTTCTCGGAAGATATGATTCAATGCCCGTGCATGGTCTGAACGCGGGCGTTCACGCCGCACGACGAAGAGGCGAACAATGAATCTGAAATGGTTTCTCTTTTCCTTCAAAGGCCGGACCGAGCGCCTGCCGTGGTGGATCTACTCGCTGGTTTCCGGGTTGATCGGCGTGTTCTTCGACGCGGGGTCGCGCGGTTCGTCGAACGACGACCTGCCGCCGCTGGTGGTGCTCGTCATGGTCGCGATCGCCGTCGTCGCGACGTGGTCGTGGCTGGCGGTCACCGTGAAACGGCTGCACGACATCGACAAGTCGGGGTGGTGGATGCTGCTGCTCTTCGTGCCGATCGTCGGTGCGATCGCGTTGTTCGTGATGAACGGATTCATCGCCGGTACGCCGCATGCGAACCGCTTTGGCGAACCGTCAGCGGTCGATGAGGACGAACCCGCGCCGCAGGACCCGGCGTGATTGCGCCGCGCTGTGTGGCAGCGTTGCGACTGTCGCATTTGCGCGTCGTGCGGCACGATCGCGCGCTCCGAATAAACCCTTAAATATTGATCAGACAGGTTGCGCGCCGAAGCGAATCGGTACAGCATAGCCTTCACTCCGCCGGCCTCCCGCCGGCGGCGGCGCGTCAACGACAGCACGCGCCAGGCAGTCGGCCGTCTGCCTCGCTTCCATTCCGTGGTACCGACAGCAGCATTGATGGCCATTGCCCGGGTAGTGTGGCGCAAACGTTTGCTCACATTAAAACAACAGTCCGGCCCTATGGGCCAGTCGCCAGGAGATGTGTATGAATGTCCGCTTTCGCCGTCGCTTCCTGACCGCCGCGCTCGCCGCCGTCGCGGTCGCTGCCGCACCGGCCGTCCACGCGCAATCGGCAGCCAAGCCGAAGGTCGCGCTCGTGATGAAGTCGCTCGCCAACGAGTTCTTCCTGACCATGGAAACCGGCGCGAAGGAATACCAGAAGCACAACGCGAATCAGTTCGACCTGATCACCAACGGCATCAAGGACGAGACCGACACCGCGAACCAGATCCGCATCGTCGAGCAGATGATCGTGTCGAAGGTCGACGCGATCGTGCTCGCGCCGGCCGATTCGAAGGCGCTCGTGCCGGTCGTGAAGAAGGCCGTCGACGCGGGCATCGTCGTCGTGAACATCGACAACCGGCTCGATCCCGACGTGCTGAAGTCGAAGAACCTGAACGTGCCGTTCGTCGGCCCGGACAACTGCAAGGGCGCGCGCAAGATCGGCGACTACCTCGCGAAGCGGCTGAAGGCGGGCGACCAGGTCGGCATCGTCGAAGGCGTGTCGACGACGACCAATGCGCAGCAGCGTACGGCCGGCTTCCAGGACGCGATGAAGGCGGGCGGGATGAAGGTCGTGTCGGTGCAGTCGGGCGAATGGGAAATCGACAAGGGCAATGCGGTCGCTGCCGCGATGCTCAACGAATACCCGAACCTGAAGGCGCTGCTGTGCGGCAACGACAACATGGCGATCGGCGCCGTGTCGGCCGTGCGCGCGGCCGGCAAGCAGGGCAAGGTGCTCGTGGTCGGCTACGACAACATCAACGCGATCAAGCCGATGCTGAAGGACGGCCGCGTGCTCGCGACCGCCGACCAGTACGCGGCGAAGCAGGCCGTGTTCGGCATCGACACGGCGCTCAAGGCGATCGCCGAGCATCGCAAGCAGGCCGACATGTCCGGCGTGGTCGAGACGCCGGTGGATCTCGTGACGAAGTGACGCGGCTCCGGGCCGGCCGCCGCCCTCAAGAATCCGGCGTGGCGGCCGTTATCCGGAGTGAGCGCGATCACGGCCACTGCATGCACATGCACTTGTGAGCGTCATACCCGCGCGTCGCGTGCGCGCGGCCGCAACCAGGATCGCGATGGAACCGACCTTCCAACCCTCCCGTTCAGCCATCCCCGTGCTGTCCGTATCCGGCATCGGCAAGACCTATGCCGAACCCGTGCTCGCCGACGTCACGCTGACGCTCGAGGCAGGCCACGCGCTTGCGCTGACGGGCGAGAACGGCGCCGGCAAGAGCACGCTGTCGAAGATCATCGGCGGGCTCGTCGACCCGACCACCGGCACGATGCAGCTCGGCGGCCAAGCGTACGCGCCGGCCAGCCGCACGCAAGCCGAGGCGCTCGGCGTGCGCATGGTGATGCAGGAGCTGAACCTGCTGCCGACGCTGACGGTTGCCGAAAACCTGTTCCTGAATCGCCTGCCGCGGCGCTTCGGGATCATCGATCGTGCGCGGCTGCGCGAGGACGCGCGTGCCGCGATGGCGCAGGTCGGGCTCGACGCCGTCGATCCCGATACGCCGGTCGGCGCGCTCGGCATCGGCCATCAGCAGATGGTCGAGATCGCGCGCAACCTGATCGGCGACTGCCGCGTGCTGATTCTCGACGAACCGACCGCGATGCTGACCGCGCGCGAAGTCGAGCTGCTGTTCGAGCAGATCGACCGGCTGAAGGCGCGCGGCGTCGCGATCGTCTACATCTCGCACCGGCTCGAGGAGCTCGCGCGTGTCGCCGAGCGCGTCGCGGTGCTGCGCGACGGCCGGCTCGTGCATGCGGGCGACATGGCCGCGACGACGTCCGACGGGCTCGTCACGCTGATGGTCGGACGCGAGATCGGCGAGCAGATCGATCTCGGCGAGCGTCATATCGGCGCGCCGCGGCTCGTCGTGTCGGGGCTCACGCGCGGGACGGCCGTGCGCGACGTGTCGCTCGAGGTGCGCGCGGGCGAGATCTTCGGCATCTCGGGGCTGATCGGCGCGGGGCGCACCGAGTTGCTGCGGCTGATCTACGGCGCCGACACGCCGGATGCGGGGATGATCGCGGTCGGCCAGCCGCTGAAGCCGGCGAAGATCGATTCGCCCGTCGATGCGGTGAAGCTCGGCATCGCGCTGATTACCGAGGACCGCAAGGGCGAGGGGCTGCTGCTGTCGCAGTCGATCACGTCGAACGTGTCGCTCGGCCAGCTCGACCGGCTGGCGCGCGGCGGCGTTGTAGATGCCGCACGCGAGACGGCGCTCGCCGAGCAGCAGATCGATGCACTGCGGATCCGCACGCACGGCGCGGCGCAGCCGGTCGGCGAGTTGTCGGGCGGCAACCAGCAAAAGGTGGTGATCGGCCGCTGGCTCGCGCGCGACATGGGCGTGCTGCTGTTCGACGAGCCGACGCGCGGAATCGATGTCGGCGCGAAGTTCGAGATCTACACTTTGATGGGCGCGCTCGCGCGCGAAGGCCGCGCGCTCGTCGTCGTGTCGAGCGACCTGCGCGAGCTGATGCTGATCTGCGACCGGATCGGCGTGATGTCGGCCGGCCGCATGACCGCCGTGTTCGAGCGCGGCAACTGGACCCAGGATGGGCTGCTGGCCGCGGCGTTCGCCGGCTTCGGCCGCGAGACGCCGGCGGGCGGTGCGCCGCATCCGGACGCGGGGCAGGCGCGAGGCGCCGCTCCGGGCAATTCGACGACAGGACCACAGCAATGACCCAGCCTCCCGTATCCCCGACCGACGCAGGCTCGCAGCAGGACGTGACGGGGCGCCGCGCGCGCACGCTGTCCGGCACGCGCCTCGGCCTGTCGAACTATCTCGGGCTCGCCGGCGCGCTCGCCGCGATGATCGCGCTGTTTTCGGTGCTGAGCTCGCACTTCCTGACCTACGACACGTTCAGCACGATCGCGAACCAGATTCCCGATCTCGTCGTGATGTCGGTCGGGATGACCTTCGTGCTGATCATCGCCGGGATCGACCTGTCGGTCGGCTCGGTGCTCGCGCTCGCCGCGTCGATGGTCAGCGTCGCCGCGCTGAAATGGCAGTGGGGGCCGCTGCCGGCCGCGCTGATCGGGATCGCGGTCGCGACCGTCACGGGCGCGCTGACCGGCGCGGTCACGGTCGGCTGGCGGATTCCGTCGTTCATCGTGTCGCTCGGCGTGCTGGAGGCCGCGCGCGGCCTCGCGTACCAGCTGACGAATTCGCGCACGGCGTATATCGGCGACGCGTTCGATTTCCTGTCGAACCCCATCGCGCTGGGCATCTCGCCGGCGTTCGTGATCGCGGTCGCGGTGATGATCGCGGCCCAGTTCGTGCTGACGCGCACGGTGTTCGGGCGCTATCTGGTGGGCATCGGCACGAACGAGGAAGCGGTGCGACTTGCAGGGGTTAACCCGCGGCCGTATAAAATCCTCGTATTCGCATTGATGGGCGCGCTCGCGGGGCTCGCGTCGCTGTTCCAGATTTCGCGGCTCGAGGCCGCCGACCCGAACGCGGGCGCGGGTCTCGAACTGCAGGTCATCGCGGCCGTCGTGATCGGCGGCACGAGCCTGATGGGCGGGCGCGGCTCGGTGATCAGCACGTTCTTCGGCGTGTTGATCATCTCCGTGCTGGCCGCGGGGCTGGCGCAGATCGGCGCGAACGAGCCGACCAAGCGGATCATCACCGGGGCGGTGATCGTGGTGGCCGTCGTGCTCGATACGTATCGCAGCCGGCGCTCGCGCGCCCGGTAGAAAGACAGACAGAACAGACCAGAGAGAAACGGGAAATGGCGACGATCAAGGATGTGGCAGCCATGGCGGGCGTGTCGTTTACGACCGTCTCGCACGTGGTGAACAATTCGCGGCCGGTGTCCGCGGATGTGCGTGCGAAGGTCGAGGGCGCAATCCGCGAGCTGAATTACGTGCCGTCGGCCGTGGCGCGCTCGCTGAAGGCGCGGGCGACGGCGACGATCGGCCTCGTCGTGCCGAACAGCACGAATCCGTACTTCGCCGAGCTGGCGCGCGGCATCGAGGATCAGTGCGCGGCCAACGGCTATTGCGTGTTCTTCTGCAACTCGGACGACGATCCCGTGAAGCAGCGCAACTATCTGCGCGTGCTGCAGGAAAAACGCATCGACGGACTGATCGTCGCGTCGGCTGGCGAGGACGCGGTGCTCGCGCAGACGCTCGCGGATATCCATGCGCCGCTCGTCGTCGTCGACCGCAACATCGAGGGGCTCGCGGCCGATCTCGTGCAGATCGACCACGAGCGCGGCGCGTACCTGGCGACGCGCCACCTGCTCGAACTCGGGCACGCGAAGATCGGCTGCATCACGGGGCCGACCGACACGGCCGTCAGCGCGATGCGCGTGCACGGCTTCATCCGCGCGATGGCCGAGCGCGGCGTCGACATCGTGCCGGGCGCGATCGCGGAAAGCGACTTTTCGTGCCTCGGCGGCTATCACGCGGCGTCGCGGCTGTTCGAATCGGTGCGGCCGAGCGCGATTTTCGCGGGCAACGACCTGATGGGCGTCGGCGCGCTGCGCGCGGCGGCCGAGCGCGGGCTGCGCGTGCCGGACGACTGCTCGATCATCGGTTTCGACGACATCGAGTTTTCCCGCTACACGTATCCGGCGCTGTCGACGGTCGGCCAGTCGGTGCGCGCGCTCGGTGAAATGGCCGCGCAGACGCTGATCGAGCGGATCGGCGGCGGCTCGACGGCCGTGCCGAGCCGCCGCCGCGTGGTGTCGCCGCGCCTCGTGCTGCGCGAATCGACCGCGGTTTACCGCGAGCCGCCGGCATCGGGCGGTCGCGCATGACGGCGCCCGCAGCGGATGCCGGCCGCGTGACGGTGGTCGGCAGCCTCAACATGGATCTCGTCGTGCGGGCGCCGCGGCTGCCGCTGCCGGGCGAAACGCTCGCCGGCCATGCGTTTGCGCAGGCGGCGGGCGGCAAGGGCGGCAACCAGGCCGTGGCCGCCGCACGGCTCGGCGCGCAGGTCGCAATGATCGGTTGCGTCGGCGCGGATGCGCACGGCGCGGCACTGCGCGCGGGCCTGGAAGCCGAGGGCATCGACTGCACGGGGCTCGCGACCAGCGCGTCGGCGTCGACCGGCGTCGCGCTGATCGTCGTCGACGATGCGAGCCAGAACGCGATCGTGATCGTCGCGGGCGGCAATGGCGAGGTCACGACCGGGACGGTTGCGCGGCACGAGGCCGCGCTGGCGTCGGCCGACGTGCTGATCTGCCAGCTCGAGACGCCGCCGGACACCGTGTTCGCGGCGCTGTCGGCCGGGCGGCGGCTCGGCCGCACGGTGGTGCTCAATCCGGCGCCGGCCGTCGCGCCGCTGCCGGACGGCTGGCTGCCGCTCGTCGACTACCTGATCCCGAACGAGGTCGAGGCGGCCGCGCTGACCGCGCTGCCCGTGCGCGACCCGGCGGAGGCGGAAGCCGCCGCGCGTGCGCTGCAGGCCGGCGGCGCGCGCAACGTGCTGGTCACGCTCGGCGCGCGCGGCGTGCTCGCGCTGACGGCCGACGGCACCGCACGGCACTATCCGGCACCGGTCGTGCAGGCCGTCGACACGACGGCCGCCGGCGACACCTTCATCGGCGGTTTTTCCGCACGGCTGGCGGCCGGCGCGGACGTCGACACGGCGATCCGCTTCGCGCAACGCGCGGCGGCGCTGTCGGTCACGCGCGCGGGCGCGCAACCGTCGATTCCCACGCTCTCCGAACTGGCCGACCAGGCCTGATCCCAGGATTTCGGGTCCGTATCGAGGCCGGTCCGTCGCACGAGACGGCCGGCCGCGCCTGCGCGCGCCGGCACATCGCCGATCTTTTCCTCCCGTTGTCGAACTCCTCCCGTTGTCGAACCGGTCCGAATTTGCGTCGATTCATTCAGCTATTTGTAATGTTCAGACTAATAATTCGAAAAAATGGGCTGAAATCCGTCAAGTTGTGCGTGGTGCGGTCGTAAATAAATCAAGTGAAGCAATGCTTCGAGCCAACGGGCCTGGCCCGTTCATGACGACGCAACACAGGATGGATGATGGTGTTCAAGAACCTGACGATTCGTGCGCGCATCGGTTTGACGATGGCGTTTCTGGCGGTACTGCTGGGTGTCACCGGCGTGCTCGGTCTGTACGGGATGACGCGTTCGAACGATTCGACGCGCGAGATATTCACGAACCAGATGCCGAGCGCGGTCGACGTGACGCTCTCGGAAATGTTCGCCGCGCGCGAGCGCCTCGCGCTCGACCGGGCGGCGCTGCTGGCCGGCACGCCCGACTCCACGGCCGCCATCGAGCGCAGCCGCGGGATGCGCACGCAGTCGGACGCGTGGTGGCAGAAATACCTCGCACTGCCGCGCGGTGCGGAGGAGGACCGGCTCGCACAGGACGTCGCCGCCCGCCGCAAGGCGGTGCAGGACACCTGCGACGCGTTCGCGAGTGCGATCGGGGCCGGCGATCACGACCGGATCGGCGAGGGCGCGAAGCAGCTTCAGACGCGCTTTAACGATCTGGCCGTGGCCGGCGAAGCACTGCGCAATTTCCAGTTCACCGATGCGCAAGCCGGATTCGATCGGGCGGAATCGGTGTTCGAGACGCTGCGCGTGCTGTCGATCGTCGCGTTGCTGGCCGGCATCGGCGCCGCGCTGCTGTCGTGGCTGACGCTGAGTCGCGCGATCGGCCGCCCGATCGCCGACGCGCTGTCGCATTTCGACGCGATCGCCGCCGGCGACCTGCGCCGTCCGATCGTCGTCGACCGGCGCGACGAGATGGGCCAGTTGCTGGAAGGCCTCGCGAAGATGCAGCGCGGGCTGGTCGACACGGTGCGCACCGTGCGCGGCGGCAGCGAGTCGATCGCGACCGCGGCGCGCCAGATCGCGGCCGGCAACATCGACCTGTCGTCGCGCACCGAGGAGCAGGCCGCGGCGCTGCAGGAAACCGCGTCGAGCATGGAACAGCTGACCGGCACCGTGAAGCAGAACGCCGACAATGCGCGCCAGGCAAGCTCGCTGGCCGCGAATGCGTCGGAGATTGCGAACAAGGGCAATACGGTGGTCGGCCAGGTGGTCGGCACGATGGGCGAAATCAACGACAGCTCGGCGAAGATCGCTGACATCATCGCGATCATCGAGGGAATCGCGTTCCAGACCAACATTCTTGCGCTGAATGCGGCCGTCGAAGCCGCGCGGGCGGGCGAGGAAGGCCGCGGCTTCGCGGTCGTCGCGGGCGAGGTGCGCAGCCTCGCGCAGCGTTCGTCGAGCGCGGCGAAGGAAATCAAGGCGCTGATCGACGCGTCGGTGGAGCGGATCCGGACGGGTTCGACGCTGGTCGACGAAGCCGGGCGCACGATGAGCGACGTGATCGGCGCCGTGCAGCGCGTGACCGACATCATGGGTGAGATCGCGGCGGCGTCCGAGGAGCAGAGCGGCGGCATCGACCAGGTCGCGCGTGCCGTGGCGCAGATGGACGAAGTCACGCAGCAGAATGCGGCGCTCGTGGAGGAAGCGGCGGCCGCCGCGCAGTCGCTCGACGAGCAGGCCGGGCGCCTGCGTGAAACGGCAGCGGTATTCCAGCTCGATGACGAAGCAGCACGCGCCGTCGCGCCGGTTGCGGCGCGCCAGGTGTCGCGCGCGCCTGCCGCTGCGGTTGCCGCACCCGTGCAGGCCGCTGCGCGCGACGATCGCGATGCACCGCCGAAGCGCACGGCCGCGCCGCTGCCGGCACGCAAGCCCGTCGCGGCCGCTGCTGCGCCGGCACCGGCTGCTGCCGCGGCAGGCGGCGACGACTGGGAGACCTTCTGATACGCGCGTGCCGCGCATCTATCCCCATTTGGTGACGAACGACGCCCGCGACATGCGGGCGTCGTCGTTTCCGCGACAGACGAAATGTGACAGTGCGAACGATCGATCGCGCATCGTTGCGTGCGTCGCGCGTCCCGCCTCGATGGATGCGCGTACGCGTGCGGCATCGATGAGGTTCCCGCGTCCGTCGTACGGGTATCTCCGTAAGGGCGCTGCGAAAAAAATTTGTAACGGTGCGCGCAACGTGTCATCGCACGCGGTTGCTCGAACGTCTAGGGATGAAGGGGGGAAGCGACGACGTCGGATGTGTCCAACGCACAGGATGTTCCGTCGTTCGACGAGACGTGGCGGATGCAGTTTCTGCGGCTCGGGAGATCGATTGTAAAACGACGAAATGCGTTGTCCAAGCGGTGTTGTCGAGAATGACGAACTTCATACGAAGAGTTCGTGAAAAAAAATAAGAAAGGGTTTAGGATGAATTCGAACGCGCTTGCTTCTGCGCAGTCGTACGAAGGCAGGCACGTCTTCAGACTCAGGCGAGGGAGGTAGCATGGATATTTACAGCAGCTTCGCGAACCGCTTCGAAAAAACGCGAGAGGAAGAGCTCTCGCTGGAGGAGTATCTCGCGCTCTGCAAGAACGATCCATCCGCGTACGCGACGGCGGGTGAACGCATGCTGGAAGCAATCGGGGAACCTGAACACATCGATACCCGCAACGATCCGCGCCTGTCGCGCATCTTTGCGAACAAGGTCATCAAGGTCTATCCGGCATTCCGTGAGTTCTACGGAATGGAGGAAGTGATCGAGCAGGTGGTCGCGTACTTCCGCCACGCTGCGCAAGGGCTCGAAGAGAAGAAGCAGATCCTCTACCTGCTGGGCCCCGTGGGCGGCGGCAAGTCGTCGATCGCCGAGCGTCTGAAGCAGCTGATGGAGCACGTGCCGTTCTATTCGCTGAAGGGCTCGCCCGTCAACGAATCGCCGCTCGGGCTGTTCGACTACGACGAGGATGGTCCGATCCTCGAGGAACAGTACGGCATTCCGCGCCGCTACCTGAAAAGCATCCTGAGTCCGTGGGCCGTCAAGCGCCTGCACGAATACAACGGCGACATCCGGCAGTTCCGCGTGGTGCGCCGCTACCCGTCGATCCTGCGGCAGGTCGGCATCGCGAAGACCGAGCCGGGCGACGAGAACAACCAGGACATCTCGTCGCTGGTCGGCAAGGTCGATATCCGCAAGCTCGAACAGTATGCGCAGGACGACGCCGACGCCTACAGCTACTCCGGCGGCCTGTGTCTCGCGAACCAGGGCCTGCTCGAGTTCGTCGAAATGTTCAAGGCGCCGATCAAGGTGCTGCACCCGCTGCTCACTGCGACGCAGGAAGGCAACTTCAAGGGCACCGAAGGGTTTGGCGCGATTCCGTTCGACGGCGTGATCCTCGCGCACTCGAACGAGTCGGAGTGGAAGGCGTTCCGCAACAACCGCAACAACGAGGCACTGCTCGACCGGATCTTCGTCGTGAAGGTGCCGTACTGCCTGCGCGTGTCGGAAGAGACCAAGATCTACGAGAAGCTGATCCGCAACTCGTCGCTCGCCGAGGCCGTGTGCGCACCGGGCACGCTGAAGATGATGTCGCAGTTCGCGGTGCTGTCGCGCCTGCACGAGCCGGAGAATTCGAGTTTGTTCTCGAAGATGCAGGTGTACGACGGCGAAAACCTGAAGGACACCGATCCGAAGGCGAAGTCGTACCAGGAGTACCGCGACTACGCGGGCGTGGACGAAGGGATGACCGGCGTGTCGACCCGCTTCGCGTTCAAGATCCTGTCGCGCGTGTTCAACTTCGATTCGAGCGAGGTCGCGGCCAACCCCGTGCACCTGATGTACGTGCTCGAACAGCAGATCGAACGCGAGCAGTTCCCGCCGGAAACCGAGCAGAAGTACCTGTCCTTCGTGAAGGACGTGCTCGCGTCGCGCTACGCGGAGTTCATCGGCAAGGAGATCCAGACGGCTTACCTCGAATCGTATTCGGAGTACGGTCAGAACATCTTCGACCGCTACGTCACGTATGCAGACTTCTGGATCCAGGACCAGGAATTCCGCGATCACGATACGGGCGAGAGCTTCGACCGCGCCGCGCTGAACGCGGAGCTGGAGAAGATCGAGAAGCCTGCGGGCATCAGCAATCCGAAGGATTACCGCAACGAGATCGTGAATTTCGTATTGCGCGCACGGGCGGCGAACGCCGGCAAGAACCCCGTGTGGACGAGCTACGAGAAGTTGCGCGTCGTGATCGAGAAGAAGATGTTCTCGAACACCGAGGAACTGTTGCCGGTGATTTCGTTCAACGCCAAGGGTTCGGCGGAGGAGCAGCGCAAGCATGAGGACTTTGTGAACCGGATGGTCGCGAAGGGCTATACGCCGAAGCAGGTGAGGCTGCTTTGCGACTGGTACCTGCGCGTGCGCAAGTCGTCATGACGCGCGCGGTACCGCGCCCGTACGGCGAGTCCGTACGGGCGCTTTCAGAGGCGCCGCCCGCATGACGGCAGACGGCATGCGCGGCGAGTGCCCCGGCAGATCGACTTTCGAGCGGGAGACCGGGAGTGCTTCATCAAATCATCGACCGCAGGCTGGCCGGCAAGAACAAGAGCATCGCCAATCGCGAACGCTTTCTGCGTCGCGTCAAGAACTACATTCGTCGTGCCGTGTCCGACGCGGTACGCGACCGTAGCATCAAGGATATCCAGAGCACGCAGAGCATCACGATCCCGCGCAAGGACATCGCGGAGCCGAATTTCCGGCACGCGCCCGGCGGGCGTCGTGAATACGTGCACCCCGGCAACGAGGACTACGTGCGCGGCGACAAGATCCCGCGCCCGCAGGGCGGCTCGGGCGGCGGCGGCAGTCAGGCGAGCAACGAGGGCGAAGGTCAGGACGACTTCGTGTTCGAGTTGTCGCGCGACGAGTTCATGCAGTACTTCTTCGACGATCTCGAACTGCCGCGCCTCGTGAAGACGCACCTGCTGACGGTGCCGAGCTGGAAGAACGTGCGCGCGGGCTGGTCGGCGGAAGGCACGCCGAACAACATCGACGTCGTGCGTTCGCTGCGCAGCGCGCTCGGCCGGCGCATCGCGCTCGGCTCGCCGCTCGTCAACGAGTTGCGCGAACTCGAGGCGCAGCTCGAAGCCCTGAAGAGCGACCCTGAGGACCGCCGCGCGGAAATCTCGGCGCTCGAGGCCGAGATCCATCACCTGAAAGGGCGCATCTGGCGGATTCCGTTCATCGATCCGTTCGACCTGCGCTACATCAACCGCGTGAAGCAGCCGCAACCGTCGAGCCAGGCCGTGATGTTCTGCCTGATGGACGTGTCGGGTTCGATGGACGAGCAGCGCAAGGATCTCGCGAAGCGCTTCTTCATCCTGCTGTACCTGTTCCTCAAGCGTAACTACGAACGCATCGAGGTCGTGTTCATCCGTCACCACACGCGCGCCGAGGAAGTCGACGAGGACACCTTCTTTCATTCGACCGAAAGCGGCGGCACGGTCGTGTCGAGCGCGCTCGAACTGATGCGCAAGGTGATGAACGAGCGCTACTCGCCGACCGAGTGGAACATCTACGGCGCGCAGGCCTCCGACGGCGACAACTGGACTGACGATTCGCCCAAGTGTCGCAAAATCCTGGAAGAGGATATCCTCACGAAGACGCGTTACTTCGCGTATATCCAGGTCGCGCCGGAAGAGCAGAACCTGTGGCTGGAATATGCGCAACTGGCGGTGTCGCAGCAGCATCTCGCGATGAAAAAAGTGGAATCGGCTGCCGACATCTACCCGGTGTTTCGCGAATTGTTCGAAAAGCAGGTGGAAACGTCATGACGACCCGCCATCTGCACAACGAGTCGCGCGGCTACGAGCCGCGCCCTTCCGGCGACGATACGGCCGGTCCTGCCGCAGCGCAGCAACGCGTGCAGGCCGAACCGCCGCCGCCGGCCGCCGACTTGCCCGGTTCCGGGCAGAAGGAAGCGCGTATGAACGTTGCCGAACGCAAGCCGCTGCCGTGCCCGTCCGACTGGACGTTCGAACTGCTCGAGGAATACGACACGCACATCGCGCAGGTCGCCGAACAATACGAGCTCGACATCTACCCGATCCAGCTCGAACTGATCAGCGCCGAGCAGATGATGGACGCGTATGCGTCGGTGGGGATGCCCGTCAACTACCGTCACTGGTCGTTCGGCAAGCACTTCCTCGCGACCGAGAAGAGCTACCGCCGTGGCCAGATGGGCCTCGCGTACGAAATCGTCATCAATTCGAATCCGTGCATCGCGTACCTGATGGAAGAGAACACGATGACGATGCAGGCGCTCGTCATCGCGCACGCGGCGTACGGACACAACTCGTTCTTCAAGGGCAACTACCTGTTCCGGCTGTGGACCGACGCGCACGCGATCATCGACTATCTCGTGTATGCGAAGAACTACGTCGCGGAATGCGAGGAGCGCTACGGTCTCGATCGCGTCGAGGAACTGCTCGATTCGTGCCATGCGCTGATGAATTACGGCGTCGACCGCTACAAGCGCCCGCAAAAGCCGTCGCTGTCGAAGGAATCCGCGTTGCGGCGCGAGCGCGAGGCGTACCTGCAGTCGCAGGTGAACGAACTGTGGCGCACGCTGCCGGGCAAGAAGCCCGAGCTGATGGAGGAGCAGGAAGACCGCTATCCGCCCGAGCCGCAGGAGAACCTGTTGTATTTCGCGGAGAAGAATGCGCCGCTGCTCGAGCCGTGGGAGCGGGAAGTGATCCGCATCGTGCGCAAGATCGGCCAGTATTTCTACCCGCAGCGGCAGACGCAGGTGATGAACGAGGGTTGGGCGACGTTCTGGCACTACACGCTGCTGAACACGCTGTACAACCAGGGGAAGCTGGAAGACGGCTTCATGATGGAGTTCCTGCATTCGCACAGCAACGTGGTTTACCAGCCGCCCGTCACGAAGCCGTACTACAGCGGGATCAACCCGTATGCGCTCGGTTTCTCGATGATGAGCGACATCCGGAGGATCTGCGAAGCGCCGACGGACGAAGACTACAAGTGGTTTCCGGAGATCGCGGGCACCCCGTGGCTGCCGGCGATGCACTACGCGATGCGCAACTTCAAGGACGAGAGCTTCATCGCGCAATACCTGTCGCCGAACCTGATCCGCGAAATGCGGCTCTTCTCGGTGCTCGACGACGACATGCGCGATTCGCTCGAAGTCTCGGCGATCCACGACGATTCCGGCTACCAGTACGTGCGGCAGGCGTTGTCGCGGCAGTACGACATCCATCACCGCGAGCCGAACATCCAGGTGTGGGCGGTGAACACGCGCGGCGACCGCAGCCTCACGCTGCGCCACTTCATGACCGACAACCGCCACCTGTCGAACGACAGCGACGAAGTGCTCAAGCACATGGCGCGGCTCTGGCAGTTCGACGTGTACCTGGAAAGCGTCGACGAGGCCGGTACCGTGCGCAAGCGCCACGAGTGCCGCTACGTGCCGCCGGAGATCCGCGTTTGACCGGTGTCTTCGAAAATGTTTGCATCGGACGCCAGCCTGACGGCTGGCGTTTTCATATGACAAGCGCGTGGCGGGAGAAAATTCTTCTACATCCGGACGAACCCGGAGTGCCTGTTACTTTACATTTCGCTAAACTCTCGTAGCGCCGTGCGCCGGAACCGGTGCCACGTGCGACCGCATGCGGCGGCCCCCAGCCGTCTCGCCCAGAAAGCACTAAAAGGAACAGACCAACCCATGGACGTCCAGACCGACCAAGCTGCGCTGTCCGCGCATGACACCCGGCGGCGCGTGTTCGCCATCGTCGGCGCCTCATCGGGCAACCTCGTCGAGTGGTTCGACTTCTACATCTACTCGTTCTGCGCGCTGTACTTCGCGCCGGCCTTCTTCCCGAGCGGCAACACGACGACGCAGCTGCTGAATACGGCCGGCGTGTTCGCGGCCGGCTTCCTGATGCGTCCGATCGGCGGCTGGCTGTTCGGCCGCATCGCCGACCGTCACGGCCGCCGTGCGGCGATGATGATCTCGGTGCTGATGATGTGCGGCGGGTCGCTCGTGATCGCGGTGCTGCCGACCTACGCACAGATCGGCGCGCTCGCGCCGGCGCTGCTGCTGGTCGCGCGCCTGTTCCAGGGCCTGTCGGTGGGCGGCGAGTACGGCACCAGCGCGACCTACATGAGTGAAGTCGCGCTGAAGGGGCGCCGCGGCTTCTTCGCGTCGTTCCAGTACGTGACGCTGATCGGCGGCCAGCTGTGCGCGCTGCTGGTCCTCGTGATCCTGCAGCAGACGCTGTCGGCCGACGAACTGAAGGCATGGGGCTGGCGCATTCCGTTCGTGGTCGGCGCGGCGGCTGCGCTGATCTCGCTGTACCTGCGGAAATCGCTCGACGAGACGTCGACCAGCGAATCGCGCGACAAGAAGAACGCCGGCACGATCCGCGGCGTGTGGGAACACAAGGGCGCGTTCTTCACGGTGGTCGGCTTCACGGCCGGCGGCTCGCTGATTTTCTACACGTTCACGACGTACATGCAGAAGTACCTCGTGAACACGGCCGGCATGCACGCGAAGACGGCCAGCAACGTGATGACCGTCGCGCTGCTCGTCTACATGCTGATGCAGCCGGTGTTCGGCGCGCTGTCCGACAAGATCGGCCGCCGCACGTCGATGATCCTGTTCGGCTCGTTCGCGGTGATCGGCACCGTGCCGCTGATGCATGCGCTGAAGGACGTGACGAGCCCCGTGGCCGCGTTCGTGCTGATCACGGTCGCACTGGCGATCGTCAGCTTCTACACGTCGATCAGCGGCCTCATCAAGGCCGAGATGTTCCCGCCGGAAGTGCGCGCGATGGGCGTTGGCCTGTCGTATGCGGTGGCGAACGCAATCTTCGGCGGTTCGGCCGAGTACGTCGCGCTGTGGTTCAAGTCGATCGGTAGCGAGGAAACCTTCTACTGGTACGTGACCGTGCTGTGCGCGATCTCGCTGATCGTGTCGTGGCGGATGCGCGATCCGAGCAAGGAAGGGTACCTGCGTCACGAGCCGTGATCGGCTGCGCGTTGCGCATACCTGCATCATGACGAAACGTCCCGCCGGTTGGCGGGACGTTTTTTTGCGGCGTGCGATTACGCGGGCGGCAGCTTCGCGCGGTCGGGTGCCGGGTCGGCCGCGCTCGACAGGATGCCTTGTTGGACCAGCCAGTCGAACATCTGCTCGACGATCGGCGAGCGCGACGGGCCTTCCAGCCGCGACAGCCACCACGTGGTGCCGGGCAGGCGCGGGTAGTCGGCGAGTACGGTCAGGGTGTGCTGGTCGAGCCCGGCCTGTGCGACGAGACGCGGCAGGCACGCGATGCCGCGACCGCGCTGCACGGCATCCAGTACGAGCCGCTGATCGTCGTAGATCGCCTGCATCCGGAAGTCCGACAGCTGCTCGCGAAAGACGGTCGCCATGCGCTCGTCGGTCAGGCTCGTCTCGAGGCAGACGAGCCCCGTGTGCTGCGCGTGTTCGGCGCGCGGCACACGGGCGAGCGCCTCGGCCACCGGCGTCGCGCACACCGTCACCCATTCGTCGCGCATGAACGGGATGTCGACCAGGCCGGGCTGCAGCATCGGCCGCGTACCGATCGTCATGTCGACGTCGATCTCGTCGACGTAGCGCGCGGTTTCGTCGGTCGACAGCAGCGGGCACAGATCCGGCAGCACTTGCTGCAATTGCTCGAGGCGTGGCTGCAGCCAGCCGTGCAGCAACGGCGCCGGGCAGACCAGCACGACAAGCCCCGGGTTCAGGTAGGTCGCGATGCGGTCGAGCCCGCCCCGCAACGTGTCCATCGCGCGCTGCACGCTGCGATGCAGGACCTCGCCGGCGATGGTCAGCTCGACGCCGCGGCCGCGCCGGCGGAACAGCGGCTGCCCGAGTTGCGCTTCGAGCTGCTGGATCTGATGGCTGATCGCCGATTGCGACAGGTGCAACTCGTCGGCCGCACGCGAGAAATTGCCCAGCCGGGCCGCGGCTTCGAAGCCGGTCAACAGTTTCAGGGACGGAACGCGTCGCATCGAGATATGAGGTGAATTGATTGATTCGGTCAATAAATATCAATATTCATCAAGTTTAGCCTGACGGACAATCGCTCATCAATCACAACGGAGTCGGATCGATGGGTCGCTTTGATGCTCGCCAGCGCGGTTACCGGATGCCCGCCGAATGGGAAGCCTCGCATGCCACGTGGCTCGGATGGCCGGTTCTCGACAACCGCGAGGACCTGTGGGGGACGCATTACGCGCAGGTCTGCCGCGAGTTCGCGCTGGTCGCGCGGACCATCGCGCGCTACCAGCGCTGCGTGGTCGCGGTGCACCACAGCCAGGCCGATACCGCGCGCGAGCTGGTGGGGCCGAGCGTCGACGTGCTGCCGGTCGCGGCCGAGGACAACTGGCTGCGCGACTGCGGGCCGATCTTCCTCGTGAGCGAGCAGCACGGGCTCGGCGCGGCCGTATTCCGTTTCAACTGCTGGGGCGAGAAGTACCAGCCGTACGACGGCTGCCAGCAGGCCGGGCAGGACATCGCGCGTGCGGCCGGCGCCGAGATCTTCAATTCGCACATGGTGCTGGAGGGCGGCTCGTTCTACGTCGACGGGCAGGGCACGCTGGTCACGACCGAGAGCTGCCTGCTGCATCCCAATCGCAACCCGCATCTGAGCCGTGTGGAGATCGAGGCGGAACTGCGCCGGATGCTGGGCGTGGAGAAGATCGTCTGGCTGCCGGGCAACCCCGACGAAGTGGAGACGAACGGGCACGTGGACGGCATCGCGTCGTTCATCGCGCCGGGCCGGATGCTTTGCCAGACCGCCGTGCCCGGGCAGGGCGACTATTTCCGCGTGATGCGCGAGAATCGCCGCGCGCTGGAGCTCGCGACCGATGCGGCGGGGCGCCGTTTCGAGCTGCTCGACCTGCCGTCGCCGATCGTCAGCGAACGCTTCGGTTCCGAGCGCTACTGCGATTGCTATGCGAACTACATCCTGGTGAACGGCGCGGTGATCGTGACTGCGTTCGGCGTCGAGCAGGACGAGGCCGCACGCGACGCGTTCAGCCGCGCGTTCCCGGAGCGCAAGGTGGAGATGTTGCCGATTCCGACGCTGTCGATCGGCGGCGGCAGCATCCATTGTTCGACGCAGCAGCAGCCTTTCGTCGCGCACTGAGCGACGTTCCGTCAGCGGTTTCCGGTCTCACCGAGGAGCAACGCAATGCCGTCCAAACACATCACCGTCGCCGCCGTGCAGATGGCGTCGGGCAGCTGGAACTTCGAAGACAACATGGCCACCGCGGAGCGCCTGATCCGTGCGGCCGCCGCACAGGGCGCGAATCTCGTGCTGTGCCCGGAGTTGTTCGCGATGCCGTACTTCTGCGTCGACCAGAACGTGCGCCACCTCGAACTTGCGCAGCCGTTCGAAGGCAACGCGCAGATTGCCCGGTTCGCGGCGCTGGCCGGCGAGCTCGGCATCGTGCTGCCGATCGGCTTCTTCGAGCGCGCGGGAAATGCCGCGTACAACTCGATCGCGGTGGCGGATGCCGACGGGCGCGTGCTCGGCGTCTATCGCAAGACGCATATCCCGGACGGGCCGGGTTATACGGAGAAGTTCTATTTCACGCCGGGCGACACCGGCTTCAAGGTGTGGGACACGCGTTTCGGCCGAATCGGCATCGGCATCTGCTGGGACCAGTGGTATCCGGAGACGGCGCGCAGCCTCGCGCTGATGGGCGCCGAGATCCTGTGCTTTCCGACCATCATCGGTTCGGAGCCGTTCAGCAGCGAGTTCGATTCGGCCGGCCACTGGCAGCGCACGATGCAGGGCCACGCGGCGGCCAACATGGTGCCGGTCGTCGCAGCCAACCGGATCGGCCGCGAAACGGGCTTCGGCAACGGCAATCCGCGGCAGCAGGGGCTCACCGGCGTGTTCTACGGGTCGAGCTTCATCGCGGACCATACCGGCGAGAAGCGGGCCGAGGCGAATCGCACCGACGAAGCCGTGCTCGTGCAGACGTTCGACCTCGACGCGATCCGCACCGACCGGCAGTCGTGGGGCTTCTTCCGCGATCGTCGCCCCGAGATGTATCGCACGTTGCTGACCAGCGACGGCGTGTCGTCCTGCTATCGATAAGGACTCGAAATGAAACGGAAAGGATGGCTGCGCGTCGCGGCGCCGGGTCTCGCGCTGTGCATGCTGGCCGGTGCGGCCCGCGCCGATGAAGAGAAGGTGCTGAACCTGTACAACTGGAGCAACTACTTCGCGCCGGATACGATTTCCGCCTTCGAGAAGGAAACCGGCATCAAGGTGCGCTACGACGCGTACGACAGCGACGAGACGCTGCAGTCGAAGCTGCTGACCGGCAACAGCGGCTACGACCTCGTGTGGCCGACCAACGACTTCATGGCCAGGCAGATCCAGGCCGGCGTGTATCGCAAGCTCGACAAGGGCCGGCTGCCGAACCTGAAGTATCTCGACCCGTCGCTGCTGAAGCAGATGGCGCAGTCCGATCCCGGCAACCAGTATGGCGTGCCGTACATGTGGGGCACCGTGGGCGTCGGCTACGACCGCGCGAAGGTGAGCGCGATCCTCGGCAAGGACATGCCGGCCGACAGCCTCGACCTGCTGTTCAACCCGGCGATCGCGGCGCGCGTCGCCGCAAAATGCGGGCTGGGCCTGCAGGACTCCGCGAGCACGGTGCTGCCGCTGGCGTTGCGCTACGTCGGCCGCGATCCGATGCATCCGTCCGCGCAGGATTACGCGGCCGCGCACGCGATGCTGATGAAGGTCCGGCCGTTCATCCGCCAGTTCGTCGGGTCGTCCGACGCCAACGAGCTGATCGAAGGCGAGCTGTGCGTGACGGTCGGCTTCTCCGGCGCGATCAACCTGGCCGCGCTGAAGGCGAAGGCGCGCGATCCGAAGCGCAACATCGTGTACGACATCCCGCGCATCGGCAGCCTGATGTGGTTCGACGCGATGTTGATTCCGGCGTCGGCGAAGCATCCGGACAACGCGCATGCGTTCATCAACTACATCCTGCGTCCGGACGTGATCGCGAAGATCTCGAACTCGACGCGCTACGCGAATGCGAACCAGGGTGCGCTGAAGCTGATGGACCCGGCGCTGGTGCGCGATCCGGGCGTCTATCCGGACGAAGCGACCCGACGCACACTGTTCACGCCGATCGCCGAATCCCCGGCTGCGATGCGCCTGGAAGGCCGGACCTGGCTCGGCTTCAAGACCGCGCGGCCGTGATGACACACCACGAAACCATTGAAGTAACCGGCAAGCGAAAGAGGAATGCCATGACCACACGACGTCAACTGTTGAAACGCGGCCTGTCCGTCTCGGGCGCGGCGCTGGCCGCCAGCGCGATGGGCGGGTTGTTCGGCCGCGCCGCGCATGCGCAGCAGGGTGCCGCCTGGCACATGCCGGACGAAGGCGCACCGCACACGGCGACCTGGATGGCGTTCGGCCCGAGCGAGGACATCTGGGGCGCGCGCCTGTTGCCGGTGGTGCGCGAGAACCTCGCGGCCGTCGCGAAGGCAATTGCTGCGCACGAACCGCTGAAGATGCTGGTGCGGGAGCAGGACTACGCGATCGCATCGCGGCTGTGCGGTTCGTCGGTCGAGCTCGTCCAGCATCCGGTCGACGATCTGTGGATGCGCGACACGGGGCCCGTGTTCGTGAAGAACGCGTCGGGCCAGCTCGGTGGCGTGAGCTTCAATTTCAACGGCTGGGGCAACAAGCAGGAACACGACCAGGACGCGGAAGTCGCGCCGTTCGTGGCCGAACGCGCCGGCGCGCGGCTGATCGACACGAAGCTCGTTCTGGAAGGCGGCGGCATCGAGGTGGACGGCGAAGGCACGGCGATCGTCACGCGCAGCTGCGTGCTCAATGCGAACCGCAATCCAGGCGTCAGCCAGGCGCAGTGCGAGGCCGAACTGAGCCGCCTGCTCGGGCTGAAGAAGATCATCTGGCTGCCCGGCATCGCGGGCAAGGACATCACCGACGGGCATACCGACTTCTATGCGCGATTTACGAGCCCGGGCGTCGTGGTCGCCGGGCTCGACACCGATCCGTCGTCGTACGATCACGCGGTGACGCGGCAGCATCTGGAGATCCTGCGGAAATCCACCGATGCGAAGGGGCGCCCGTTGAAGGTCGTCGTGCTGCCGGGGCCGAAGACCGTCCGGCACATCTACGAGAACGCGGAGTTCGCGGCCGGCTACATCAACTTCTACGTGTGCAATCGCGCGGTGATCGCGCCGCAGTTCGGCGACAGCCGCGCCGACCGCAATACGCGCGACACGCTCGTCGACCTGTTTCCCGGCCGCGAAGTCATCCAGCTGAACATCGACGGCATCGCCGCGGGCGGCGGCGGCATCCACTGCACCACGCAACAGCAGCCGGCCTGAGAACGGCCCCGGGCCGGTTCGCATGACCGGTCCGCACGCTGCTTCAATTTTCCAGTCTTTCCGAACGACTGAAAACAATGCGGAGTCCGTCCCGCGGGACGGAAGCCGGCGCATGCCTGCGCGCCGTCCGCGCAATGGAGTTGAAATACATGACGAAGAAAGATACTTACGCGAGCCCGAACAAGCGCGAGCCGAACCTGCCGGATGCGCGCCGACGCGGATTCATCCGCTGTTCGGCGGCGTGGCTCGGCATGCCGCTGCTGGGCAGCCTGGCCGCGTGCGGTGGCGGCGACGGCAGCAGCGGCGTGTCCGACGCGGCTTCCGCGTCGCGCCCGACGCCGTCGGCACGGCAGGCCGTGTACCGGCTGCCGGCCGAAGATGCGCCGCACGCGTTGACCTACATGACCTTCGCATCCGGCGCGGACGGCATCTGGGCGCCCGTCACGTCGCAGAGCACGGACGCCGGCATCGACCGCGTGCGGGCCGACCTGATGGACGTCGCGAAGGCGATCGGCGCAACGGAACCGGTCAACATGCTGGTGTTGCCGGTCGATCTGGACGCGGCCCGTGTGCTGCTCGGGAACGCAAGCGTGGCGAATCCCGACCTGCATGCACGTTATGCGGCGCGCGCCGCAGGCACGGGCGGGATCACCCTCGTGCCGCTCGCCGACGGCTTCAACGATTTCTGGGTGCGCGACACGGGTTGCGTGTTCGTCAGGGATACGACGAACGGCGATGCGCTGAACGCGATCGGCTTCAACTTCAACGGCTGGGGCAACGCGAACACCGACGGCGCCGGCCAGAGTGCGGGAGCGATTCCGCCGGTGCTCCTGGCCGCGAGCAACCGGTCGAAAGCGGGCAAGTTCTTCCAGGCGTTCAGCCAGGACAGCAGGGTGGCGGGCTGGATGGCGCAAACCAAAGGCGTGAACCTGATCCGCAGCACATTGACGCTCGAAGGCGGCGCGATCGAATTCGACGGCGACGGGACGGCGATCCTCACCGAATCGTCGGTGCTGCACGTGAACCGCAATCCGCAGCTGTTCGACATCCCGAACGGCGTGATCGCCAATGCGACGCTGCGGCCGACGGCCCGCGATACCGTGCTGGCCGAACTGCAGCGCACGCTCGGGGTGCGGAAGATCATCTGGTTGCCGGGCACGGCGACGTTTCCGCGCGGCAGCGGCGTCGGTGGCGCGGGCGGTGCGTCGACGCCGGCCGGCGAAAGCGACATCACGAACGGCCACGTCGATTTCTACGCGCGCTTTCTCGCACCCGGCGTGGTCGCGTGCTGCTACGACGCGTCGAATTCGACCGGCGAACGCGCATTGACAGACGCCAACCGGCAACGCCTGGCCGGCCAGACCGATGCGAACGGCCGGCCGCTGAAGATCGTCGAGCTCGTGCCGCCGGTCAACTACGGCACGTCGGCGGGCACGACGCTGAACGAGCGGCAGATGTCGCATTTCGCGGCCGGCTACATCAACTTCTATACGTGCAACGGCGCGATCGTCATGCCGAAGTTCAACGACGCGGCGGCCGACGCGGCCGCGATCGCAGCGATCCAGCCGTATGCGGCGAACCGCGCGATCGTGCAGGTCGACATCCTCGGCATCGCGTCGGGCGGTGGCGGCATCCACTGTGCGACCCGGGAAGTGCCGGCGTGAGCGCGTCCTGTCATATCGATATGGAAATCGATTCGTTGTCCGTCGCACGCGAATTCCTTAATCTGGGCCTGTAGTTCGTGTGACACCTCCTTGACTGGGATTCGCGCCCGCTGCATGCAGCGGGCGTCTTTTTTTGTGCGCTGCATCTCACGCCGGCCCCGGCGGGGTTGGTGACGCGCGTTGGCTCGCCTATGCTGGTTGCTGCGTGTCCGCGCGAAGGTCCGGATCGGCTGGACCGGTGACGGTTCGATGACATGCCACGTCAAGGAGATTCACGATGAGCAAACCCGCGATCGTGCTCGTGCACGGCTTCTGGGGCGGCGCCGCGCACTGGGCAAAGGTAATCGTCGAACTCGCGCGCAAGGGCCAACCATCGCTGCACGCGGTCGAGATACCGCTGACGTCGCTTGCCGACGACGCCGAGCGCACGCGCAAGATGGTGGCGCAGCAGGCCGGCCCCGTGTTGCTGGTCGGCCATTCGTACGGCGGTGCCGTGATCAGCGAGGCCGGCAACCTGCCGAATGTCGCGGGCCTCGTGTTCATCGCCGCGTTCGCGCCCGACGCGGGCGAAAGCCCCGGCGGGATCACGCAGGAACACCTGCCGGCGGCGGCGCCGAATCTCGCGCCCGACAGCGACGGCTATCTGTGGCTCAAGCCCGACAAATTCCACGAGAGCTTCTGCCAGGATCTTTCGTCAGACGAAGCGCTCGTGATGGCCGTCACGCAGAAGGCGCCGCTGGCGAGCACGTTCGCGGACACCATCAGCACGCCTGCATGGCGTTCGAAACCGTCGTGGTATCAGATTTCGAGCGAGGACCGGATGATCGCGCCGGAGAACCAGCAGCGGACGTCGGCACGAATGGACGCGCGCAAGATCATCACGCTCGATGCCAGCCATGCGTCGCTTGCGTCGCAGCCGGTGGCGGTCGCCGCGCTGATCGACGAGGCCGCGACGGTGCTCGCAGGGTAAGGCGCGGGAAGCGGGGCATGGCGGGAAAGGCACGGTGCGATGCTGCGCCGGTGCCCGCCGTGGCTCATCACGAAACCCGCAGAGCAAAGCACCATTTGTTGGTTCTGATTCGCCGCACGCGCTGATACGTTAGCGGCTTCGCGACGGCACACTTCGTCGCGATGTTCTTCGAACCGGGCCGCCGCGCGATCCGCGGCGGCCTTCATAACAAATCAGGTCGTGCTCATGAAATTCCACACTCTCGCTACGTGGCTCGTCGGGGCCGCGCTCATCACCGCAGGCACCGTCGCGCATGCGGACCGGCTCGACGACATCAAGAAGGCCGGCGTGCTGCGCGTCGCGACGTTCGACAGCAACCCGCCGTTCGGCTATGTCGATGCGAAGAACAACCACATCGTCGGCCTCGACGTCGACTACGCGAAGGCGCTTGCCGACAAGCTCGGCGTGAAGCTGCAACTGCAACCGACCAATCCCGCGAACCGCATTCCGTTCCTGACGTCGGGCAAGGTCGACCTCGTGCTCGCGAACTTCACGATCACCGACGAGCGTGCGAAGCAGGTCGACTTCAGCATTCCGTATTTCTCGTCGGGCCAGCAGTTTCTCGCGAAGAAGGGCGTGCTGAAATCGGCCGACCAGCTGAACGGGCTGCGCGTCGGCGCAGACAAGGGCACGACCAACGAGATCACGCTGCGCGAGAAATTCCCGAAGGCGACGATCGTCGCGTACGACGACACGCCGTTCGCGTTCGCCGCGCTGCGCGCCGGCAACGTGCAGGCGATCACGCAGGACGGCCCGAAGCTGATCGGCCTGCTCGCGAACGTGCCGGACAAGCAGAACTACGAGATCCCGGCGTTCACGATCTCGAACGACTACATGGGCGTCGGCGTGCCGAAGGGCGAGACGCGCCTGCTCGGCTTCGTCAACGACACGCTGAAGGGCCTCGAGGCGAACGGCCGCGCCACGCAGATCTACGACGCATGGTTCGGGCCGACGACGAAGACGCCGCTCACGCGCATCTTCCGCATCGGCGACAAGACCTGACCTGCGCCGCACGCGCGCCGCGACCGGCCGGAACACCGGCTGCGCGGCGCTTTCCGTTTTCTTCCGATCGCGTGCTTCACGCGCGCACCCCAGCATGCTCGGGTTGGCTCCCAAATATCTGTCCTGGCTCTGGCAGGGCTTCCTGCTGACACTCGGCCTTGCCGCCGCGGCAGCCATCGCCGCGACCGTCGGCGGGCTGCTGCTTGCCGTCATGCGGCATGCGCGCGGCAGGGCACCGCGCGCGGCCGCCGCCGCGTACGTCGTCGCGTTCCGCAACACGCCGCTGCTCGTGCAGTTGCTGTTCTGGTATTTCGGCGTCGCGTCGTTGCTGCCCGACACGTGGATCGCGTGGCTGAATGCGCGCCATGCCGTGAGTGCAGGCTCGGTCACGCTCGCGTGGCCTTCGTTCGAATTCGTCGCCGGCTGGGTCGGGTTGAGCGCATACACGGCCGCGTTCGTCGCCGAGGAATGCGAGGCCGGCCTGCGCGGCGTGCGTCGCGCGCAGCATGACGCGGCGGCGGCGCTCGGCCTCACGCCGATGCAGTCGCTGCGCTACGTGGTGCTGCCGCAGGCCGTGCGGATCGCGCTGCCGCCGCTGTTCGGCCAGTACATGAATCTCGTGAAGAACTCGTCGCTCGCGATGGCGATCGGCGTCGCCGAGCTGTCGTATGCATCGCGGCAGGTCGAGACCGAGACGTTCAAGACGTTCGCCGCATTCGGCGTCGCGACCTTGCTGTACGTCGCGGCGGTGGCCGCGATCGAGGCCGGTGCGTACGCGGCCACGCAATGGCGCGACCGGCTCGGAGCAGGGCGCTGACGATGGACCTTTCGCTGCTGTTCTCCAATCTGCCGTACCTGCTCGTCGGCGCGTTCCCGGACGGCCCGCTCGGCGGCGCCGCGCTGTCGCTGGTGCTGGCGATTGCGTCCGCCGTCGCGTCGGCCGTGCTCGGCGTGGCGCTCGGTGTCGCGATGGCGCTCGCACGTGGGCCGGTGCGCGTGCTGCTGCTCGCGTTCATCGGCTTCTTTCGCGCGATTCCGGTGCTGATGCTGATCTTCTGGACGTATTTCCTGATGCCCGTGCTGCTGCACATGGATGTGCCGGGACTCGCGACGGTCGTGTGCGCGCTCGCGCTGATCGGCGGCGCGTATCTCGCGCATGCAGTGCACGCGGGCATCGTCGCGGCGGGCGACGGGCAGTGGCAGGCCGGGCTGTCGCTCGGGCTCACGCGCTGGCAGACGGTGCGCTACGTGCTGCTGCCGCAGGCGATCCGGATCATGACGCCGTCGTTCATCAACCAGTGGGTCGCGCTCGTGAAGGACACGTCGCTAGCGTATATCGTCGGCGTGCCCGAGCTGTCGTTCGTCGCGACGCAGGTGAACAACCGGCTGATGGTGTATCCGGCGCCGATCTTCCTGTTCGTCGCCGTGATCTACCTGGTGCTGTGCACGTCGCTCGACGGCGCGGCGCGCTGGCTGCTGACGCGGCGCCCGAGGGCGGAACGCGCCGCGCAGGCGGCGGAGTATACGGAACCCGCGCGGTAACGGCGCGCCGCAACCTGCGGCACGTACATCACGACGCCGAGTAGTGCGTGTTGAAGACGGCGCGCAGCGTCGACTCGTCGGTGGCGAAATCACCCCACAGCGGCCCGTCGTTCTGCGCGAACGCGAACGGCGTCGTATTGATCGACGCGAGGCGGAAGCGCCATTGTGCGGCTTCCTGGCGGAACGCGGTGAGCTGCATGTCGGACAGCGCCGTCTGGGCGTTCGCGAGCGTGACGAGCGGATCGACCGGATCGTTCGCGACACGCACCTCGAAATGCAGGTGCGGACCCGTGGCGGCGCCCGTCATCCCGACCGATCCGATGCGCTGGCCCTGCTTCACGGTTTCGCCGGTCTTGAGCCCGCGTGCGAACGCGGACAGGTGCGCGTAGTAGGTCGAGTAGCCATCCGCATGATCGACGATCACGTACCGGCCGTAGCCGCCCGGATCGGTGCCGACGAACGACACGACGCCGTCGGCGGCCGCGTCGACGGGCGTGCCGCTCGGCGCGGCGAGATCGACGCCCGTATGGAACGCCATCGCCTGCGACAGCGGATGGATGCGCTCGCCGAAGAACGAGCTGATGCGCGTCCACTTGACCGGCATCGTGAATGCCGCGGCTTCGAGCGGCGAGCCGTCGAGCGTGTAGTACGCGCCGTGCTCGGCGCCCGGTGCGCGGAACCAGATCGCGCCGAACGTGCGGCCGGCGACGCGCAGCTCGAGCGCCGTGAGGCGCGGCGTGCCGCCGTTCGTGTCGAACGCGACGCGGTAGTAGTCGCCGCGCTGCGCGGTCGCACGCATCGCGACCTTGCCGGTGACGAGATCGCCGAGCTGGATGCGCACTTCGGGCGGTACGTCGAGACGGTTCAGCGTATCGGACAGCGTGAGCTCGATGCCGCCCGCGCGCATGCCGTGCTGGTTCTCGGGTGCCGCGAACTGGAACAGGCTCGCATAGCCGAGCACGTCGTTGCGGTGCGCGCTGAGCGGGGCGAACAGGCCCGGCTGCGGGCTGCGGTCGTGGCTGTCGACGTGCTCGTCGCGCGCGCCGATCGTGCGGGCGAGCTCGCTCGTCACGAAATGCTGCGCGGTGGGAAACGGCGTGTCGGACAGCACGCGCTGCGGCAGCGCGGCCGTGCCGGAATCGACGGCGCCCGGCAGTTGCGAGACGGCCGGCAGTGCGGCGGCGAGACCGAATGCGGCGAGGGCGCCGAGCACGGCGGCCGGCACGAGCGCGCGCGCGACGCGCTGCGCGCGGCCGGGCGCGAAAGCATCAGGGGTAGCGGCAGACTTGACCAAGGTGTCCACATCCAGGAAAGCGGTTCAAAGGGGTGTGGGCAGGGGCCGCCGGCGGCTCATCCGTCGAACGGCGACGGGGCGGGTGGCGGGCGTGCAACAAAACAGGCCCCGCCAGGGGCCTGTGTCGTTTCCGTTCGACCCAACACACGGGGCGGGCCCGCTTCGAACGGCGGCGTGCATACCGGGTCGAACCCGGTTATCACGAAGACGCTAAAGAAAGATGACAGCGTCAGTCTACCGGTGTTCCGCAAAACGTTAAAAATTTTAAAGGGGGTCAGCTCATTCGTTTCGCAGTGCGGTAAATCGGGTTAAATCAGCATTTGTTACGACGTTTGTCGTCGGTCTGGCAATTTTTGCGCGCGGCCGCGCAGCGCGGCGGAGGTGCGGACGGTGTCGAAACCGGCGTCGAGCATCGCTTCGGCGTCGTTCCACAGGTTGCCGCGCAGCCGGTTGGTCCAGATCATCGACGCGAACACGCCTTCGAGCAGCGACACGAGATAGACGGCGGCCAGGTGCACGTCGAGATCGGCGGCGAGTTCGCCGGCCGCGATCGCGCGGCGCAGCAGCGCCTTCGTGATGCGCAGCATCTGCAGTTCGAGCAGCATGCGGCGCCGCTGCAGCGCGCCGTTTTCCTCGCTTTGCTCGCACTTCGTATAGAGGATCACGAGCACGCGCTGCATCGGGCCCGGCTCGCCGCATTCCTGCAGGTAGTGCGACGCGGCGCGCCGCAGCGTGGCGAGCGGCGGCAGGCCGTCTCCTGCGTCGAAACCTTCCGACGTGCGCGCGAACGCGCGGTCGCACATCGCGAGACACACTTCCATCTTGTTGCGGTAGTGGCCGTAGACGGCGCCGCGCGACATCCCGGCGGCCTCGGCGAGGTCCGCCATCGCGGTTTGTGCGACGCCTTTCTCGAGCAGCACGAGCTCGGCGGCGTCGAGGATCCGGTGCTTGATGGCGAGCGATTCTTCCCGGGTCTTGCGGGCCATGTCGTGAAATTCCTTACAGTTCGCTGTCGTTTTATTGAGACAGTGTGCCAGGCAGATTGAAAGCTCATGTATTTAATCAGTCGTGACTGATTATAATCGGCCACCCTGAGCCGCCGCATTGTATCGGCGGCGAACGATCCGAGGTCAGAACATGAATAACAAACGCACCCTGTGGCGCCGCCTGCGGCTGGCGCCGTTCGCGCTGGCGGCCGTACTGGCCGTGGCCGGATGCGGAAAGGGCGACAAGGACGCCGCGCCGGAGACCGCAAAGCAGGCCACCGTCGTCACGGTGCGTCCGACGGCCGTGCCGATGACCGTGGAACTGCCGGGCCGGCTCGACGCGTACCGGCAGGCGGAAGTGCGCGCGCGGGTCGCGGGCATCGTCACGGCGCGCACCTACGAAGAAGGCCAGGAAGTGAAGCAGGGCGCGGTGCTGTTCCGCATCGATCCGGCACCGCTGAAGGCTGCACGCGATGCCGCGCAGGGCGCGCTCGCGAAGGCGCAGGCCGCCGCGCTCGCGGCGAGCGACAAGCGCCGCCGCTACGACGATCTCGTGCGCGACCGCGCGGTGAGCGAGCGCGACCATACCGAAGCCGTTGCGGCCGATACGCAGGCGAAGGCCGAGGTGGCATCGGCGAAGGCCGAACTCGCGCGTGCGCAACTGCAACTCGACTATGCAACCGTCACCGCGCCGATCGCGGGGCGTGCGCGACGCGCGCTCGTGACCGAAGGCGCGCTCGTCGGCCAGGACCAGGCGACGCCGCTCACGACCGTCGAGCAGCTCGATCCGATCTACGTGAACTTCTCGCAGCCGGCCGCCGACGTCGACGCGTTGCGCCGCGCGGTGAAGAGCGGGCGCGCGACGGGCATCGCGCAGCACGACGTCGCGGTGACGCTGCTGCGCGCCGACGGCACCGCGTATCCGTTGAAGGGCAAGCTGCTGTTCAGCGATCTCGCGGTCGATCCGACCACCGACACCGTCGCGATGCGCGCGCTGTTCCCGAACCCCGAACGCGAGTTGTTGCCGGGCGCGTACGTGCGGATCGCGCTCGACGCGGCGGTCGACCAGCGGGCGATCCTCGTGCCGCGCGACGCGCTGCTGCGCACGGCCGACCGTACGTCGGTGCGCGTGGTCGGCACGAACGGCAAGGTCAAGGACGTCGAGGTCACGGCCGACCGGATGAGCGGCCATGACTGGCGCATCACGCGCGGCCTCGCGGGCGGCGAGCGCGTGATCGTCGACGACGCATCGCAGTTCGCGCCCGACACGGCCGTCAAGCCCGTCGAGAAGGCGCCGCCGTCGAAGGCGGCGCCGGCAGCGGCCGCTTCGCAGGCGGCCGCCCGTCAAACCTGACCGGTTCAAACCAACATGGCACGTTTCTTCATCGATCGCCCCGTCTTCGCGTGGGTGATCGCCGTCTTCATCATGCTGGGCGGCCTGTTCGCGATCCGCGCGCTGCCCGTTGCGCAGTACCCGGACATCGCGCCGCCCGTCGTCAGCATCTATGCGACGTATCCGGGCGCATCCGCGCAGGTCGTCGAGGAATCGGTGACCGCGCTGATCGAGCGCGAAATGAACGGCGCGCCGGGGCTGCTGTATACGTCCGCGACGAGCAGCGCGGGGGCCGCGTCGCTGTACCTGACGTTCAAGCAGGGCGTGAACGCCGATCTCGCGGCCGTCGAAGTGCAGAACCGGCTGAAGACGGTCGACGCGCGCCTGCCCGAGCCCGTGCGCCGTGACGGCATCCAGGTCGAGAAGGCCGCCGACAACATCCAGCTCGTCGTGTCGCTGACGTCCGACGACGGCCGGATGACCGACGTGCAGCTCGGCGAGTACGCGTCGGCGAACGTCGTGCAGGCGCTGCGCCGCGTCGAGGGTGTCGGCAAGGTGCAGTTCTGGGGCGCCGAATATGCGATGCGGATCTGGCCCGACCCGGTGAAGCTGGCCGGGCACGGCCTCACCGCGTCGGACATCGCCTCGGCCGTGCGCGCGCACAACGCGCGCGTGACGATCGGCGACATCGGCCGCAGCGCGGTGCCGGACAGCGCACCGATCGCGGCGACGGTGTTCGCCGACGCGCCGTTGAAGACGCCGGCCGATTTCGGCGCGATCGCGCTGCGTGCGCAGGCCGACGGCTCCGCGCTGTTCCTGCGCGACGTCGCACGCATCGAATTCGGCGGCAACGACTACAACTATCCGTCGTACGTGAACGGCAAGGTCGCGACCGGGATGGGCATCAAGCTCGCGCCGGGCTCGAACGCGGTGTCCACCGAGAAGCGCGTGCGCGCGACGATGGACGAGCTGTCCAGGTACTTTCCGTCGGGCGTGAAGTACCAGATCCCGTACGAGACGTCGTCGTTCGTGCGCGTATCGATGAACAAGGTCGTCACGACGCTGATCGAGGCCGGCGTGCTGGTGTTCCTCGTGATGTTCCTGTTCATGCAGAACCTGCGCGCGACGCTGATCCCGACGCTCGTCGTGCCGGTCGCGCTCGCGGGCACGTTCGGCGTGATGTATGCGGCCGGCTTCTCGATCAACGTGCTGACGATGTTCGGCATGGTGCTCGCGATCGGCATTCTCGTCGACGATGCGATCGTCGTCGTCGAGAACGTCGAGCGGCTGATGGTCGAGGAAGGGCTCGCGCCCTACGATGCGACCGTCAAGGCGATGACGCAGATCAGCGGCGCGATCGTCGGGATCACGGTCGTGCTGACGTCGGTGTTCGTGCCGATGGCGTTCTTCGGCGGTGCGGTGGGCAACATCTACCGGCAGTTCGCGCTGTCGCTCGCGGTGTCGATCGGTTTCTCCGCGTTCCTCGCGCTGTCGCTCACGCCTGCGCTGTGCGCGACGCTGCTCAAGCCCGTGTCCGGCGACCATCACGAGAAGCGCGGCTTCTTCGGCTGGTTCAACCGCTTCGTCGCACGCGCGACGCAGCGCTATGCGTCGCGCGTCGGCACGATGCTGAAGAAGCCGGTGCGCTGGCTCGTCGTGTACGGCGCGTTGACCGCGGCCGCTGCGTTGATGCTCACGCAACTGCCGACCGCGTTCCTCCCGGACGAGGACCAGGGCAACTTCATGGTGATGGTGATACGCCCGCAGGGCACGCCGCTCGCGGAAACGATGCAGAGCGTGCGCGAGGTCGAGTCGGCCATCCGTCGCGACGAGCCGACCGCCTATACGTATGCGCTCGGCGGCTTCAACCTGTACGGCGAAGGGCCGAACGGCGGGATGATCTTCGTCACGCTGAAGAACTGGAAGGACCGCAAGGCCGAGCGCGACCACGTGCAGTCGATCGTTGCGCGCATCAACGAGCGCTTCGCGGGCACGCCGAACACGACGGTGTTCGCGATGAACTCGCCGGCGCTGCCCGATCTCGGCTCGTCGAGCGGTTTCGACTTCCGGCTGCAGAACCGCGGCGGGCTCGACTACGCGACGTTCAGCGCCGCGCGCGAGCAGTTGCTCGCGGCCGGCGGCAAGGATCGCGCGCTCACCGACCTGATGTTCGCGGGCACGCAGGACGCACCGCAGCTGAAGCTCGACATCGATCGCGCGAAGGCGTCCGCGCTCGGCGTGTCGATGGACGAGATCAATACGACGCTCGCGGTGATGTTCGGCTCCGACTATATCGGCGACTTCATGCACGGCACGCAGGTGCGACGCGTGATGGTGCAGGCCGACGGGCTGCATCGACTCGATCCGGACGACGTGAAGAAGCTGCGCGTGCGCAACGCGCGCGGCGAGATGGTGCCGCTCGCGGCGTTCACGACGCTGCACTGGACGCTCGGGCCGCCGCAGCTCACGCGCTACAACGGCTATCCGTCGTTCACGATCAACGGCTCGGCCGCGGCGGGGCACAGCAGCGGCGAGGCGATGACCGCGATCGAGCGGATCGCCGCGAAGCTGCCGGCCGGCATCGGCTATGCGTGGTCGGGGCAATCGTTCGAGGAGCGGCTGTCGGGCGCGCAGGCGCCGATGCTGTTCGCGCTGTCGGTGCTCGTCGTGTTCCTCGCGCTCGCGGCGCTCTACGAGAGCTGGTCGATCCCGTTCGCGGTGATGCTGGTCGTCCCGCTCGGCGTGATCGGCGCAGTGCTCGGCGTCACGCTGCGCGCAATGCCGAACGACATCTATTTCAAGGTGGGGCTGATCGCGACGATCGGGCTGTCGGCGAAGAATGCGATCCTGATCGTCGAAGTCGCGAAGGATCTCGTCGCGCAGCGCATGTCGCTCGTCGACGCCGCGCTCGAGGCCGCGCGCCTGCGGCTGCGGCCGATCGTGATGACGTCGCTCGCGTTCGGCGTCGGCGTGCTGCCGCTCGCGTTCGCGTCGGGTGCCGCGTCCGGTGCGCAGATGGCGATCGGCACCGGTGTGCTCGGCGGCATGATCACGGCGACCGTGCTCGCGGTGTTCCTCGTCCCGCTGTTTTTCGTGAGCGTCGGCCGCCTGTTCGACGTCGGCCCGCGCCGGCGCGGCGGGGCGCAGCCGGCGACGATGGAGGGTTCGCAATGATGTTCGCGCTGAATGCACGCGCCGCGCTGCGGGTTCAGCTCGCGCTGGCCGCCGCGCTAGCGCTCGCCGGTTGCTCGCTCGCGCCGCGTTACGAGCGGCCGGCGGCGCCGGTGCCGGCGACCTATGCGCCGGCCGACGGCAGCACGGCGCCGGCCGCTGAACGGGCCGCGGCGCAGGATGCCGCGCTGCTCGACGACTGGCATGCGTATTTCACCGATCCGGCGCTGCAGGCGTGGATCGACGCCGCGCTCGAAAACAACCGCGACCTGCGGATCGCGGCCGGCCGGCTCGACGAAGCGCGCGCGCTGTACGGCGTGCAGCGTGCGGACCTGATGCCGTCGGTCGATGCGAATCTCGGCTACGAGCGCGCGCGCCAGTACGATCCGGTCGTGCGCGAAAGCGCGATCAGCGGGCTGTACCGCGCGGGCGTCGGCGTCAGTGCGTACGAGCTCGACCTGTTCGGCCGCGTGCGCAGCCTGTCCGATGCGGCGCTCGCCGAGTATTTCGCGACGGCCGAGGCACGGCGCACAGTCCGCATCGGCGTGATCGCCGAAGTGGCCGGTGCGTATGTCTCGGAACGCTCGCTGCACGAACAGCTTGCGCTCGCGCAGCGCACGCTCGACGCGCGCGAACGCATGGCCGCGCTCACGCAGCGCCGCTACGCGGCCGGCACGAGCGACGCGATCGAGCTGCGCTCGGCCGAGATGCTGGTGGCATCGGCGCGCGCGTCGCAGGCCGCGCTGCAGCGCGAGCATGCGCAGGCCGTGCGGGCGCTGCAATTGCTGGCGGGCGATTTCGCGCGCAACGTGCCCGGCGATGCGACCGCGCTCGACGGGCTGGCGATCGCGCCGGTGGCGCCCGGCGCGCCGAGCGAACTGCTCGAGCGGCGTCCGGACATCCGGCAGGCCGAGGCGCGGCTCAAGGCCGCGAACGCGCAGATCGGCGCCGCACGCGCGGCGTTCTTCCCGCGCATTGCGCTGACGACCGACTACGGCTCGGTCAGCGACGCGTTCTCGAGCCTGTTCGCGGCCGGCACGAGCGTGTGGACGTTCGCGCCGCGCATCACGCTGCCGATCTTCGCGGGCGGCCGCAACCGTGCGAACCTCGACGTCGCGAATGCGCGCAAGCACATCGCGGTCGCCGAGTACGAGAAGACGGTGCAGACCGCGTTCCGCGAAGTGGCCGACGCGTTCGCCGCGCGCGACTGGATCGATCGCCAGCTTGCCGCGCAGCAGGACGTGTATTCAGCCGACGGCGCGCGGTTGAAGCTCGCCGAGCGCCGCTATGCGGGCGGCGTCGCGACGTATCTCGAACTGCTCGACGCGCAACGCAGCACGTACGAGTCGGGGCAGGAGCTGATTCGGCTCAAGCAGCTCAGGCTCGCGAATGCGATCGCGCTGTACCGCGCGCTCGGCGGCGGCTGGGCGCCGGCAGCGGCGGAGGCCGCGGCTTCCGCGTGATGGGTGTGTCGTCGCCAGGCGCTGCCGTGTGCCGGGTGACATGACGGCGGCCGTACGATCCGACGTGCGGCCGCCGCTTCGATAGTCGTGCGGCCGCCGTAGCGCCGATCGCTATCGGTGCATTCCTTCGCTGTCCAGCGAACTACTTCGATGTTCTTCATCTCGCGGCGGGGCGGAAGTGCGCCTTCTGCGGCAACCCGCATCCGGCGGCCGGCCGTATCGCCCACCGACGCAAACGTATGCGCCGCATCTTCGTCTTTCCATCTCGTCCATCCAGGCCGGCGAATCGAGTTCCGATTGCTGCGCATTCATGCGATTTACGATCGTGAATTGATGATCGAATTAATCAATGAATTGGAATTAATGAGGGCGGCAAAGTGTCGCAGCAAAACGTTTGTATTCTTTTCGCAATCGTTTGCGCGGCAAATTGGCATTGATGAAATACCCTGGTTAATTTCCTGTCAGTTGAAAATGATTTGATATGGGCGTTGCCGCTGAGCAACGATGGCGGCATTGGACAATATTTTGTCTTTGGGGTGATGGATATCGGTCAGAGTCAATGCCGGCAAGGGCAGGCGGGTCGCGGTCGGTTATCGGAAGAAATTTCCCTTAATCTTCAATTGGTTCCGGAAAACTAAAAAGGACCGCGGATAAAAAGGTGCTGGATTGAAAATCGGGTGGAAATAATGTGATCCCGGAGGGGTGAATCGAACATTGTCAGATGCATTTGACAATGATTTACAGAAATCTTTCATGATTATCTCGATAATGCCGCCTCGTGTCGGACGGGAGCCACCATGCGCTGCCGTTTGTGTCCGCCACGTCGTCCAATCCATTTGCAGTCCTTACGGGAAACGTCATGAAAAAATCCATCCTGTCCGCCGTCGCACTCGCGGCCCTGTCCACCTCGGCCTTCGCAGCGGGCACCGGCACGATCAACTTCACGGGCGAGATCGTCGCGGGCGCATGCGGCATCGATGCGAACTCGGTCAACCAGACCGTGGAACTGGGCAAGGTGCCGACCAACAAGTTCAAGCAAGCCGGCGACAAGTCGGATCCGGTGTCGTTCGACATCAAGCTGACCGACTGCGACACCAGCATCGCGCAGAACGCGTACTTCACGTTTACGGGCACGTCGAGCGCAGGTCAGCCGAAGCTGCTCGCCACGATCGGTTCGGCAAGCAACGTCGGCATCCGCCTGCAAGCCGCGTCGGGCGAATACCTCGACAACGGCGCCGAGCAGAAGGCACCGACGCTGCTGCAGAACGGCACGAACACCGCGCGCTTCGCAGCGATGTACGAATCGACGGCAGCCGGCGTGACGCCGGGTACCGCCAACGGCGTCGCGAACTTCACGGTCCGCTACCAGTAAGCCGCCGTACCGGGGAAGGGTGCGCGCACCCTTCCTCGTTCGTTGTTCCTCCTTTTCCCCCTCCCTGGACTTCCGGTAGCACCGCGTGCGAATCAGACATTCCTTCCTTTGCGTCTCCGTGCTGGTGGTCGGCAGCCAGAGCCATGCGACGGAATTCAATTCGTCGTTCCTCGACATCGATGGAACGAGCAATGTCGACCTGTCGCAGTTCTCGCAGCCGGACTTCACGTTGCCCGGCGAGTACATGCTCGACGTGCAGGTCAACGACCTGTTCTACGGGCTGCAGGCGATCGAGTTCATCGCGGTCGACGCATCGGGCGCGGGCAAGCCGTGCCTGCGGCCGGAGCTCGTCGCGCAGTTCGGGCTGAAGCCGTCGCTCGCGAAGGACCTGCCGCGCTTCCAGGGCGGGCGTTGCGTCGATCTCGGCGCGATCGAAGGCGCGACCGTGCGCTACCTGAAAAGCGACGGCCGGCTCAGGATCACGATTCCGCAGGCCGCGCTCGAGTTCACCGATTCGACCTACCTGCCGCCGTCGCGCTGGTCCGAAGGGATTCCGGGCGCGATGCTCGACTATCGCGTGATCGCGAACACGAACCGCAACTTCGGTACGGGCGGTAGCCAGACGAATTCGATCCAGGCCTACGGGGCGGTGGGCGCGAACTGGGATGCGTGGCGCTTTCGCGGCGACTACCAGGCGCAATCGAACGTGGGCAACAAGGCGTATGCGGACCGCACGTTCCGCTTCAGCCGGCTGTATGCCTTTCGTGCGCTGCCGTCGATCCAGTCGACGGTGACGTTCGGCGACGACTACCTGACCTCCGACATCTTCGACACGTTCGCGTTGACGGGCGCGTCGATCCGCAGCGACGACCGCATGCTGCCGCCGTCGCTGCGCGGCTATGCACCGCTGATCTCGGGCGTCGCGCGCACCAACGCGACGGTGACCGTGTCGCAGGCCGGCCGCGTGCTGTACGTGACGCGTGTGTCGCCGGGCGCGTTCGCGCTGCAGAACATCAATACGAGCGTGCAGGGCACGCTCGACGTCGCGGTCGAGGAAGAGGACGGCAGCGTGCAGCGCTTCCAGGTGACGACGGCCGCCGTGCCGTTCCTCGCGCGTGCCGGGCAGCTGCGCTACAAGGCCGCGGTCGGCAAGCCGCGGCTGTTCGGCGGCGCCGGCATCACGCCGTTTTTCGGCTTCGGCGAAATCGCGTACGGCTTGCCGTTCGACGTCACGGCGTACGGCGGTTTCATCGCCGCGTCGGGCTACACGTCGATCGCGCTCGGCGTCGGCCGCGATTTCGGCGCGTTCGGCGCGCTGTCGGCCGACGTCACGCATGCGCGGGCGAAACTGTGGTGGAACGGCGCGACGCGCAACGGCAACTCATACCGCATCAACTATTCGAAGCACTTCGACGGGCTCGATGCCGACGTGCGCTTCTTCGGCTACCGCTTTTCCGAGCGCGAATACACGAACTTCGCGCAGTTCTCGGGCGACCCGACCGCATACGGCCTCGCCAACAGCAAGCAGCGCTACTCAGCGACGCTGTCGAAGCGTTTCGGCGACACGTCGACCTATTTTTCCTACGACCAGACGACCTACTGGGAACGCGCGAACGAGCAGCGCGTCGGCCTCACGCTGACGCGCGCGTTCTCGATCGGCACGCTGCGCAACCTGAACGTGAGCGTGTCGGCATTCCGCACGCAGAGCGCGGGTGCAAGCGGCAACCAGGTCTCGATCACCGCGACGTTGCCGATCGGCGGCCGCCACACCGTCACGTCGAACCTGACGACGGGCAGCGGCAGCACGAGCGTGAACGCGGGCTACATCTACGACGATCCGAATGGCCGCACCTACCAGATCAACGCGGGCGCGACCGACGGACGCGCATCGGCGAACGCGAGCTACCGCCAGCGCTCGTCGGCGTATCAGCTGACTGCGCAGGCATCGACGCTCGCCAACTCGTATGCGGCCGCGTCGCTCGAAGTCGACGGCTCGTTCGTCGCGACGCAGTACGGCGTGTCCGCGCATGCGAACGGCAATGCGGGCGACACGCGCTTGCTGGTGTCGACCGACGGCGTGCCCGACGTGCCGCTGTCCGGCACGCTCACGCATACCGATTCGCGCGGCTACGCGGTGCTCGACGGCATCTCGCCATACAACGTGTACGACGCGACTGTGAACGTCGAAAAGCTGCCGCTCGAAGTGCAGGTGACGAACCCGATCCAGCGCATGGTGCTGACCGACGGCGCGATCGGCTTCGTGAAGTTCACAGCCGCGCGCGGCAGCAACCTGTACCTGACGCTGACCGACCGGGCCGGCAAGCCGCTGCCGTTCGGCGCGTCGGTGCAGGACGCGGCGAACGGCAAGGAACTCGGCATCGTCGGCGAAGGCGGGGCGGCGTTCCTGACGCAGGTTCAGCCGAAATCCACGCTGGCGGTGCGAGCGGGCGAGCGGACGCTCTGCACGATCGACGCACTGCCGAACCAGCTTCAACTCGAAGGCACGCCGATCCCGGTGACGTGCCAGACGCCCGGCGAGTCGCATGCAGCGGCCGCGCGGGCCGAACGATGATTTCACGGATCCAGCGATGAAGAATCTCTTTTCCCTTTCCTTTCCGCGGCGCGCGCTGTGCGCGTTCGCGGCCTGTGGCGCGCTGCTCGCCGGCGCCGCCCATGCGGCGATCGTGCCCGATCGTACGCGCGTGATCTTCAACGAAGGCGAACCGGCCGCGGTCGTCACGATCACCAACAAGAGCACGACGTACCCGTATCTCGTGCAGTCGTGGCTCGAGGACGCGAAGGGCAACAAGATCACGTCGCCGCTGATGGTCGTGCCGCCGCTGCAGCGCGTCGAGGCGAACGAGCGCAACGTGCTGCGGATCGCGAAGCTGCCGGGCACCGAGCTGCCGGCCGATCGCGAATCGGTGTTCTACCTGAACATCCGCGAAGTGCCGCCGAAGACCGATACGCCGAACACACTGCAGATCGCGCTGCATACGCAGATGAAGCTGTTCTACCGGCCGAAGGCCGTGCAGCCGGCGCGCGACGAGGACTGGACACTGCCGATGACGCTGCGCGTCGATTCGGCTGCACACAAGCTCGTGTTCGACAATCCGACGCCGTATCACATCACGATCGTCGACCTGGCGTCGGGCGCGCAGAAGACGCCCATGCCGCTGGATCCGGTGATGGTGAGCCCGATGAGCACGGCCGACGTGCCGTTCAAGGCCGCGACGCCGTCGACGCTGTTCGTCACGCATATCGATGATTACGGCGGCCAGGTCGCGATCGAGTATGCGTGCGAGGCCGGGGCTTGCAAGAGCGTGAAGAAATGAGCGGGGGCGCGAGACAACGCGTGTCGCCGCTCGCGACGTGGCTGCGCTGGGTCGTGCTCGCGGTGCTGATCGCGGCCGTGCAGCCGGCGTGGGCGCTGCGCTGCCTGGCCGACGGCGGCGCGGATTCGCTCACCGAGCCGATCGGCGGTGTCGCATCGTATCCGACGGATGCGCCGGACGGATACGTGATCTGGGTATCGCCGCCACGCACGACGACGGGGTATTGCTACAAAGACTACGGCGGGGCCGCACTGAACTTTGCCGAGCAGGTTTACTTCTATGCGAACCCGAGATCGCAGGATCCCGCTGCATGGGGGCTCGAGATCGGCATTCGCTATGGCGGCCGGGACTATTTCGGCCTGGGCAGCGGGCCGAGCGCGCGCGTGGAAACCACCACCACCGTTGGCACGTGTTCGCAATGGAACTTCGACCGCGGGCTCTGCCCGAAGGTGCCGCTCAGCATCACCTATCAGGTGGTGGTGCGCAAGAAGGGCCAATGGATACAGCCGCCGAACGATATCTATGCGGTCTTTCAGTTCGACGGCAGGGGCGGCCTCAACGCGGCTCGATCGAGTTTCCAGTACCGGTTGAGCGGGTTGTCGCGTCTGAAGCCGACACCCTGCCTCGTCGACGTGCTGGTGACGCCTGAACCCGGCATCGTCAATTTCGGTCAGGTGCAGACCACCGGCAACGGCTTCCTGCCTGCCGTGCCGCGCCGGCGGTTCTCACTGTCGCTGTCGAAGAAATGCAGCATCCCGATTCGCGTCGACGGCTATTTCGAGGCGACCAAAGGCACCGTGCAGAACGGTTTGCTGGTGCCGGCGAAGGACAGCAACTTCGGGATCGGCCTCGAGGACAGCCAGGGCAAGGCAATCGACTTCAACAAGCAGTTCACGCTCACACAGTTTGCGGCCAACGTTGCGAATCAGACCGTGTTGCTCGATGCGGTGCTCAAGTCGTTCGGACCACCGAAGATCGGGCCGTTCGACGCGGCCGCCACGATCCGGATTTTCCTGTATTGAGCGTTGTGCGGCCTGAGCGGTGCGCGCCGCGCAACATGCTGCCTGCACGGGATTTTTCATTGATGTACTGACGGAGGAGAAGGGGATGCATCCGAGACGCAGTATCGTCGCGGCCGTGCTGGCCGTGTCGGCAATGAGCGCGGTTCATGCGCAGACGGTATCGGCCGGCGGTTATTCGCTGACGGTGTTCGGGGACCTGGGCGGGCCGCGTGACATGCAGTACAACGGCAATGCCGTCAGCGCGGACGGCAAGACGATCATTGGTTTCTACTGGAGCGAAGCTCAGCCCGGTGGCTCGATGGCGTTCTCGTGGTCGGCCGCGACGGGCTGGCAGCGGCTGGCCGCGCCAGCGAACGCTTACGACTCGCAGGCACAGACGGTGTCTGCCGATGGGCAGGTGATCGGCGGCTCGATCAGCGCGCGCCAGGCGGACAGCAGCAACCTCGATCGATGGGCGGTGCGATGGCCCGGCGACGGTCGCACGCAGAAACTCGTTCCGGATACGGCGGGCTGGGGCGCATGGGTCGACGTCGCGAACCTCGCCGGCACGAGGATGACGGGCAGCTTCACGGCGGCAGGTGGCCGGAATGCACGGTTCATGTGGGACCAGCCGACGGGTTTCCGCGAGTTGCCGCCGGGCGGCGACTATCTCGTGCACCTGCTCGCGATGACCTCGTCCGGGAATGCCGCAGCCGGGTTCGCCGGCAATGTCGACGGCGTGTATGGTTCGCGTGCGCTCCTTTGGACAGAACGAATCGGCGAACGACTGTTGCCGACGATCAACGCGGGCGTGGCCAGAATGGATCTGGCCCGTGGCGTGACCGAAGACGAACGCACGATCGCCGGCTCGCTCGGCACCCTGGTAGCCACGCCGGATGGACAACAACGGGTCGATTCGGAGGCCGTGCTGTGGACGAACGGCGGCGACAGCATCCAGCGGCTCGGTTTTCTTGACGGCGACGACAGCAGCTACGCGTTGTCGATCAGCATGGACGGGCAGGTTGTCGTCGGTGGCTCGAGCAACGGGCAGACCGGTGTCGAGCGCGTCTTCGTGTGGACGCCGCACAGCGGCATGCGCAGCCTCGTCGCGTTGCTCGAAGGGGCCGGCCTGTCGGTCGGCACGCTGAACCTGGCCAACGTGATCGGCGTGAGCCCCGACGGGCAGACCATCACGGGGCAGGGCTATCGGGAAGACGACCCCGACGGGAAACCGCAGTTCTGGCAAGTGCACATCGATGCGGCAACACTGCGCGCGTTGCGGCCGGCGAGCCCGGGGGCCGATGCGTTGCGGGTGCGGGCGGCGCAGCCGAAGGCGATGGCGGTGTCACGCACGCTGGCGGCGCAGCCGAAGGCGGCGATGCAGCGAAGCGTCTGCCGCATGCCCGTCACCCCGGCGCGGCTCGCGTCGTGCCGGCTGCTGTTGCCGGCCGCGCGCTAGCGAGCATGGTCGCATGCAGGTGAAGCGGTGAAACGAGGCGCCGGGTTGACGGCGCCTTGTTTCACCGCGAACGCCGGACGAACCCGCGTCCCATCCGCCCGGACAACGATTCCGCCAATTGTTCAGACAAATCCCGACAACTGAAAGGGTCATCCGGTAATCGGATTGAGAATGATTTGCGTTTACGTTAAATTGCGCTATCTCGGAATTTGACGGAGCAGATCGATGGCGATGGCGGAAGTGCTCGACCGACCGGCGGCGGCAGCGGCGAACCCGTTCCTCGGCAGTTGTCCGGACCTGCCGCCGCGCGCCGCGCCGCGGCCGCGTCGTGCGTCGGAACCCCGCGCGCAGGGCGCGCTGCTCGACGTGCTGATCTCGCATCGTTCGATGCTCGTCAATGTCGCGCGCGGCTTCGTCGGGTGCGCGAGCCGCGCCGAGGACGTCGTGCACGACGTGTTCGTGAAGCTCGTCGAATTCCCGAACCAGGATGCGGTGCGCCAGCCGGTCGCCTACGTGACGCGGATGGTGCGCAATGCGTCGATCGACGCATGCCGCCGGCAAAGCCTCGAAAACGTCTATCACACGGAAGAGGACGACGGCTTCGACGTGCCGTCGCCCGAGCCGACGCCGGAAGCCGCGCTGATGACGCGCGATACGCTGCGGCGCGTGTGGGCCGCGCTCGACGACCTGCCGGCACGCAGCCGCGCGGCCTTCGAGATGGTGCGGCTGCGCGAGGAGACGCTGCAGACCGCGGCGCGCGCGCTGAACGTGTCGCAGACGCTCGTGCATTTCATGGTGCGCGATGCGGAGCGTCACTGCGCGGATTGCCTCGACGCATGCCAGCGCGGCGTCGCGTGTCCGGTGTTCCTGGGCGGCCGTGCACGGCGGCGGTAAAAAAACGCGCCGGCCAATCGTCTATCTGACAGGAGCGGCCGAAACCGCCGCTTCGCTTCCTTCAACCGCCCAGCGATTTCCGATCATGACGCAAGCCCCGACGCCTTCCGCCGACACCGACGATCTCGTCTACACGGTCGTCATCAACGACGAAGAACAGTACTCGATCTGGCCGACGTTCCGGCCCGTACCGGCCGGCTGGCGCGAGGTCGGCGTGAGCGGCCCGAAAGCGGACTGTCTCGCGCACATCGAGGCAGTCTGGACCGACATGCGCCCCGCGAGCCTGCGCCGCGCGATGGACGGCGAGCGCGCGTCGCGCGCATCGTGACCTGCTGCGCCGCGTTTCCGGCGCGCCACCTGAAGAGGACGTTGCATGACCCTGCTTTCGTTGCCGACGCTCGACGACCTGCGTATCGAGCCGGGGCTGCCCACCGTCGTGTCGCCGCGCGGCAGCGACGGAATGTCGATCGACGACGTCGCGCCGCTGGCGCGCGAGATCGCGGCCGACACGCTCGAACGGGCGGGCGGCGTGCTGTTCACGGGCTTCCACGTGCCGTCGATCGATGCGTTCCAGCAGTTCGCGGCATCGTTCGGCGATCCGCTGATCGGCTATGAATATGCGTCGACGCCGCGCAGTCAGGTCGAAGGCGCCGTCTACACGTCGACCGAATACCCGCCGCACCGTGCGATTCCGCTGCACAACGAGCAGTCGTACACGCGCGAATGGCCGCTGCGGATCTGGTTCCACTGCGCGCTCGCCGCGCCGAAGGGCGGCGCGACGCCGATCGCGGACAGCCGCGCGGTGTATCGCGCGCTCGATCCGGCGCTGGTCGCGCGCTTCGAGAAGCGCGAGCTGCTGTACGTGCGCAATTTCGGGCAGGGTCTCGACCTGCCGTGGCAGCAGTCGTTCGGCACCGACGAGCCGGCCGAGGTCGAACGGATGTGCGCGGCGCGCGGCATCGAATGCACGTGGCGCACCGGCGACGACGGCGAGCTGCTGCTGCGCACGCGCGAACGCTGCCAGGCCGTCGCACGCCATCCGCGCACGGGCGACCGCGTGTGGTTCAACCAGGCGAACCTGTTCCACCTGTCGGCGCTCGACGACGACATGCAGGAAGCGCTCGTCGATGCGGTCGGGCTCGAGAACGTGCCACGCAACGTGTACTACGGCGACGGCGAACCGCTCGAGGCCGACGCGCTCGCGCAGATCCGCGGCGTGCTCGACCAGCAGCGCATCGTGTTCCCGTGGCGCACGGGCGACGTGCTGATGCTCGACAACATGCTGACCGCGCATGCGCGCGACCCGTTCGAGGGGCCGCGCAAGGTGGTCGTCGCGATGGCGCAGAGTCATACGGTCCCGCGTGACCGAACGGAGGATTGATGACGCGTAGTACCGCCGCGCTTGCCGCGCGCGGGCTGTCGGTAGGATATCGCGACCATGTCGTGATCGACGGGCTGGACCTGTCGATCGCGGCCGGCCGCGTCACCGCGCTGTGCGGACCGAACGGCTGCGGCAAGAGCACGCTGCTGCGCACGCTCGCGGGCCTGCAGCCCGCGCGTGCCGGCCATGTCGAAGTGAACGGCCGGCCGCTCGCGTCGTTTCGCCGTCGCGCGCTCGCGCGCGAGCTGACGATGCTCGCGCAGTTCAACCAGATTCCGTCGGGCCTCACGGTGCGCGAACTCGTCGCCTACGGGCGCTATGCGTACGGCGGCTTCCTGCGCAGCCTGTCGCGGGCCGACCATGCGGCGATCGACGAGGCGCTCGACACGAGCGGCCTCGCCGGCGACGCGGAGCGCGACGTCGGCGCACTGTCGGGTGGGGAACGCCAGCGCGCGTGGATCGCGATGGCGCTCGCGCAGCAGGCGCCGATCGTGTTGCTCGACGAACCGACCACCTATCTCGACATCCATCACCAGCTCGACATCCTCGACGCACTGCGCACGCTGAACCGGTCGCGCGGGCTGACGATCGTGTGGGTGCTGCACGACCTGAACCAGGCTGCCGCGTACAGCGACGAAATCGTGCTGATGCGCGCAGGCCGTCTCGTCGCGCAGGGCACGCCCGACGCGATGCTCGATCCCGCGCGGCTGCGCGCGGCGTTCGGCGTCGAGATGCTGAAGCTCGCGCATCCGCAGACGGGCGCGCCGATGTGCGTGCCGGCCTACGGACCGACCGCCGACGGCGCGCCGCAGGCGGCCGTCGTCTTCGACCGGGATCTCGCCGTATGACGACGTTCGCGATGCGCAAGCGCCTCGCGGCGACGGGGAAGGGCGCGGCCACGGGGCGGGCCGGCGCGATCGCGTCCGGCCTCGTCGCGCTGATCGCGCTACTTGCGGCGCTGCGCGTCGCGCCCGACCTGCGCGTGTGGTGGGACGCGGCGCCCGGCAGCGATGCCGCGTCGCTCGCGCACGTGTTCCTGTTCGACCTCAACCTGCCGCGCGTCGCGGCCGCGCTCGTCGCGGGCGGCTGCCTCGGCATCGCGGGCGCGCTGTTCCAGTCGCTCACGCGCAATCCGCTCGCGTCGCCCGACCTGCTCGGCGTGACGGGCGGTGCGCAGCTCGGCCTGCTCGCGGCGATGCTCGTGCCGGCGCTGGCCGGCGTCGCGTCGGTGCCGCTGCTGTTCGTCTGCGGGCTCGCTGCCGCCGCGTGCGCGATCGTCGCGGCCGGCGGCTGGCGCGCGACGCCGTTGCGGCTCGTGCTCGCGGGCAGCGTGTGCATGCTGCTGTTCGCCGCGCTGTCGACGCTCGTGCTCGCGTTCTTCGAGCAGAACATCGCGGGGGCCGCGCTGTGGACCAACGGCAGCCTGTACCAGCCGGGCGCGACGGGCCTCGCGCTCGCCGCGCGCTGGCTCGTCGTGCCGCTGGTTGCGTTGCCGTTCGTGATCCGGCCGCTGAATCCGCTCACGCTCGGCGACGACGCGGCGGCTGCGGCCGGCGTGCGCGTCGATGCGACGCGGCTCGCCGCGACGATCGTCGCGGTCGCGTTCACCAGTGTCGCCGTCAGTATCGCGGGCCCGCTGTCGTATGTCGGGCTCGTCGCGCCGAACCTGCTGCGCCAGGTGCGCGGCGCGCGTGCGGCGCGGCTCGGCGTGCTGGTGCCGCTGTCGGCGCTCACCGGCGGCGCGCTCGTGCTCGTCACCGACAGCGCGGTGCTCGCATCGGGCTTCGACGCGACACTGTCGACCGGCGTCGCGATCGCGCTGGTCGGTACGCCGCTGATGCTCGCGATGATCCGGCGCGGCGCTGCGTGGTCGGGCGTGCTGCATGCGGATGCCGAACGCGCGGCGGGCGGCGGCTCGACGCGGCTCGTCGGCTGGCTCGAACGGCTCGGCTGGCCGCTGCGCACGGCGCTGTTCGTCGTGGCCGGCCTGCTGGTCGTGCTGGCCGGCGTATCGGCCGGCCCCGAATGGTTGTCGCCCGCGCGCTGGTCGGCTGCGCTGTCGGGCCAGGATGCGCTCGCGCGGATGCTGATCGACCTGCGCATGCCGCGCCTGCTGTGCGCGCTGCTCGCGGGTGCGCTGCTCGCCGTCAGCGGCGTCGCGATGCAGAGCGTCGTGCGCAACCCGCTCGCGGGCCCCGAAGTGCTCGGCGTCACGCAGGGCGCGGGGCTCGTCACGCTGTTCGCGCTGTCGACGTGGCCGCTGATGGGCCACGTGACGCTTGCCGCCGCCGCGCTGATCGGGGGTGGCCTGTCGCTCGCGATCACGCTCGCGCTGAATCACCGGCATCGCTATGCGCCGCTCGCGGTCGCACTGACGGGTATCGTGATCGGCGCGTTGTGGACCACGCTCGCGCAATGGCTGATCACGCAGGAAAGCGTGCAGCCCGCGCGTTTCGTCGTGTGGCTCGTCGGCGGCACGTATGGCCGCAGCTGGGGCGAGGTGTCGATGCTGTTGCCGTGGTGCGTGCTCGCGATGCCCGTGTTCGCATGGCTCGCGAAGCCGCTCGACATGCTCGCGCTCGGCGACGACCAGGCGGCCGCGCTGGGCCTGCCGGTGGCTGCGTTGCGGCCGCTCGCGCTGACGATCGCGACGCTCGCCGCGTGCGCGGCCGTCGCGGCGGTCGGGCCGGTCGGCTTCATCGGGTTGATGGCGCCGCACGTCGCGACGATGCTCGGCGCGCGCCGGCATCGCACGCGGCTGTGGCTCGCGGCGGCATGCGGCGCGTTGATCCTCGGTGTCGCGGATCTCGCCGCGCGCACCGTCGTGGCACCGCGCGAGGTGCCGGCCGGCGTGCTGACCGCGCTGATCGGCGCGCCGTACCTGCTCGGGCTGCTGATCCTCGAGGGGCGCCGCGCCCGGCGCGCAGGGCGATGATTCCGGTGCTCGACGACACGCGCGCCACGCGATTCTCGGCGTTCGCGCCGGAACCATTCGCCGAGCATCTCGACGTCGTCTGGCTCGGCATGCCCGACGATGCACACGTGCACGTGCCGGGCCGCATCGTCGTGCCCGTCAGCGCGTTGCCGGGGCACCGCGACGCCGTGCTCGCCGCGATGGTCGACCATTACGGCGGCGATCCCGCGCAGCATGCGCGCGCGCTGATGTCGCAATGGAGCAAATACTATTTCGGCCGTGCGGCGCCGGCCGGTGTCGTCGCCGCGCTGACGCTCGGCCGGCCGCTCGACATGCACCCGGAGCGCACCTTCGTCGCACTCGACGACGGGATGCCTGCCGCGCTGTATTTCGCAAGCGATGCGCTCGGCGCGCCGTGCGACGATCCCGCGCCGCGCTATGCAGGGCTCATCGCGCATCTCGGCGCGGTGATCGACCTGCTCGCGGCGATGGGCCGCGTCACGCCGCGCGTGCTGTGGAGCAACGCGGGCAACCTGCTCGACTATCTGCTCGGCACGTATCGTTCGCTGCCGTGCGCGGCCGATCCCGTCCGCGATGCGGACTGGCTGTTCGGTTCGGCCTGCGTGCACGGCGAATCGAATCCGCTGCGAATGCCCGTGCGCGACGCCTTGCCGCGCTCGGCGCTGCTGCCGACGCCGTTTCGCGCGCGCCGCGTGTGCTGCCTGCGCTACGAAATTCCTGGAGAAACGCAACTGTGTGGAAGCTGCCCCCTGCTACTGACGATGGACGACGCGGCGCTGGCCGAGCAGGACGCGATCCGGTGACGCACGCCGGCCGCCGGCATGCGCTCGGCGCACTCGCGGCGGCACTCGGCGCCGCGAGCTGCGGCGCGTTTCCCGCATCGGTTTCAGCAGCGGTTGCCGTTGCCGACGACGCGCGCGGCGCGCAGGGCGCCGTGTCGCTGGCCGGCAACCCCGTCGTGTCGCAGGCGAGCGCGAGGATGCCCGTGCGGCCGCAGCGCGTGGTCGCACTCGACTTCATGTTCGCGGAAAGCGTGGTCGCGCTCGATATCGTGCCGGTCGGGATGGCCGATACGGCGTTCTACCCGGGCTGGCTCGGCTACCGGAGCGAGCGGCTCGCGCACGTGACCGACGTCGGCTCGCGGCAGGAACCGGGGCTCGAGGCGATCGCGGCGGTCAAGCCCGATCTCGTCATCGGCGTCGGCTTCCGCCATGCGCCGATCTTCGACGCGCTCGACCGGATCGCGCCGACGATCCTGTTCCAGTTCAGTCCGAACGTGTCCGACGGCGGGGTACCCGTCACGCAGCTCGACTGGATGCGACAGATTTTCCGGACGATCGGTGCGGTGACGGGGCGCGACGCGCGTGCGCAGGCGGTCGATGCGCAACTCGACGCCGGCATCGCGCGCAACGCGGCGCGGCTCGCGGCCGCGGGCCGCAAGGGCGAGCGCATCGCGCTGCTGCAGGATCTCGGCTTGCCCGATCGTTACTGGGCCTATACGGGCAACAGCACGTCGGCCGGTCTCGCGCGTGCGCTCGGGCTCGATCCGTGGCCGAAGAAGCCGACGCGGGAAGGCACGCTGTACGTGACGTCGGCCGACCTGCTCCGGCAGCGCGACCTCGCCGTGATGTTCGTGACCGCATCGGGGCTGGACGTGCCGCTGTCCGCGAAACTCGACTCGCCGGTGTGGCGTTTCGTGCCCGCGATGAAGGAACACCGGATCGCACTGATCGAACGCAATATCTGGGGGTTCGGCGGGCCGATGTCGGCGCTGAAGCTGGCCGACGTGATGACCGACACGATGCTGACGCTGCCGGCGGTGCGCAAGACGTGATGGGCAGGGTATCGCGATCGGTGTGACCGGCGCGTCGCGCATCGGTAATTATTCGCTTCCGAAATGCAAATCGCCGACGCACTGCCATGGCAGCGCGTCGGCGTTTTTTATCGACTATTTCTCTTAAACACTCAGCGCATCGACGCCATCCTGCGCACGCAGGCGTGCGGGTTGCGTGTCGCTGACGATGCGCCCGTTGTCGAGCTTCAGCAGCCGGTCGGCGAGATCGAAGTAGCGGTCGTCGTGCGTGATCACGATCACGGCCTTGCCGCGTGCACGCAGTTCGGGCAGCAGCTGTTCGTAGAACACGGCCTTGAACGACGGGTCCTGGTCGGCTGCCCATTCGTCGAACAGGTAGAACGGCCGGTCCTCCAGGTATGCGACGACGAGCGCGAGCCGCTTGCGCTGCCCGGTCGACAGCGCGCGCGTCGAGAACGCGCCGTCGACCACTTTCACCTTGTGGTCGAGCGCGAGCTTCGCGACGAGCGCGTTCGCCCGTGCATCGGCCTGTGCGCGCGACGGATCGTCGGGGTCGACGATGCCGAGCAGCGCGTCGAACAGGTGGAAATCGTTGAAAACCGCACTGAAGCGCTGACGGTAGGCCGCGCGCTCGCGCCAGCCGATCGTGCGGCCGTCGACCTCGATCGTGCCTTCCTCGGGCTCGTAGAGCCCCGTCAGCACCTTCGCGAGCGTCGTCTTGCCGCTGCCGTTGCCGCCGACGATGAACACGAGTTCGCCCGGCTTGATCGTCAGGTCGATCGGCCCGATGCTGAACATCCGTTCGTCGCGTTCGTGGAAGTACGCGTGCGTGACGCCGCGCAGCGTGACGGCGCCGGCCGGCGGCACGTCGGGTGCGTCGGCCGCGGGCGGCACCGTGCGCAGCGCGCCGAATTCGGCCATCACGCCTTCGATCCGCGTGAGCGACACGCGTGCGGCATTGACGGTCGGCAGGTTGTTCAGCAGGCCGTCGAGCGGCACGAGCATGAACAGGAACACGACGACGTAGCCGGCCGCCGCGGCCGGGTCGGCATGCACGCCGAGCTGCGGCCAGAACGACGCGACGCCGAGGAAGACGTAGAACAGGAAGATGATCCAGCCGACCCCGACCGCATACGCGCTGAACGCACGGCGGCGGTGGTCGCGCACTTCGCCGATCGCGGCGCCGAGCTGGCCGTCGACGAACTGGCGGGCGCGCGCATCGTGCAGCTTCAGCTCCTTCGCGCCGGAGAACAGCGAGCCGAGATAGCCGAACAGGCGGTCCTGCGCGTGGCCGGCCGCTTCGAGCGACGCGATCGCGCGGCGGTCGCCGGTGTGATAGCCGAGCGAGCCGGCGATGATCGCGGCCAGCGCCAGCAGGCAGACGGGCCACGACAGCCACGCGAGGTAGCCAAGGCAGCCGAACACGATCGAGCCGTGCATGACGAGGTTCGGCAGTGCGAAGAACAGCATCGACACGTTGGTCGCGTCGTCGGTCAGCACCGACTGCACGGGCGCCGCGCCGATCCGCTCGATGTCGCGCAGCTCGGCCGCGCCGACGCGCCGTGCGAGATGCACGCGCAACCGCGCCATCGTGTCCTGCGACAGGCGGGCGAACAGCGTGCCCGACACGATCCGCGTGACGAGCGCGATCACTGCACACAGGGCGAAGCGCCACGCGAGCGACGCGTCGGCGGCGCCCGGCTGCGACAGCGCGCGGTTCAGCGTCGCGACGAGCAGCACGCTCGCGATGCCGTTCAGCACGCACGCGGTGAGCGCCAGCGTGAACGACACGCGGCTTTCGCGCAACAGCGCAAGGATCAGGCGCGCGGCGGGGCGGCCGGGGGAGGCGTCGAGGGACGGCGGGGAGGAAGGCTCGTGGGCAGCTGTCATCGGCAACGTCGGTAAAGGGAAGGCAGGCAAAAAAACGCGGAAACGGCAAATCTGACGCGAAAGCCGCGGGCGAGGCGGGCCTCGTTGCGGCTTTCCTCCCTGATAGACGAACGGGCCACGCAAATATTTAGCAGCACCGTCAAAAAAAACGGCCGCACGCACTTTGCGCGCAAAACGGTAAAAAATCGGCCGCGTCGTTCGTCACACCAGTGAAGCCGCCCCAAGCGGCCCCGAGACTTGGCCGAAGCGGCCGGACCGAAGGACTTCACGCACATGACGAGTTTCCCGACTGCGCTGCATCACCGAATCCGCGAACTGGCGCGCCTCGCGCCCGACGCACCCGCCATCGCGGCTCCTTTCCAGAATGACCTGCGCCTGTCGCGCGGTGCACTCGACGCACGTGCGTCGCACCTCGCCCGGCAACTGCGCGCGGCCGGCGTCGGCGCGGAAGTGCGGGTCGGCGTGTGTATCGAGCGTTCGTGCGAACTGTTTGTCGCGCTGCTGGCCGTATTGAAGGCGGGCGGCGTGTTCGTGCCGCTCGATCCGCGTCATCCGGCCGCACGCCTCGACTGGATCGTCCGGGATGCACAGCTGCGGCACGGCATCGTCGATGCGGCCGGTCGTGCGGCGCTCGGCACGCCGTTCGAACACGCGTTCGATCCGGCAACCGCAACCGCGGGCGAGCCGGCCCTCGGTGCGGACCATGAAGAAGCCGTGCCGGTCCACCCGCGTTCGGCCGCCTACATGATCTATACGTCGGGCTCGACCGGCACGCCGAAGGCGGTGGTCGTCGAGCACGGGCCGCTTGCCGCGCATTGCGCCGCGCTCGCTGCCGCGCTGCCGATCGAGGCCGGCGACCGTCTGCTGCATTTCGCGTCGGTCAACTTCGATGCCGCGCATGAATGCTGGCTGGCGCCGCTCGCGATCGGCGCGAGCATCGTCGTGGCGCCGCCGCAACCGTTCGCGCCGGAGGCCGCGCATGCGCTGCTCGTGCGCGAGTCGGTCAACGTGGCCGCGTTCCCGCCTGCCTACCTGCGCGAATTCGCGGCCGTTGCCGCGCGCGACGGCGTGCCGCCGGCGCTGCGCGTGCTCGCATTCGGCGGTGAAGCGCTGCCGCAGCAGGCATTCGAATTCGTGCGCGGCACGTTCCCGTCGGTACGCCTGATCAACGGGTACGGGCCGACCGAGGCCGTGATCTCGCCGATGCTGTGGCCGGTCGAGCCGGGCGAGACGCCCGTGCTGGCCGCGGACGACGCGTATGCATCGCTGCCGATCGGCCGCGTGATCGGCCCGCGCGTCGCGCGTGTCGACGGCGCCGCGGACGACGGCGCGGGCGAGTTGCTGCTCGGCGGCGTCTGCGTTGCGCGCGGTTATCACGGCCGTCCGGCCTTGACGGCCGAACGCTTCATTCCCGATGCGGACGGCGAGCCCGGCGCACGCGTCTACCGCACCGGCGACCTCGCACGGCTGCGCGACGACGGCGCATTCGACTATCTCGGCCGCCTCGACGATCAGGTCCAGGTGCGTGGCGTGCGCGTGGAGCCGGCGGAAATCGCCGCGTGCCTGCGCTCGCATCCGGCCGTGGCCGACGCGGCCGTGGTGGCCGAGACCGGCAACGGTCCGACGCGGCTGATCGCGTGCGTCGCGCTGCGCGCGGCGGCCGACGATGCGGCATTGAAGGCGCATGTGGCCACGCAATTGCCGGCTGCGTGGCAACCGCACCGGTTCGTGCGCTGCGACGTGCTGCCGTATACGTTGAACGGCAAGCTCGATCGTGCCGCGTTGCGCGAGCGGATTGCGGCTGCCCGCGACACGACGCAAGGTGCCGGCGATGCGCCGCGCACGCCGACCGAACAGCAGATCGCCGGCTTCTGGCAGACGCTGCTGGGCCTCGATGCCATCCCGTCGCGCGACGACCGGTTCTTCGCGCTGGGCGCCGATTCGCTTGCCGCGATGCAGTTGCAGGCCGCGATCCGTGCGGCCATGCGCGTGAACCTGCGGCTGGACACGTTGTTCGCCGATCCGGCGCTCGCCGAGCTGGCCGAGCAGGTCGATCGTGCGGAGCGCGAGACCGGCGAACCGCTGGCTGCCATCGGCGCGCGCCGTGCGCCGGCCGATGCGGCTGCCTCGCGCGCACCGCATGTCGACCGTGCGGCCTCGCTCGCGCAACAACGCTTCTGGGTGCTCGCGCAAACGCGTGACGCGAGCGCCGCGTATCACATCGCCGCGCACTGGACGATCGACGGCGCGCTCGACCGCGACGCGCTGCAGCGCGCGCTCGATCACGTGATCGGGCGTCACGAAGCGTGGCGCACGACGCTCGTCGACAACGACGACGGCGTCGTGATGCAGCGAATTCATGCGCACTTGCCGGTGTCGATCGCCGACGTCGACTTGCGCGACCAGCAGCCGGCCGCGCGCGATGCCCAAGCCGCGCGTCTCGCCGAACGCGACGCGGCCGAGCCGTTCGACCTCGCGCGCGGCCCGCTGCTGCGCGCGACGCTCGTCGCGCTTGCCGATAACCGCCACCGCCTGCTGCTGACCGCGCATCATGCGATCACCGACGGCTGGAGCTCGCGCTGCGCGTTCGACGAGCTGTCGGCTGCGTATCGCGCGTATGCCGAAGGCCGCGAACCGTCGCTGCCCGACCTGCCGATCCAGTACGCCGACTATGCGGACTGGCAGCGCGCCATGCTGGCCGGCGGCGAGGGCGCACGCCAGCTCGACTACTGGCGCGACGCCCTGCGCGACGTGCCGGGCCCGCTCGCGCTGCCGGTCGACCGCCAGCCGGGCGCCGTGCGCACGCTGCAGGGCGCGCGCGTGTCGGTGCGCCTGCCCGACGCGGTCGCGGCCGACGTGCGGCACCTCGCACGCGACGCGCAGGCCACCGTCTTCACGGTGCTGCTCGCCGCGCTCGATGCGTGGCTGTCGCGCCTGACCGGCGCAACGGACGTCGTCGTCGCGGTGCCGGTTGCGCACCGCCAGCGTCCCGAAACGCGCGCGCTGCTGGGCCTGTTCCTGAATACGGTCGCGCTGCGCGTGCAAGTGGCGCCGACGCTGCCGTTCCGCGCGCTCGTCGATGCGGCGCGCACGGCGGCGCTCGACGCGGTGGCGCACCAGGACGTGCCGTTCGAGCGTGTCGTCGATGCGGTGAAGCCGCCGGTCAGGCGCGGCGACGAATGGCTGCGCGTGAAGTTCGCGCAGCAGTTCGATGCGCGGCACGACAGCGTGCTGCCGGGCGCGACGGCAATCGCGACGCCGGGGCCCGACCTCGCCGCGCGCTTCGACTTCGCAGTCGATTTCACCGACGATGCAACCGGCATCGAACTGGTCGCGGCCTATGCGACGGACTGCATCGACGCGGACACCGCGCGCGCCTGGCTCGACAGCTATGCGGCGCTCGTCGGCGCGGCCGCGCGCGATCCGCAGCACACGACGGCCGCGCTGCCGTGCGACGCATCGGCCGCATCGCGCCAGCCGCGCGACGGTCGCGCATTGTGCATCGAGCACGCCGACATCGTCGCTGCGTTCGCGCGGCAGGCGGCTGCATATCCGCATCGCATCGCGCTGGCCGACGCATCGGCATCGCTGACGTTCGCCGAACTCGACGACGCGTCGAACCGCGTCGCACGCGCACTGATACAGCGCGGCGTGAGCGCCGAAGCGTCCGTGATCGTCTGCATCGAACGGTCGGCGCGTTTCGTCGTCGGCCTGCTGGGCGCGCTGAAGGCCGGCGCGCTCGCCGTGCTGCTCGATCCGGCGCAGCCGGCCGCACGACTCGGCGCCGCGGCAGCCGACTGCGGCGCGCGCTGGGCGCTCGTCGCGGACATCGCCGCGTGGCCGGCCGGCATCGCCACGCAGCCGCTCGACGTCGACACGCTCGCGCAGGATGCGACGCTCGCCCATGCGGCCGGCGTGCGCGTCGCGCCGCATCCGGAACAGGGCGCGTACCTGATCTATACGTCGGGCTCGACCGGCACGCCGAAGGGCGTCGTCGTCTCGCACGGCGCACTGGCCGACTACGTGCAGGGGATGCTCGACGAACTCGCGTTCGCACCGGACGCATCGTTTGCGATGGTGTCGACCGTCGCGGCCGACCTCGGCCATACGTCGCTGTTCGGCGCGCTGTGCGCGGGCCGCACATTGCACCTGCTGCCGGCTGCCTGCGCGTTCGATCCGGACCTGTTCGCCGACGAAATGCGTCGCCGCGAAGTCGGTGTGCTGAAGATCGTGCCGAGCCACCTGCAAGCGCTGCTCGACGCGCGCGTGCCGGCCGACGTGCTGCCGCGCCACGCGCTCGTGACGGGCGGCGAAACGCTCACGTGGGCGCTCGTCGCGCGCCTGGCCGCGCTCGCGCCGGCCTGCCGCGTGATCAACCATTACGGGCCGACCGAAGCGACGGTCGGCGCGATCGCCTGCGACACGGCGTCGGTTGCCGCCGAGGCACGCGATCCCGCGAGCGGCGTGCCGCTCGGCCTGCCGCTGCCGAATGCACGTGCGCTCGTGCTCGACGCGTTCGGCGCGTGCGTGCCGGCCGGTGCGACGGGCGAGCTGTATCTCGGCGGGCCGGGTGTCGCGCGCGGCTATCTCGGCCGCCCGGCACAAACCGCCGAGCGCTTCGTACCCGATCCGTTCACGCCCGGTGCACGGCTGTATCGCACGGGCGACCGCGTGCGGTTGCGCACGGACGGCCGGCTCGCGTTCCTCGGCCGTATCGACGACCAGGTGAAGATCCGCGGCTACCGCGTCGAACCGGGCGAAGTGAGCGCGGCCGTGCGCGCGGCCGGGCCGGTCGCACAGGCCGAAACGCTCGCGATCGAACACGACGGCCGCTTACGGCTCGCGACGTTCGTCGTGATGCGCGACGGCGCGGCATTCGACGAAGCCTCCGTGCGTGCAGCGCTCGCGGCGACGCTGCCCGACTACATGGTGCCTGCGCAGTTCGTCGCGCTGGCTCGGCTGCCGGTGACGGCGAACGGCAAGATCGATCGCGCGGCATTGCGCGAACTGGCTGCCGCACCCGTTGCGGTCGCGTCCGGTGACGCACCGCGGGGCGCGGTCGAAACCGTGCTCGCCGAAGTCTGGCAGGCCGTGCTGAAGGCACCGAACGTCGGCCGCGACGACAACTTCTTCGAACTCGGCGGCGATTCGATCCTCGTGCTGCAGGTGATCGCCCGTGCGCGCAAGCGCGGCGTGCGCTTCACGCCGAAGCAGGTGTTCGACGGCCCGACCGTCGCCGAACTCGCGCGCATCGCGAAGACTGACGACGCGGCCGCTGCCGTACCGCCCGCGAGCGCGGTCACGACGTCAGCTGCGACGCCGGCTGCCGCGCCGGTCCTGACGCCCGCGCAGCAACGCTTCTTCGCGCTCGATATCCCGCACCCGGGCCACTGGAACCAGTCGGTCGCGTTCGACGTGCGCGGGGCGTTCGATGTCGACGCGTTCGCACGCGCATTCGACGCGTTGCTGTCGCATCACGACGCATTCCGCCGGCGCTTCGCGCGTGGTGCGGACGGCACGTGGCAAGCGAGCGACGCCGCGAAGCCGTACGACGCATTGCCGTTCGTCGAAGTCGCCGCCCGCGACGACGCAGACGCGCTCGCGCGCTTCGACGCGTTGCAGCGCCGTCTCGATCTCGGCCGCGGGCCGCTCGCCTGCGCGTGCGCGGCGCGGCTGCCGGACGGTTCGACGCAGCTTTATCTGGCGATTCACCATGCGATCGTCGACGGCGTGTCGTGGCGCATCCTGCTCGACGATCTCGACACGGCCTATCGCGCCGCATACGATCGCACGCCGGTCCGCCTGTCGCAGCCGGGCCTGCGCGCCGACGCCTGGGCCGCACGGCTCGCGCGTGCCGCGACGGAACCGGCGTCGCCGTTCGCGGACGAAGTCGCGTACTGGGTCGGCATGGCACAGGGCGGCGATGTCGTACCCGATCATCCCGACGCTGCGGCGACGAATGCCGATGCGGCCGTCGTCGTGCAGACGATCGATGCGGCATTGACCCGCGCCGCGCTGACCGACGCGCATGCGGCCTATCGCACGCAGGCGATCGAAGTGCTGGGTGCGGCGCTCGCGCTGGCACTCGCCGGCGCACGCGATGCCGCGTCGTGCCGCGTCGAACTGGAAGGACACGGCCGCGAAGCGCTGTTCGACGACGCGGACGCGAGCCGAACGATCGGCTGGCTGACGAGCCATTACCCGGTGACGCTGCCGGTCGCGGCGACCGCGCGCGACACGCTGTGCGCGGTCAAGGACACGCTGCGCGCCGTGCCGCACAAGGGGCTCGGCTTCGGCGTGCTCGCCCATTACGGCGATGCGGCGACGCGTGCGGCGCTGGCCGCCGTGCCGCGCCCGCGCGTCACGTTCAACTATCTCGGCCAGTTCGACGCGCCGCGCGATGCGACGCTCGTGCCGCGCTTCGGCGGCACCGGCGTCGAGCGCGATCCGCAAGGCCCGCTCGGCAATACGCTCGCGATCCACGCGTACCTCGACACGGATCGCGACGGTGCACGCACGCTGAAGGTGCACTGGGTCTACGGTGCGCCGCAGTTCGAACGCGCGACGATCGATGCGTTCGCCGAACGCTTCGCGTCCGCGCTGCGCGAGCTCGTCGACGCATGCGCGTCGCGCGTCGCGCATCGCGGTGCCGGCGCGACGCCGGGCGATTTCCCGCTCGCGCGGGCCGCGGGCCTCACGCAAGCCGCGATCGAACGCACGCCGCTCGACTGGCGCGCGATCGACGACGTGTATCCGCTGTCGCCGATGCAGCAGGGCATCCTGTTCCATGCGCTGTTCGCGCCGGGCCACGCGAGCTACGTGAACCAGCTCGTCGCGACCGCGACCGCGCTGGACGCAGACCGGCTCGCCGCCGCGTTCGACGCGTCCGTTGCTCGTCACGACATCCTGCGCACGAGCGTGATGCCGGACGAGGCTGCGCCGCTGCAGTGCGTGCATCGTCACGCCCGGATGCCGGTCGAGCAGCTCGACTGGCGCGAGCGCGGCGACGCGCTCGACGCCGATTTCGACGCTTGGCTCGCGGCCGACCGCGCGCGTGGTTTCGACTGGCGCGAGCCGCCGCTGATGCGGCTCACGCTGATCCGTGTGTCGAACGACGCATGGCGCGTCGTGTGGACGCGTCATCACGTGCTGCTCGACGGCTGGAGCACCGCGCGCCTGCTCGCCGACGTGCTGCGCGACTATCGCGACCCGGATGCCGTGTCGCCGTTCGCGAGCCGTCCGTCACTGCGTTACCGGGACTTCATCGCATGGCTCGGCACGCGCGACCGCGAGGCCGACGAGCGCTTCTGGACCGAGCGTCTCGCCCGCCTGGACGCGCCGACGCTGATTGCCGAACGCACGGCCGATCGCGCCGATGCCGAGATGGCCACGTGGCGCGCGACGCTCGATGCGGACGCGACGACGCGCGTTGCGCAGACGGCGCGTGCATTGAAGCTGACCGTCAACACGCTGGTGCAGGGCGCATGGGCGCTCGCGCTGCAGCGGATGACGCACCAGCCGGCCGTCGCATTCGGCGCGACCGTCGCGGGCCGTCTCGACGCGCTCGCGGACGTCGACGCGGTGCTCGGCCTGTTCATCAACACGTTGCCGGTGATTACCGCACCGGCTCCGCAGCAACCCGCGGCCGACTGGCTGCAAGCGCTGCAGCGCGAGAACGCGGCCGCCGCCGAGCATGCGCACACGCCGCTCGCCGACATCCAGCGCTGGGCGCGCGGAGCGGGCGGCGCACTGTTCGACACGCTGGTCGTGTTCGAGAACTACCCGGTCGACGACACGGCGCGCGACGCCGATCCGCGCGCGTTGGCATTGAGCGGTGTACGCAGCATCGAAGCGACCGACTTCGCGCTGACGCTGGTCATCGAAAGCGGCGCCGAACTGACGATCGACTACGGTTACGACACCGCACGCGTCGATGCACGGCAGGTCGAGACCTGGCACCGTGCGTTCGCCTGCGCGCTCGATGCGCTGGCGCGCACGCCGGACGCGCTGCTCGGCACGCTGTCGATCGCCGACGATGTCGCCCGCGACGCGCTGGCGCTCGCCCACGATACGGCGCGCGCATGGCCGGCGCCGCAACGGCGGCCGCTGCACCTGCAATTCGCCGACGCGGCGCAGGCGACGCCCGACGCGGTCGCGCTCGAATATGCCGACGCTCACGGCGGCGTGCATCGCGCGACCTATCGCGAACTCGACGTGGCGACGTCGCGCATCGCGGCCGCGCTGCGCCGGCGCGGCGTGCAGCCCGACACGCCGGTCGCGCTGTGCGCCGAGCGTTCGTTCGACATGGTGATGGCGCTCGTCGGCGTGCTGAAGGCCGGCGCCGCGTACCTGCCGGTCGCCCCCGACTATCCGGCCGAGCGCATTGCGTACCTGCTGCGCGACGCGCGGCCGGCCGTCGCGATCACGCAGGCCCATCTGCGCGAGCAGGTCGAGGCCGCGCTGGGCGAGGGCGCCGACACGCAGTTGCTGACGGTGGCGGACCTGCTTGCCGACGATGCGGGCGACACGCCCGCGAGCGAGGCCGCCGCGATCGACGACGCGCAGCTCGCGTACCTGATCTACACGTCCGGCTCGACCGGCAAGCCGAAAGGTGCCGGCAATACGCACGGCGCGCTGGCGAACCGGATCGCGTGGATGCAGCACGCGTACCGGCTGACGCGCGACGACGTCGTGCTGCACAAGACGCCGTTCGGCTTCGACGTGTCGGTCTGGGAATTCGTGTGGCCGCTGGCGATCGGCGCGAAGCTCGCGATCGCCGCGCCCGGCGACCATCGCGACCCGGCGCGTCTCGCGGCCGCGATCCACGCGCACGGCGTGACGGTGCTGCATTTCGTGCCGTCGATGCTGGCCGCGTTCGCCGCACATCTCGACGACTTCTCGGCCGCCGCGCAATGCGACAGCGTGCGCCTGATCGTCGCGAGCGGCGAGGCGCTCGCACCCGAACTCGTCGCGAAGATGGCGCGCCTCTTGCCGAACGCGACGCTCGTGAACCTGTACGGGCCGACCGAAGCCGCGATCGACGTGTCGCACTGGACTTGCGGCCCCGCCGACGCGCACGCGGTCGCGGTGCCGATCGGTCATCCGATCGCGAACCTGCAACTGCACGTGCTCGATGCCGCGTGGCAGCCGGTGCCGGCCGGCGCGACCGGTGAACTGTATCTCGCGGGCGCGGGCCTCGCGCGCGGCTACCTCGGCCGTCCGGCGCTGACCGCCGAGCGCTTCGTGCCCGATCCGTTCGTGCCTGGCGCGCGCATGTACCGCACCGGCGACCTCGCGCGCCGGCGTGCCGACGGCGCGCTCGACTACCTCGGCCGCGTCGACACGCAGGTGAAGCTGCGCGGCCAGCGGATCGAGCCGGGCGAGATCGAAGCGCTGCTGCGCGCGGCGCCCGGCGTGAACGATGCGGTCGTGATCGTGCGCGACGAGCAACTGATCGGCTATGTCGCCCGTGGCGACGCAGGCCCGCTCGACCGCGCGGCGCTGCTCGACGCACTGCGCGCGCAACTGCCGGCCTACATGGTGCCGTCCCAGCTGATCGAGCTCGACGCGTTGCCCGTCACGCCGAACGGCAAATGCGACCGCCATGCGCTGCCGGCCCCGGTGCGCGAAACGGCCGAAACCGTCGAACTCGCGACCGATACCGAGCGCGCGCTCGCGGAGATCTGGCAGCGCGTGCTGCACGTGGACGCGATCGGCCGCGACGGCGATTTCTTCCTGCTCGGCGGTCACTCGCTGCTCGCGACGCAGGCCCATGCGCAAGCCAACCTGCACTGGGGGCTCGCGCTGCCGCTGCGCACGCTGTTCGACACGCGCACGCTGGCGCGCTGCGCGGAAGCGATCGACGCGGCGTGCGCGGCGCGCGGCGCGACCGATGCGGCGAGCGCGATCGACGCGCTGCTCGGCGAACTGGAAACCCAATAAGGACGACGGATGACGAAGGTTCAACCCGACTGGCTCGCGCTCGCGACGCGTTTCGCGCAACTGCCCGACGCGCAGCGCGCGGTCTTCATCGACAAGCTCGGCGCGGCCGGCATCGACTTCCGCGTGCTGCCGATCCCGCCGCGCACGCCGCGCAGCGATCGCGTGCCGGCGTCGTTCGCGCAGACGCGGCTGTGGCTGCACGCGCGGCTGATCGATGCGCCCGATGCGTATCACATCACCGAGCGCCTGGCGTTGACGGGCCCGCTCGACGTGCATGCGCTGCGGCTCGCCTGCGATGCGCTGATCGCCCGTCATGAAGCGTTGCGCACGACCTTCGACGAAGCGCAGGACGGCGTCGCGCAGACGATCCACGCGCCGCTGCGCTGCCCGTGGCGCGAAACCGATCTCGAGGCGCTGCCGGACGCACAGCGCGTGGCGCGCGCGGAAACGGTCGCGACGGCCGACGAAGCCGAGCCGTTCGATCTCGGCACGGCACCGCTCGTGCGTGCGCACCTGGTGCGCTTCGACGCGACGCATCACTGGCTCGCGCTGACCGTGCATCACATCGTGTCGGACGGCTGGTCGTCGGGCGTGATGCTCGAAGAACTTGCGGCGTTCTATCGTGCGTATGCGTCCGACCGGCCGGTGCCGCTCGCGCCGCTGCCGATCCAGTACGCCGACTACGCGCTGTGGCAGCGCCGCTGGCTCGATGCCGGCGAACGTGATCGTCAGCTCGCGTTCTGGCGCGAACGGCTCGATCCGCAACGCGGCGTGCTGACGCTGCCGGGCGCGATGGCAAGGCCGGCACGCCGCAGTGCGCGCGGCGCGCGCCATGTGTTTTCGCTCGACGCGCGCGTCGGCGCGCAACTGCGTGCCTTTGCCGCTGCGTCGGGCGCGACGCCGTTCGCCGTGCTGCTCGCCGCGCTCGATGCGCTGCTGGCGCGTGCGACCGGCGACGCGCGGATCTGCGTCGGCGTGCCGGCCGCAAACCGCGAGCGCGCGGAAGTCGCCGGGCTGATCGGCTTCTTCGTCAACACGCTCGCGATCGACGTCGACGTGCCCGCGCACGGCGATTTCTCGTCGCTGGTCGCGCGCACGCAGCGCGCGCTCGTCGACGCGCAGATGCACCAGGACGTGCCGTTCGAGCAGGTGGTCGACGCGCTCGGCGTGCCGCGCAGCGCGAGTCACCATCCGCTGTTCCAGGTGATGGCCGCGTATGGCGAACGCCGTGCGCTGCCGGCGCTCGGCGCGGCTTCGGCCGCGTTGCTGCCTTCGGGTACGCCGTCCGCGAAATTCGACCTGACGCTGTCCGTCGAGGCGACGCCGGACGGTACGTTCGATGCGGCGTTCATCTATGCACTCGATTTGTTCGATGCCGACGCGATCGCGCGACTGGCCGCACGCTTCGTCACGCTGCTGACCGATGCGCTTGCACGCCCCGACATACCGGTCGGCGATCTCGACTGGCTGCCCGCCGCCGAACGCGCGCAGCTTTTTGCGTGGAATGCGCCGGCAGGCGCGACCGAAGGCGAACCGTTCGTCCCCGTGCATGTGCGCATCGCCGCGCACGCCCACGCGCGGCCTGACGCTCGCGGTGTGGCCGATATCGACCGCGCGCTGACACGCGGCGAAGTCGACGCCCGTGCGGCGCGCCTGGCGCGTCACCTGGTCGAGGCCGGCGTACGGCCCGAGATGCGCGTTGGCGTCGCGCTGCAACGCTCGGTCGACCTGCTCGTCGCGCTGATCGCCGTACTGAAGTCGGGCGCCGCGTTCGTGCCGCTCGATCCCGCGCATCCGCGCGAACGGCTCGCGCAGATCGTCGGCGACGCGAACATCGCGCACGTGCTGACCGACGGCGCGAGCGCCGCGTCGCTGCCCGCATTGCCGGCGCTGCGCGACTGGCGTGCCGATGCGATCGATACGCTCGACGAAGCTGCACACGTCGCGCTGCCGGACGTGCTGCCGGGGCACGCGGCCTACGCGATCTACACGTCGGGTTCGACCGGCAAGCCGAAGGGCGTGATCGTCGACCATGCGTCGTTCGCGCTGCATTGCGCGGCGATCGCCGCGCGCTACGGCGCGGGCGAGAACGACGTGTTCCTGCTGTTCCAGTCGGTCAACTTCGACGGCGCGCACGAAGGCTGGTTTTCGCAATACATGTCGGGTGCCGCCGTGTCCGTGACGGCCGACGTGCTGTGGCCGCCCGCGCAGACCTGCGCGATGATGGTCCGCGACGGCGTGACGATGACCTACGTGCCGCCCGGTTGCGCCGCGCAGCTCGCCGAATGGGCGCTCGCGCACGGTGCGCCGCCGACGCTGCGTTCGCTGACCGTCGGCGGCGAGGCGACCTCGCGCGAGGCGTTCGCGCTGCTGCGCCGCGCGTTGCCGAACGTGCGCGTGGTCAACGGCTACGGCCCGACCGAGACGGTCATCACGCCGACGCTGTGGATGTTCCGGCCCGGCGACGATCTCGCGAAGCTCGGCGACGCCGCGTATCTGCCGATCGGCACGCTGGTCGGCGCGCGTACGGCCCACGTGCTCGACGAGCGGCTGCATCCGCTGCCGGTCGGCGTGATCGGCGAACTGTACCTGGGCGGCGAGGGGATCGGCGTCGCACGCGGCTATCTCGACCGTCCTGCACTGACGGCCGAGCGCTTCGTGCCCGACCCGTACGGTGCGCCTGGCGCGCGGCTGTACCGCACCGGCGACCTCGTGCGCCGCCGCGCGGACGGCGTATTCGACTTCATCGGCCGCGTCGATCACCAGGTGAAGCTGCGCGGGCTGCGCATCGAGCTTGGCGAGATCGAAGCGCAACTCGCCGCACACGACTCGGTGCGCGAAGCCTGCGCGGTCGTGCACGTGCAGGGCGTGCTCGCGCAACTGGTCGCGTATGTCGAGCTGACTGCCGATGCGCAGGCGGCTGCACAGCCGGTCGAAGCCGCGACGCTCGATGCACACCTGCGCCGCACGCTGCCCGACTACATGGTGCCCGCGCAACTGATCGTGCTCGACGCGCTGCCGCGCAACGCGAACAGCAAGGTCGACCGCGCGCGGCTGCCGGCGCCGGTGCGCGTCGAACGCGCATACGAGGCGCCGCACGATGGCGACGAAGCCGCGCTCGCGGCGATCTGGTGCGACGTGCTGAATCTCGAGCGTGTCGGCCGTGGCGATCATTTCTTCGATCTCGGCGGCCATTCGCTCGCCGCCGTTCGCGTCGCGACGCGCGTGGCCGAGCGGCTCGGCCGCGACGTCCCGGTGCGTGCGCTGTTCGAGACGCCCGTGCTGGCGCAGTACGCGCTGCAGGTGGCCGATGCGCCGCGCGCCGTGCATGCCGGCGCCGCAGCGCCGGGCGTCGCGGTGGCCAGGCCCGATGCGCACGGCGTGTGGCCGCTGTCGCCCGCGCAGCTCGGCCTGTGGTTTCTGTGGCGCGCACAGCCGGACAGCGCCGCGTACAACATTCCGGTTGCGCTGCGCGTGCGCGGCCCGCTCGACGTCGATGCGCTGCGCGCCGCGTTCTCGGATACGGCCGCCGTGCATCCGGCGCTGCGCACGCGACTCGTTGCGCGCGACGGCGCGCTGCCGGGCCAGCGAATCGATGCGGACGTTTCTGTCGAACTGCCGGTGATCGACTTGTCGACGCAAGCCGATGCGCTTGCCCGCGCGGCCGCGCTGACCGACGAGGATGCACTCGCGCCGTTCGACCTCGCGGCGGACGCGCCGCTGTGGCGCGCCCGCGTGCTGCGGCTCGGTACGGACGACCACGTGCTGTCGGTGACGATCCATCACATCGTGTCGGATGGCGAATCGATCGAGCTGTGGCTCGATGCGGTGCGCGCACGCTATGTCGCCCGTGTGCAGGGCAGCGCCATGCCGGCCGACGAGGCCGTCCAACCGGCCGCCCAACTGGCCGTCCAACCGGCGGTACCGCTCGTGCTGCCGGCACCGTGCCATCCTGCCCGCGTCGCGTATTGGCAGGATGCGCTGGCCGATCTGCCGTCGCGCGTGCTGCCGCAGCGCATGGACGCGCCGGCCGACCCGCAATGGCGCGCCGCCCGCATCGCGTTCGAATTCGATGCGCACCTGATCCGCGCTGCACGCGGCGCCGCATCGGCCGCGCACGCGACGCTGCCGATGCTGCTGCACGCGGCGCTCAATACCGCGCTGTTCCGCACGACGGGGGCGGCCGACCAGCCGGTCGGCGTGCTGGCGTCGACGCGTGAGCTCACCGGCGACGCGGCGCGCGAAGCGCTCGGCCTGTTCATCAACTCGGTCGTCGTGCGCACGCGGATCGACCCGGCTGCCCGCCGCGCAGAAGTGCTGGCGCAAGTGCGCGACACGGCGCTTGCTGCGTACGCGCATGCCGACGTGCCGTTTGCCGACGTCGTCGCCGCGCTGCGCGTACCGCGTGCCGCGCAGGCCAATCCGCTGTTCCAGGTGATGTTCAACTACCTGCGTCCTACCGGCGCCGCCGCGCGCGACTGGGCCGGCCTGTCGCTCGCCGGATTCGCCGACGTGCGCCATCGCGTCGTGTTCACGCTGGAGCTGGACGTCGTCGAGCACCCGGACGGCCGCGTGAGCGCCGCGTTCTCGTATGCGGACGAACTGCTCGACCGACGTTTCGTCGAGGCGCTCGTCGACGTCTATCACGACGAAGTCGCCCGCTTCGCCGGCGCGCCGGAAGCGGCGCTCGGTGTGCCGGACGCACGCGTGGCCGCGCACGCCGCGTTCAGCACCCAGGCAGGCGCGCAGGCACGGGGCCACGCACCGTCGTCGCACGCGGCGGTCGTACTCGCGGCCTTGTGGTCGGACACGTTCGCGACGGCCGCGCCCGAGGCCGATGCGGACCTGTTCGAGGCCGGCGCGACGTCGTTCGACGTCGTGCGCTTCGTCGACGCGGCCAGCCGTGCCGGTCATGCGCTGACGGTCGCCGACGTGTTCGCGGCGCCGACGCTCGCGGCCCTCGGCGCACGGCTCGCTGCACGAGCGGAAACAGGACAGGAGGCGCGCCATGCTGGCTGAAGTCCGTCCGGACGGATTCACGATGCTCGATACGTACCGCCTCGCGTTCGCGGACGGCCTGTTCGCGATGCGCGACGGCACGGAGATCCGCGTCGCGCAGGGCGACGGCATCGGCGCGCAGCTGCTGCGTGCGCAGCTCGGCGACGACGGCGCACTGCGCCTCGTCGCCTACAACCATCGCGCGGCGCCGGCCGACCAGCGCCGTGCGCTGCTGGCGGCGCTGGCCGCGGCATTCTCGGACAGTGCACGCCACGCGGCGATCCGGCTCGATCCGGCCGCGTGGCCGGCGGTCGCGCTCGATGCGTTGCGCGCGAGCGGCGTGCTCGCCGACGCCGGCCGCTGCGTGCGCGACGGCTGGGCGCAACAGGCCGACCTGTGGCTCGTCGGCCCGCACCTGCCGTGCGCGACGCTGCCGATGCTCACCGATGGCCGGCGTCATCCGCGCCGCCCGCCCGCGCCGCGCGGCGACGTCTACGCGCGCGACCTGCCGGCGCTCGGCGTGCGCTTCACGTTGCGCGGCTGGCAGCCGGCGGAGGACGCCGAACGGCTCGCGCGCTGGTTCGACGAACCGCGCGTGCACGACGGCTGGCCGGGCGCATGCCCCGTGCAATGCGGCACCGAAGGCGCGCCAGGTATCGCCCCCGACGCCGATCCGCACGTGACGCCGCTCGTCGGCTGCTTCGACGGCGAACCGTTCGCGTACTTCGAGGCCGTCTGGCTGAAGGAAGACGCGCTTGCGCCGCACGTCGCGGCACGCGACTACGACCGCGGGCTGCGGATGCTGGTCGGCGAGTCGCGCTGGCGCGGCCCGCAGTGCGTGGCCGGCTGGCTGCCGTCCGTCGTGCATTACCTGTTTCTCGACGACCTGCGTACCGAAGCGGTCGGCTGTGCCGTTCCGGCTGGCCACGCGCGGGTTGCCGACCATCTCGCGCGGCATGGCTTCGCGCGGCAGCGCCGCCTGGCGCTGGCCGACGCGCAGCCGCTGTGGATGCGCACGCTGCGCGAGACGTTCTTCTCCGGCCGTCACGTCTGACGGGCCGGATTCACCGACAAGGGAACTGAGACATGCAGAGAGAAACCGTATTCGACCTGATCGGCGTCGGCTTCGGGCCGTCGAATCTGGCGCTGGCCGTGCGCCTCGCGGAGCGCAGCGGCGCGCGCACGTTCGCCCATTGCTTCGTCGAGCGCCAGCCGGAATTCGGCTGGCATCGCGGGATGCTGCTCGACGACTGCCGGATGCAGATCTCGTTTCTGAAGGATCTCGTCACGATGCGCGATCCGAAAAGCCGCTACACGTTCATCAACTACCTGTTCGAACGCGGCCGCCTGAACGAATTCGTCAACCTGAAGAACTTCTACCCGACCCGCGTCGAATTCCATGACTACCTGAGCTGGGTGGCCGACGCGTTCGACGACCGCGTTCACTACGGCGAGACCGTGCTGGCGATCGAGCCGGTACGCGGCGACGGCGCGACGATCGACGCGCTGCGCGTGCTGTCGCGCGACGCGGCCGGCCACGAGCGCCAGCGTGTCACGCGCGCACTGTCGGTCGGCGTCGGCGGCACGCCCGCGATTCCCGACGCGTTCGCCGCGCTCGGCCGCGACCGCGTGATCCATTCGTCGTCGTACCTGACCGACATCGACCGGCTCGTCGCGTCGCCCGACGGCGAGCGCCGCCGCGTCGCGGTGATCGGCGCGGGGCAGAGCGCGGCCGAGGTGTTCATCGATCTCGCGCGCCGCTTCCCGCACGTCGATGCGAGCCTCGTGATGCGCGCAGGCGCATTGAAGCCGGCCGACGACAGCCCGTTCGTCAACGAAATCTTCAGTCCCGAGTTCACCGATGTCGTCTATGCGCAACCGCACGACGCGCGCCGCGCGCTGCTCGAGCGCTATCGCGACACGAACTACGCGGTGGTCGACCGGCCGCTGATCGAGCAGATCTACGAAATGCTGTATCTGCAGCGCATCGACGGCACGCCGCGCCACGCGCTGCTCGCGAACAGCGCGATCGAGGCCGCGGTGCGCACGGCCGACGGCCGCGTCGAGCTGACGCTGCGCGACCGGATGAGCGGCGCCACGCGCGTCGAGCGCTTCGATGCGCTCGTGCTCGCGACCGGCTACCGCCGCGACACGCATTCGGCGCTGCTCGAAGGGCTCGCGCCGCACCTGGGCGATGCGCTCACGCGCGGCGACGTCACGCGCGACTACCTGCTCGCGACGCCCGAGCACTTCACGCCGCGCATCTACCTGCAAGGCTGCTGCGAAGACAGCCACGGCTTGTCCGACACGCTGCTGTCGGTACTGGCGCGCCGCGCGGACGAAATCTGCGCGTCGCTCGAAGACGGGATCGCGTCCGCCCATGACGAAGGCGCGACCCGGGCACTGCATGAAAAACGACGGGAAAACGGGGTGAGCGCGGGCCGGATGGCTTTCGCTCTTTGACAAAGGCGCGGTCGGAGACCGCATGAAAAAAGTGGAGCAGAGAAAGATGGAGTGGGCAACAGGCACGCGTTTGCGTGCGATCGCAGCCGCGGCAAGCGTGGCGTTCGGGATGGCGGCGGCAGGGCACGCATACGCCCAGACGGCGCCGGCCGTGAACGCAGGCGCCGCGGCGTCGGCCGGCAGTGCGCAGAACGGCGCGACGACGAGTACGTCGACCGGCGCGCAAAACGGCACGCTGCCGGCGATCACCGTCAACGCGGCCTCGGCAGGCGACGGCACGGTCGGGCTCGTCGCGAAGCGCAGCAGGAGCGGCACCAAGACCGACACGCCGCTCAACGAGATCCCGCAGACGATCAACGTCGTCACCGCGCAGCAGATCGAGATGACCGGCGCCACCGACGTGAACGCGGCGCTGCGCTACGTGCCGGGCTTCTCGTCGTACGGTTCGGACAACCGCTCGGACTGGTACGCGGCGCTGCGCGGCTTCACGCCGACCGCCTACGTGAACGGGCTGCAGGTGCCGAACACGATCAACCTCGCGAGCTGGCGCGTCGATCCGTACATGATCGACAGCATCAGCGTGCTGCGCGGGCCGACCTCGGTGCTGTACGGCGCGGGCGACCCGGGCGCGATCATCGACGTACAGACCAAGCTCGCCGACGGCGAGCGCGTGCGCGAAGCCGGGGTGCAGATCGGCAACTACGCGCGCAAGCAGTTCATGATCGACGTCGGCGACAAGCTCGACCCGGACGGCAAGTACGCGTACCGGTTCGTCGGCGTCGCGCGCGACGGCAATGCGCTGACCGGCCCGAACAACGACCAGCGCGTCGCGCTCGCGCCGTCGTTCCGCTGGCGCCCGGACGCGGATACGTCGCTGACGCTGTCCGCGACGTACCTGCAGGACTGGGGCGACATCTCGTCGAACTTCGTGCCCGCGCAGGGCACGGTGCTGCCGAACCCGAACGGCCAGATCAACAAGGACGTCTACGAAGGCGACGGCGCCTTCAACTACTACCGCAAGAAGCAGTGGTCGGTCGGCTACCAGTTCGAGCGCAACCTGACGCCGGCCTGGACGTTCCGCCAGAACACGCGCCTGATGCACCTGTCGCTCGACAACGGCTCGGTGTTCGGCAACGGCTTCGTCGACGGCAGCACGACCGACGTGTCGCGCTGGGCCGGCGTGTTCCAGATGAACTACAGCCGCTTCGACATCGACAACAACCTCGAGGGCCGCTTCGCGACGGGCCCGCTGCAGCACACGCTGCTGCTCGGCTTCCAGTACAACCGCCAGACCGCGACCGACAGCGAGTGGCTCGCCGCCGCGCCGCCGCTGAACATCTACAACCCGGTGTACCAGCCCGTCACGACGGCGGTGTTCACGCCCGACGCGACGTTCCGCACCAACACGTACACGACGATGAACACGTTCGGCCTGTACGCGCAGGACCAGATCAAGTGGAACCGCTGGACGCTGACGCTCGGCGGCCGCGAGGACTGGGTCAACATGCGCCAGGACGATCGTGCGGCGGGCACGTCGACGAAGGCGGACGTCACGGCGTTCACCGGCCGCGTCGGCCTCACGTACCAGGGCGACTACGGGCTGTCGCCGTACATCAGCTACGCGACGTCGTTCAACCCGCTGATCGGCGTGAACCTGCTCGGCGGCGGGCTGCCGCAGCCGACGCGCGGCAAGCAGATCGAGGCCGGCCTGCGCTGGCAGCCGCCCGGCAAGAACCTGATGCTGAACGCGGCGATCTACCAGATCAACCAGACCAACGTGCTCACGCCGGCGCTGCCGAGCCAGGACAACACCGGCACGAAGTCGGTGCAGACGGGCGAGGTGCGTTCGCGCGGGATCGAGCTGAGCGCGACCGGCAAGGTCACGCGGAACCTGTCGGTGATCGCGTCGTACGTCTATCAGGACGTGAAGAACGTGCAGGCCAACGACGTCTCGCTGAACAACTGGCCGGTCGACATTCCGCGTCCGCGCCAGATGGCGTCGCTGTGGACCGACTGGACCTGGCACACGGGGCCGCTCGCGGGCTTCGGCCTCGGCGGCGGCATTCGCTACCAGAGCGCGTCGGCCGGTGCGGCCGACAACTCGCTGACGGTATCGAGCGTCACGCTGTTCGACGCGGGCCTGCATTACGACATGCGTAACTGGCGCTTCGCCGTGAACGGGACGAACCTGTTCAACCGCCATTACATCAGCGGTTGCCAGTCGATGAACGTCTGCGTGTTCGGGACCGACCGCACGGTCATCGCGACCGCGAAATACAACTGGTGACGTTGCGTGCCGCGGCCAGCCGGCCGGCCTTCGTGGCCGGCGCGGGCCGGCCGCGGCGCCTTCGTCCGCTTTTCCACGACGCCTCCATGCCGAAGAAAAATCTCGTCTACATCCAGTCGCTGCGCAACGGCGCGGCCGATCGTGCCGGCCAGCCGGTCGCCTATCGCGGCGGCACGCGCTACATGAAGGCGCCGCTCGAATTCCTCGTCGAGCGCCTGAACGATTCGTCGCTGGGCGAACGCTATACGTTGCAGGGCGTGATCGTCGACGACGACGAAGGGTCGCCCGCCGACCGCGCGAAAGTCGCCGACTACGGCTTCGCACGCACGCCGGGCCGGCCGTGGATCCTGCCGGAAGGCCTGACGGTGCAGGGCCGGCCGGTCGACGAACTGTTCTGCACGATTGCGTCGACGTACCGGCGGCTGCCGCGCGACGCGCGCGAGCGCGTGGCCGGCAAGCAGGCGTTCGAGCGACGCCTGCTCGAGCGTCTGCTCGAACTCGACGCCGACATCGTCGTGCTCGACGGGCTGCTCGTGATCCTCGACGAGCTCGTGCGGCCCGGCGCGCGCTTTCACCGGCGCATCGCCAACATCCACCCGGGCATCACGGCCGACGATTCGCCGTATCAGCGCCGCGGCGCGTGGGCGACGCTCGACGCGCTGCACGGCGCGCGCGGCGAACGGGTCGACTGGGCGAGCGGCACGACGTCGTCCGTCGCGCCCGTGACGATGACGGGCGCATCGTTTCACTACGTCGACAACGGCATCGATTCCGGCGAGGTGATCAGCGACGTGCTCGACACGCCGATCGCGCCGGACGACACGATTCTCGAACTGCGCTGGAACAACTTCCAGCGCAGCCTGTTTCCGGCGCTCGAGCGGGGGCTGCACGTCCTCGCCGACCGCCACGACGCGGGAGTACTTTGATGGAAGACACGCTGACGAAACCGGCCGGCGCCGCCGACGCCGTCGAAGGTGAGGTGGCTGCCGCGCTCGACGGCGCCGCGCAGAGGCAGGGCGTGTCGATCGTCGAGCACACGCTCGATGCATGGCGGCCCGACGATGCGCCGGACGCGCTGCTCGCGGCATTCGTCGCGCTGTTCAACACCGACACGCGGCACGACATCGCGATGATCTCGGTGCCGCTCGCCGGCGCGGACGCGGCAGCCGTCGAGTCGTACGTCGCGCGTGCAGTGCGCGAGGGCGTGATCGACGGCGCGCAGGTCGCGGGCGACACGCTGCGGCTCACCGTATCGCGGACGACGTTCTGGCAGAACCCGCGGCCGTGGCTGAAGGCGCCTGCATCGGGCGGGATGCCGCTGCGCTACGCGATCACGGACGGCCACCGGCATCCGGTGCGGCCGCCGTCGCCGGCCGGCGAGATCTATGCGCGATACATGCCGCAGGTCGGGATGACGTTCAGCCTGCGCACCGTCGACATCGACGCGCACGCGGACCTGTTCAGCGGCTGGATGAACCTCGATCGCGTCGCGCATTTCTGGGATCAGCGCGGCACGCGCGACGAGCATGCGGCGTATCTCGCCGAGCGGCTTGCCGATCCGCACATGCACCCGATGATCGGCTATTTCGACGACACGCCGTTCGGCTATTTCGAGTTCTACTGGGCGAAGGAGGACCGTCTCGCGCCGTTCTACGACGCGCACGACTACGATCGCGGGCTGCACCTGCTGATCGGCGACTCGCGCTTCCAGAGCGCCGGCAAGCTGCATGCGTGGTGGAGCGGGGTGCTGCACTACATGTTCGTCGACGAACCGCGCACGCAGCGGCTCGTCGGCGAGCCGCGCGTCGATCACGTGCGGCACATCGCGTACATGCACCGGCTCGGGTTCTACACGCTGAAGGAGTTCGACTTCCCGCACAAGCGGGCAGCGCTCACCGTGATCGAGCGCGATACGTTCTTTGACACTTTCCGGTTACCGTGACGGGGCGCCGCGCGCAGCGTCGATGCGGCGTTGCGCGCGGCCTTGCGATGCGTGTGCATTAGCCGTCCGGGATATGGACCGCGCGGCCTGCGTCGTGAAGAATGGATCGCTCCTCTCATCGACGACAGGCCGGCAGCATGAATCAGACATCCTCGACAACGTGGGACGCAACGGCGAATTCGCCTCCCGCTAAATTGACATATGCCAGCATATGTCTAGAATGGGCGCATCGTACTCCCATGGAGTGGCTCATGCGCACCGTTTCCATTTTCAAGAATGCCCGTAACCAGGCCATCCGCATCCCGAAGGACATGGAGTTCGAAGGGGTGACCGAACTCGAGATCCGCCGCGAGGGCGACACCTTGCTGCTGCGGCCGGTACGGCCGACGTGGCTGTCGTTCGCGAACGAACCGCTGGTCGATGCCGATTTCCTTGCCGAGCGCCCGGCCGTCATCGAGCCCGGTCGCTTCGACCTGTCCGGCGATACCGACGCGCCGACGGAGTCCAGCCGGTGACCACGCTCTACATGCTCGATACGAACATCTGTTCGTTCATCATGCGCGAACGGCCGCCCGTGGTGCTGTCGCGGCTGCAGTCGTGCGTGAATGCGCAGCACCGGATCGTCGTGTCGGCCATCACCTATGCCGAGATGCGGTTCGGCGCGGTTGGCAGGAAGGCGTCGCCGAAGCATGCGGAACTCGTGACGGCCTTCATCTCGCGGCTGGACGGCGTGCTGTCGTGGGATACGGCGGCAGTCGATGCCACGGCCGCGATCCGCGCGGATCTCGCCGCGCGCGGCACGCCGATCGGCGCAAACGATGCGTCGATTGCCGGGCATGCGATCGCGGCGGGCGCGGTGCTCGTCACGAACAACGGCCGCGAATTCGGCCGTGTCGCGGGGTTGTCGCTCGAGGACTGGGCGGCATGAACACGTCCGGCCGAAAGTGCGATGACGTCGCTGCTGCTCCGCGACGCATCATGCGTGCGGAGCGGGCGAATCGACGAGAAACGCGCGGCGGAACGCATCGAGATACCGGTCGGCGTCGTCGTTGAATTCACCCGGCAGCGACGCGAACGCACGGGCCAGCAGATCCTGGCCGAGCGTCGTGTAAGTCGCTTCGTCGGACAAGAGCGTGCGGACGGCGTCGCGCGTTTGTGGCGAAGCGATCCGTTTCGCATCTCGTGCGAGCAGCCCGGCCGCGGCAAGGCCCGGCTGGAATGCATGCACTTCCAGAAGGTCCGGCGCGGCATCCCAGATTCGTTCGCGATTGCCGGCGTCGTGGTAATGACGCAGCAGGAACAGCAGGTCGTATGCGTCGCTGTTCTGGCGCGCGCGCCGGTCCTTCCACGCGAGCAATTTCAGCAACGCAAGCGCAGGCAGGCTCGCCACCGGCACCACGTTGTCCGCACCGATCGACACGGCCAGTGCGGTATCGACCGCTTCCTGAAAGCCCAGCACGGTCAGCACGAATTCGCCGCCCGGCGGCCAGGCGATCTCGCCTGGTGTTGTTTCGAGCGGCCCGAACGGCACGAGATCGAGCTCGGTGCGAAAGCCGTGCGTGCCGCTGTCGAACAGCAGTTTCTGCTGCTGTTTGGGCGCACGCGTGAATTGCCCCGTCGCGACGAGTGCGTCGACGAGTTGCGCGTGAAACGGCCAGCTCACCGCGCACACGGCAACGTCGACGTCCCGTGTCGCGCGCACGGGCCGGATGCCGTGGACGTGCCACATCAGGATGTCGCGCGCGGTTGCGCCGGCGACGACGAAGGCTGCGTCGAGGCGCGCGCAGGCCGTGCCGACCGCTTGCAACAGCGCGACCGCTGCCGGTTCGAGCGGCCGGCTTGCGTCGACTTCAAGCGGGCGGATGGGCGAGGTATCGGTCATGAATCCGTTCGGCGGCGGTGAGATTGCGGCTGTCCCCGGACGACACGAGATCCGCGTAGATCAGCAGTGGCGGCACGAGCGGCACATCCTGCTCGCGCCAGTCGAGCGCCGGCGAGCGCGGCCAGAATGCTTCGAGGATTTCGACGTCGCCTTGCTCGTCCGGGCGCAGACGCGCCTGCAACAGCAGCCGGTTCGACACCGCGCCGTGCGTATAGACGGTGATCGCGGCAGGCTTCAGATCGTGCGTCAGCAGATCGGCCGCCGGCTCGCCGCCGAGCTGCGCATCGAAGGCCGCGAAATCGAAACTGCGCCACCAGTCGGGCGTCATGCCGGCAAACCGGCGGCTCGGCAGTTTCGCGCGCAAGCGGCTGGGGTACAGCGAAGCCCACTCCTGCACGAAGCGCGGCCAGTCGGGAATCAGGCGCTCGCCGTTGCGGCGCTGCCCGACCAGGCCGCGCGCGATCAGGTCGTCCATCGCGAGATTGACGGTGCCGAGCGCGACGCCCGACACCGCGGCAATTCCCCGGTACGGCTGTGCGACGAGGCCCGGCTGCGTCGCGAGGGCGAACATCACGGCCAGCCCCTTCGGCGTGGTTGCGCGCGACGCGTGCCGGCGTGGCGCGCGTGCCGGTTTCGGCCGGCCAGCGATCATGATGGTTGCCTCCGGCTGGATCAGGCAGGTGTTGCCGGCGACGTCGAGAAACGGGATGCCCTGGTCGATCAGCGCGGCGGCCAGTTCGGCCGAAAGATGCGGCGTGACCAACATCAGCGGCCGCTCGCCGGGCTTCGTGGCATCGCCGCCGCGACGGCGCAACGCCGCGAGCGCGGCCGTCAGCGATTCGGTCCGCAGGCTCACGGCGACCGGCATGTCGAATACGTGCCCGGCCACGTCGAAGCGGATCATCGCGTCGGCGCGCGCAGGGTACGCAGCCGGCACCCGCACGGGCCGCGCGCTGAAGCGCCGGGTTGCACGGCCGAACGCGGCGCAGGCGTCGTCGAGCACGTGCTGTTCCGACAGAGGGAGAGGAGCGTTCTCTGGCATCAGGGAGGATCGCTTGTTCACTTTTTTGTTAGCGTACACAAAAAATGTACAACCGTCAAAAAATGAACAAGAATCTGCAACCCTTTGATATGCAGGAAGTATTTCCGATATTTGAGCGAGCATCTCCGGATCCTCCTGGGCGGAAAATCGACGTGGAACGCGCAGTTTCACGTATCCGGGCCATCAGCGGCAGTCGTCCGGATGGCCGGCTGGCACCGACTGCGAGAGCGATGTTTTCACATGGCAACCACCAGTTGCTACCGTGACGACTTTCCGTCTGCCAGGTTGCCATCGAACGGACTATCCTTGCGTGCACATTCCCCCGCACACCAGGAGACGACACCGTGGCGCACAGCGTGATCCCCGCAGGCCTTGCCGATGAAATGATCGAGATCCGGCACCGCATTCATGCCCATCCCGAGCTGGGTTTCGAGGAATTCGCGACGAGCGACCTCGTCGCCGCGCAACTGCAGTCGTGGGGCTACACGGTGCATCGCGGGCTCGGCGGTACCGGCGTCGTCGGGCAGTTGAAGGTCGGCGATGGCGCGCAGCGCCTCGGCCTGCGCGCCGACATGGACGCGCTGCCGATCCACGAGGCGACCGGGTTGCCGTACCAGAGCACGATCGCCGGCAAGATGCATGCATGCGGCCACGACGGCCACACGGCGATGCTGCTCGCGGCCGCGAAGCATCTCGCGCGCGAGCGCCGTTTCTCGGGCACGCTGAACCTGATTTTCCAGCCGGCCGAGGAAGGGCTCGGCGGGGCGAAGAAGATGCTCGACGAAGGGCTGTTCGAGCAGTTCCCGTGCGACGCGATCTTCGCGATGCACAACATGCCGGGCTTTCCGACCGGCCAGTTCGGCTTCCTGCCGGGGCCGTTCATGGCATCGTCGGATACCGTCGTCATCGACGTGCAGGGCCGCGGCGGTCACGGCGCGGTGCCGCACAAGGCGATCGATCCCGTCGTCGTGTGCGCGCAGATCGTGCTGGCGCTGCAGACGATCGTGTCGCGCAACGTGTCGCCGCTCGACATGGCGATCGTCACGGTCGGCGCGATCCACGCGGGCGAGGCGCCAAACGTGATTCCCGATCGCGCGCAGATGCGCCTGTCGGTGCGTGCGCTGAAGCCCGAGGTGCGCGACCTGCTCGAAACACGCATCAAGGAAGTCGTGCACGCGCAGGCCGCCGTGTTCGGCGCGACCGCGACGATCGACTACCAGCGCCGCTACCCGGTGCTCGTCAACGATGCGGAGATGACGGCGTTCGCGCGCGGCGTCGCGCGCGAGTGGGTCGGTGAAGCCAATCTGATCGACGGGATGGTGCCGCTCACCGGCAGCGAGGATTTCGCGTTCCTGCTCGAAAAGCGGCCGGGCTGCTACCTGATCATCGGCAACGGCGACGGGGAGGGCGGCTGCATGGTGCACAACCCCGGCTACGACTTCAACGACGCGGCGCTGCCGACCGGCGCGTCGTACTGGGTCAAGCTGGCCGAGGCGTTTCTGGTGTGACGGAACCGGATTGCGCGTCGTGCGCGATCGTTCAGAACGCCTCTCCGCCGAACAACGCCACGACCGCATCCGGATTCGACGGCCAGTACATGTGCATGTACGTCGCGACGATCGCACCGTGGCGATAGACGGCTTCGCCGCTGCCCGGCGCGCCGTCGGGACGCGCGGCGCTCGCGACCGGCTCCAGCGGCGTCGCGAGCCGCGAATAGTGGAACGTATGCCCGCGCATCGGCCCGGTGCGCGTGTCGAGCTGCTGCATGCCGAGCGCCGCGAACCGGCGCTGCATCGTTGCCTGGCCCGGCAGCACGCCGAGCATCGGCGTCGTCGAGCCGTCGACGTCGGTCAGCGATTCGCACAGATACACCATCCCTCCGCATTCCGCGACGATCGGCCGGCCGGCCGCCGCATGCGCGCGAATCGCCCGCGCGGTCGCGGCATTTGCCGCCAGCGTCGCCGCATGCAGTTCCGGATAGCCGCCCGGCAGGAATAGCGCGTCGCAATCGTCGGGCACCGGTTCGTCGACGAGCGGCGAGAAGAACCGCAACTGCGCGCCGAGCGCGTCGAGCAGCGCGAGATTCGCCGGATAGATGAACGAAAACGCCGCATCGCGCGCCACCGCGATCCGCTTGCCGGCGAGCGAGCGCAGCAGCGGCGCCGAGGCGTCCGGTTCCGCGAACGCGACGGCCGGCGGCAATTCGGCGAGCGCCGTCTGCGCGAGCACGTCGGCCGCGCGGTCGAGCCGCGCGTCGAGATCGTCGATGTCGGCCGGCTGGTGCAGGCCGAGATGCCGCTCCGGCAGCGCGATGCCCGCATCGGCCGGGACGTGCCCGAGCCAGCGCAGGTCGCCCGGCAGCGCCTGTTGCAGCAGTTCCGCATGCCGCGCCGAGCCGACGCGGTTCGCCAGCACGCCGTGAAACGGCAGCTCCGGCCTGAATCGCGCGAGCCCGAACGCGATCGCCGCGAACGTCTGTGCCATCGCCTTCGCCGAAATCACCGCGACGACCGGCACGCCGAACGCGGCCGCGAGATCGGCACTGCTCGGCGTGCCGTCGAACAACCCCATCACGCCTTCGATCAGGATCAGGTCCGCTTCGCGCGCGGCATCGGCAAGCAGCGCGCGGCAACCGGCCTCGCCGACCATGCCGAGGTCGAGCGCATGCACGCTCGCGCCGCTTGCGCGTTCGAGCAGCATCGGGTCGAGAAAATCCGGCCCGGTCTTGAACACGCGCACGCGGCGGCCGAGCCGGCGGTGCAGCCGCGCGAGGCCGGCCGTCACCGACGTCTTGCCCTGGCCCGACGCGGGTGCGCTGACGAACAGCGCGGGGCAGGCCGGCACGCTCAGAACTCCACGCCGCGCTGCGCCTTCACGCCTTGCTCCTTGTACGGATGCTTGACGAGCCGCATTTCGGTGACGAGGTCGGCCGCGTCGATCAGCGCATCGGGCGCGTGCCGCCCGGTCACGACGACGTGCACCGAATCCGGACGCGCGACGAGCGTCGCGAGCACTTCGTCGAGCGGCAGGTATTCGTACTTCAGCACGGTGTTCAGCTCGTCGAGGATCACCATCCGGTAATCGCCGCTTTCGATCATCCGGCGCGCCTCGTCCCAGCCCTTGCGCGCGGTCGCGATGTCGGCGTCGCGGTTCTGCGTATTCCACGTATAGCCGTCGCCCATCGTCACGAAATCGCATTCCGCGACCGCGCCGAGGAAGTCGCGCTCGGACGTGTGCAGCGCGCCCTTGATGAACTGCACGACACCGAGCCGCATGCCGTGGCCGAGCACGCGCACGGCCATGCCGAACGCAGCCGTGCTCTTGCCCTTGCCGTTGCCGGTATTGACGATCAGCAGGCCCTTTTCCTGGGTGGCGGCGGCCTGCTTCTTCTCGTGGCCGGCGCGGCGGCGTTCGGTCATCCGTTGATGGGATTCGGCATCGGTCTTCATCGGAAATCGTCCTGTCGAAAGCGAAACAAAGGGTTCAGAGCGGGCCGGCGAGCGCGACCGTCACGCCGTCCCGGATGGATTTGGGGCCCAGCAACCTGCCGTGCGGCGCCGCGAGCTGCGCGCAGGGTTCGGCCACACCGGCAACACCGAAGCGTGCAAGCGCGGCGTCCGACGGGCCGCTCACGGCGAGTTCGGGATGGCTCGCCAGCCGCACCGCGTCGAATGCGACGAGCGGCCAGCCGCGGCGCGCGCACAGCGTGCGCAGCGCACGGGCACGCGCCTTGTCGGCGAGCGTCGCGACGAGCGCCGGTTCGGCGGCCGGGTAACGCGCCAGCGCCGCGCGGATCGCGGCATCGAGTTGCGCGGCCGTGACGCCCGTGCGGAAACCGATGCCGAGCGCGACGCGCATCATGCGTGGCCGCCGAGCGCCGCACGCACCGCCGGATCGTCGGCGAGCGCCGCGACGCGGCCGATCACGGCGATCGCCGGCGAACCGAGGCCGGTCGTGCCGACGCGTTCGACGAGGCTGTCGAGTGTCGCGAGCACGTGCCGCTGTTCCGGGCGTGTCGCATTCTCGATCGCCGCGCACGGCGTATCGCCGGGCACGCCGCCGGCGCGCAGCGCGGCGGTAATCGCGTCGAGCCGGCGAATGCCCATGTAGATCACGAGTGTCATGCGCGTGGCCGCGAGCGCGCGCCAGTCGGGCTCGTCGACGCCCGCGCCGTGGCCCGTGACGAAGATCACGCCCTGCGCGTCGCCGCGCTGCGTGACCGGAATGCCGAGCGCGGCCGGCGCCGCGATACCCGCGGTGATGCCGTTCACGATCTCGACCGGAAAGCCCGCCGCGCCCAGCGCGACCAGCTCCTCGCCGCCGCGGCCGAACACGAACGGATCGCCGCCCTTGAGCCGCGCGACGCTGCGGCCCGCCCGCAGGTGCGCGAGCATCGCGGCGACGATCGCTTCCTGCGGCGTCGACGCATGGCCGCCGCGCTTGCCGACGTGCTCGATCTGCGCGCCGGCGCGCGCATGGCACAGCACGTCGGGGTTCACGAGATCGTCGACGAGCAGCACGTCGGCCATGCCGATCGCGCGCACGGCCCTGAGCGTCAGCAGGTCGGCATCGCCGGGGCCGGCGCCGACGAGCCATGCGCGGCTCATTGCACGCGGCACGGCACGCACCGTGTCGAAACAGTGGAACAGAAAAGGCGGGCGGCACATCGGCGGCCGGCGGGCAGGCAGTGCATGGCGAATCGGGTGAAGCTCGCGCGAACGCGGGCGGAATGCGCACCCCATCCGTCCCCCGCGGATCGGGCGTTCGGCGAGCATCGCGCTCGCCCCTTGCGTCGGCCGGTATCCGGGCTGGCCGCTTGCCAGGCCGCAGCCTTCCCGCCCGGCTGAAGGGCAGTGGCATCGAGGGCGGCCTGGGCGCAGGCGCGGGAAAGCGCGTCGCGCGGGCGGCGTACCGTTGCGGGGACAGCACAGGCCGGGCGGATGGCCGCCTCCTGTTTCCCGTTTAACTGCATGCACGGAATGCGCATGCGAGCACCGAACGCGGCGCATACGATAGCACAGGGCTTGCGGCGCGCAAGCCCCGGCGGGCCGGCTGCGCGGGGCGTCGGCGCGGCCCGCGCGGTCAGAACTTGTACGCCGCCGTCAGCGTGAACGTGCGTGGCGAACCGGGCATGATCTGCGCGAGGCTCGTCGCATTCGCATAGTAGTCACGATCGGTCAGGTTGACGGCCGCCAGCGTCACCTCGAAGTCACGCGTGCGATATCCGGCCTTGCCGTCCCAGCGGACGTAGGCGGGCAGTTCGAGCAGGTTGTCGCGATCCGCGTAACGCGCCCCTTCGTACACGAGCCCGAGTTCGGCGAAAAATCCGCGCAGCGGCGCATGGCTGACGAACAGGCTGCCGTTCGCCCCGGACACGCCCGCCGAGCGCTTGCCCGCGTACTTCGGCTCGGCGTCGACCACCCGCGCGTGTTGCCAGCCGATGCCGCCACGGACGAACCAGTCGCCCACGAGCCGGCCGGCGACGCCCAGTTCCAGGCCGCGATTGCGCTCGAGGCCGGTGAGGTCGAAAAATCCCGGCCGAACCGGATCGGCCACGCGGCGGTTGTACAGATCGAGCTGAAACAGCGCGAGCGTCGTGCTCAGCGCGCCGTCGCGCCAGTCGCTTTTCACGCCGATCTCGTATTGGCGGTTGTATTGCGGGCCGAGATCGTTGGCGTTGCCGCGCGCGTCCGGCGTGATGCCGATCAGGTCGCCGCCGACCGGCGCGAAGCTCTTGCTGTACGACGCATACACGCTGTGCGCGCCGACCGGCGACCACACGACGCCGAGCCGCGGGCTCCAGGCCGTCGTCGTGCGCCGCGAATGCAGACCGTTCAGCGCGTTGGTCGAAGCGACGTCGAAGCGTTCCCCACGCAGGCCGCCGAGCAGCTTCCACGCTCGGCCGAGGTCGATGCGGTCCTGCGCGAAGATTGCGTAGTCGCTGACACGGTGGCGATTCATCGCATACGGGCGCGGCGCCGAGCCGGCCAGTGCGAAACGATCCGGTCCGCCGATCGGGACCGGCGCCGCGTCGGCCTGCCAGAGCGTCGGGCTGCGTTTCTGCCAGCCGTATTCGATGCCGAACAGCAGATGATGCAGCCCCGGTCCGGTCGCGACCTTGCCGCCCAGTTCGATGCCGGTCTGCACGTTGAGATGCGTCATGTCCTGCAGGTAGCGCGCTCGCTGCACGCGCCGATAGTCGCGCGGCTTCGTGACGTAGCTTTGCGTGACGTAGGTATTGTCGAAGGTGCTGCGCAAATCCAGCACGCCCAGCGTATGACGCAGCTCCCAGCCGTCATCGAACGCGTGCGTGAAGACCGAGCGCCAGTTCATGTTCGCGTCGCGGATGGTGTCGCGGCCCGCCGCGCCGAAGAAGGTTGCGCGCCGCGCGGACGGCAGCGAGTACGCGACCGGCTTGCCGGCCGCGTCGAGCACGGCGACCGGCGCCGGCATGCCGCGATCGGGCACGCGTCGGTACGCGTCGTATTCGAACTGCAGCAGCCAGCTGCGCCGCGCGCCCCGCCATTTGATCGACGGCGCGACGTACTGGCGCGTGCCGTCGACATGGTCGCGGAAGCTGCCCGCGTATTCGCGTCCGGCATTCAGCCGCACGCTCCATGCGCTCGACAGGGTCCGGTTGAGATCGACCGACGCACCGAGCCGCCCATAACTGCCGGTCGCCGCCGACAGATGTCCGAAGTTTTCCGGCAGCGGCTGCTTGGTGATCCGGTTGATGACGCCGCCGCCGCTGCCGCGCCCGTACAGCGCCGCCGCCGGCCCCTTCAGTACTTCGACGCGTTCGATGTTGCCGAGACTGCGCACGTATTGCGCGTCGTCGCGCATGCCGTCGAGCAGCAGGTCGCCCGCGGCGGAAAAGCCGCGAATGCGGAACGAATCGAAGCGCGTATCCGACGTATTGGACACACCCGGCACACCGGCCAGCGCGTCGGCCAGCGTGCGGCCGCCATAGGACAGCGTTTCCTCGACCGCGACGCTGTCGATCGTTTGCGGTACGTCGCGCGGATGGCTCGCGGTGCGGGTTGCCGTGCTCACGCTTTCGGCGCGCGGATCGTTTGGGTGACGGCGGCTGCGCACCTCGACCGCGGGCAGTTCGTCGTCGAATTCGGCCGCCGGGGCGGGGAAGGAGGCGACACCGGCGATCGAGCACAGCGACAGGGCCAGCACAGGAAAGTGCCGCCCGGATATCTGTCGTTTCGACATGAAGATTTAAGGATGACTGAGTGATTGCCTCACATTGCCGTTGCGCAGTGGTTTCGTTGTTGTCGGGTGAAGTTTATCTCGACTAGTTGAAAACGACAATCATTCGCGTTCGCCGCCGGCTGCTCGCCTTGACGCTCCCCGCACCGCCGCCTACACTCGCACGCGTTTTGGTGCTCGCGCGTGCCGCTCCGGCGCGCGCAGTTAAACGGGAAACAGGGAGCCTGCCTGCACCGCAGTCGAGCCAACCTGTGCTGCCCCCGCAACGGTAAGCGAACGTGTCGCGCGCAGCGCGATGCAGCGCCGCTTCGCCGCCTGCCGCGTGCCGCGTGCAGGCGGACGACCGCCACTGGATGCCGCGCGCATCCGGGAAGGCGAAGCGGCGTGTTCGCCAGCCCGGATACCGGCCTAAACGTTGGGGTTCAGCGCCGCGGGGAGGCGGCGCATCGTCCACGGCCGCAGCAGGCCCGACGCCCGGTGTTTTCCGCTTCCTCCGCCGATCTGCCCCCGCGCGAACGCGCCCGGGCCGGCACGGCGAACGGCAGGCGGCGCGGGCAGGGCCGGCGGCAGCCGTGTTGGCATTCACGATGTCGACCGTTCGCAAGGAAGCGTCATGTCCGATTCGTTGTTCCGCCCGTCGTGCGGCTGTCCGCGCGGATCACGCGGCGATCTTCCTGCGCTTCGCCCGATGAATTGCCTCGCCGCCACCGACGCGACGATCCCGTCCTGATTCCTTCTTCGACACCAGACCTACCATGACCCTACGCAAGCTCCCCGTCACGATCGTCACGGGCTTTCTCGGCAGCGGCAAGACGACGCTGATGCGCCACATCCTGCAGCACGCCGAAGGCCGCCGCATCGCGGTGATCGTCAACGAATTCGGCGAACTCGGCATCGACGGCGAGATCCTCAAGGGCTGCGGCATCGGCTGCGAGGATGCCGACGGCGCGCAGGGCGAAGCGGCGGGCCAGCTGTACGAACTCGCGAACGGCTGCCTGTGCTGCACCGTGCAGGAAGAGTTCTATCCGGTGATGGAAGCGCTCGTCGAGCGCCGTGCGGACATCGACCACGTGCTGATCGAGACGTCGGGTCTCGCGCTGCCGAAGCCGCTCGTGCAGGCGTTCAACTGGCCGACGATCCGCAACAGCTTCACGGTCGACGCGGTCGTGACCGTCGTCGACGGGCCGGCCGCCGCGAGCGGCCAGTTCGCGGAAAACCCGCAGGCCGTCGACGCGCAGCGCCGCGCCGATCCGAACCTCGACCACGAATCGCCGCTGCACGAACTGTTCGCCGACCAGCTGTCGTCCGCCGATCTCGTGATCGTGAACAAGGCCGATCTCGTCGGCGACGCGGAATTTGCGCAGATCGAAACCGCGATCCGCGACGAGATCCCGCCGCAGGTGAAGATCGTGCGCGCGACGCGCGGCGAACTCGATCTCGCGATGCTGCTGGGCCTCGAGTCGGCATCGGAAGAAACGATCCACCTGCGTCACGACCATCACGGCTCGGCCGACGACGGCGATCACGATCACCATCACGACGATTTCGACTCGGTGGTCGTGTCGGGCGACGCCGGCACGCGCGAAGCCACGATCGCCGCGCTGCAGCGGGTCGTCGAAGCGCACACGATCTACCGCGCGAAGGGCTTCGCCGCGCTGCCCGGCGCGCCGATGCGGCTCGTGATCCAGGGTGTCGGCCGCCGTTTCGACAGCTATTTCGACCGCCGCTGGCAGGACGGCGAAACGCGTGCGAGCCGCTTCGTGCTGATCGGCGAGGATCTCGACGCGGCCGCGCTGCAGCGCGCGTTCGACGCTGCGTGCACGGCCGAGCCGCAACAGGCGTAACGCACGATGCATCTGCTGCGCACCACGCCGGGCGGCTTCGTCGACGATACGCAGGGCGTCGTCCGGATCGACCAGCAGCCGGCCGACATCGTGATCCTGAGTTCGGCCGACACGACGCTGTCGCTGCTCGCGAGCGTCGTGCCGCAACTGCCGGCCGGTTTCCCGAGCGTGCGGCTCGCGAACGTCACGTTCCTGCGCCAGCCGGCGTCGGTCGATTTCTATGTCGACGACGTGCTGCGCCACGCGAAGACGGTCGTGATCGATCATCTCGGCGGCGAAACGTACTGGCCGTACGGGATCGAGCAGGCCGTGTCGCTCGCGTCGAAACGCGGGCAGCGGCTCGCGATGTTCTCGGGCGACCTGCAGGAAGATCCGAACCTCGTCGCGAAGAGCACCGTCACGCCGGATCTGTGCCGGCTGTGGTGGCGCTATCTGCGCGAGGGCGGCGCGCACAACGCCGGCGCACTGCTGCGCAGCATTGCCTTCCACACGCTCGGGTTCGGCGACGAACCCGAGCCGCCGCGCCCGCTGCCGGCCGCCGCGCTGTATCACCCGGCGCGCGACCGCGCGAGCGTCGACGACTGGCGGCCGCGCTGGACGCCCGGCGCGCCCGTCGTCGCGATCCTGTTCTATCGCGCGCACTGGCAGGCCGCGAACACGGCCGTGTTCGACGCGCTGGCCGACGCGCTGATCGACGCAGGGCTGAATCCGCTGCCGGTCGCGGTGACGTCGCTGAAGGATGCGGTGAGCCGCGAGGTCATCACGCAGCTCTGCGACACGCACGGCGTCGCGCTCGTGCTGAACACGACCGCGTTCGCGGCCGGCGCCATCGACAGCCCCGAACATGACGTGCTTGCCGGCGACGCGCCGGTGCTGCAGGTGATCCTGTCCGGCGGCAATCGCGATGCGTGGGTGGCCGACAACCAGGGCCTGCATGCGCGCGATATCGCGATGCACATCGCGCTGCCCGAAGTCGACGGGCGCATCGTCACGCGCGCAGTGAGTTTCAAGGGGCTCGCGTATCGCTGCCCGCACACCGAGGTCGACGTCGTGCGCTACCAGCCGGACGCCGAGCGGATCGCGTTCGTCGCGGCGCTCGCGCGCGGCTGGTGCCGGCTGCGCACGCTCGACAACGCCGACAAGCGTGTCGCGCTGATTCTCGCGAACTATCCGCAAAGCGAAGGGCGGATCGGCAACGGCGTCGGGCTCGACACGCCGGCGTCGGCGCTGCGCGTGCTCGCGGCGCTGCGCGATGCGGGCTATACGGTGGCCGACCTGCCGCCCGACGGTGACGCGCTGATCGCGCAACTCACCGAAGGCGTGACCAACGACGCGGCCGTGCATGCGCTGCGCCCGGCGTTTCAGAGTTACGCGCTGGCCGACTACGTCGCGCGTTTCGCGCGGTTGCCGGCCGCCGTGCGCGACGCGCTGAACGAACGCTGGGGGCCGCCCGAAGCCGACCCGACGCTGCGCCACGGGCGCTTCACGATCGCCGGCTGGCGCGCGGGCAACGTATTCGTCGGCATCCAGCCGTCGCGCTCGCGTGGCGAGAACGACTACGCGAGCTACCACGACGCGGATCTCGTGCCGCCGCACGCGTATCTCGCGTTCTATTTCTGGCTGCGCGATGCCTATCGCGTCGACGCGGTCATCCATCTCGGCAAGCACGGCAATCTCGAATGGCTGCCGGGCAAGAGCGTCGCGCTGTCCGACGCATGCTGGCCCGACCTCACGCTCGGGCCGCTGCCGCACCTGTATCCGTTCATCGTCAACGATCCGGGCGAGGGCAGCCAGGCGAAGCGCCGCGCGCAGGCCGTGATCGTCGATCACCTGATGCCGCCGCTCACGCGCGCGGAAAACTACGGCCCGCTGCAGGACCTCGAGCGACAGGTCGACGAATACTACGAAGCGCTGATGGTCGATGCGCGGCGCGCGAAACTGCTGCGCAAGACGATCCTCGCGACGATCGCCGAGCATCGTCTGCATGACGAACTGAGCGTGTCGCCGCCGCGCGATGCGGGCGACGAGGATGCGCTGCTGACGCGCGTCGATGCATGGCTGTGCGAACTGAAGGAAGCGCAGATTCGCGACGGGCTGCACGTGTTCGGCCTGTCGCCGGCCGATCGCCAGCGCCGCGACACGCTGCTCGCGCTCGCGCGCTTTCCGGTCGGCGACGGCAAGGGCGCACGGGCGGGGCTGATCGGCGCGCTGGCGCGCGATCTCGCACTCGGCGACGACTTCGATCCGCTCGCGGCCGACTGGGCCGCGCCGTGGGGTGGCCCGCGCCCGGCGATCCTGCAGGCGCTCGATGCATCGCCATGGCGCCATGCGGGCGATACGCGCGAGCGGCTCGAACGGCTCGCGCAGCAATGGCTGGACGGGCTGTGCGCGCCCGACGGCAACACGGGCGCCGACGCGACGCCGCCCGGCGCATGGCCCCATACGCTCGCGGTGATCGGGCGCGTCCGCGCGACGCTGCTGCCGGCGCTCGACGCGTGCGGCGGCGAGGAAATGCGCCAGCTGCTGCGCGGGCTCGACGGCCGCTTCGTGCCGCCGGGGCCGAGCGGCTCGCCGTCGCGCGGCCGCCCCGACGTGCTGCCGACCGGCCGCAACTTCTACTCGGTCGATACACGTGCCGTGCCGACCCAGGCCGCATGGTCGCTCGGCCTGAAATCCGCGCAGCAACTGATCGAGCGCCATCTGCAGGATCACGGCGACTATCCGCGCGCGATCGGCCTGTCGGTATGGGGCACGGCGACGATGCGCACCGGCGGCGACGACATCGCGCAGGCGTTCGCACTGATCGGCGTGCGACCGAAATGGGCGCACGGCAGCCATCGCGTGACCGACTTCGAAATCCTGCCGATCGAGATCTTCGACCGGCCGCGCATCGACGTGACGCTGCGCGTGTCGGGCTTCTTCCGCGACGCGTTCCCGAACCTGATGCACCTGTTCGACGCGGCCGTGCAGGCCGTCGCCGCGCTCGACGAGCCCGAGGAACTGAACCCGATCCGTGCGCGCATCGAGCGCGAACGCGCGAAATGGGTCGCGCAGGGCGTGCCGCCCGACGAAGCGCGACGCCGCGCCGGCTGGCGCGTGTTCGGCGCGCGGCCGGGCAGCTACGGCGCGGGCCTGCAGGACCTGATCGACCAGCGCCGCTGGCAGACCGACGCCGATCTGGCCGATGCCTACCGCCAATGGGGCGGCCATGCGTATGCGCAGAACAGCGCGGGCGACGCGGCGGCCGACGTATTCGGCGAGCGGCTCGCGACGATCGACGTCGTCGTGCAGAACCAGGACAGCCGCGAGCACGACATCCTCGATTCGAACGACTACTACCAGTTCCAGGGCGGGATGACGGCGGCCGTGCGGCACCTGTCCGGGCAGCAGCCGAGCATCTATCACGGCGACCATGCGAACCCGGTCGCACCGAAGATGCGCACGCTGCGCGAGGAAATCGCACGCGTGATCCGCTCGCGCGTCGTCAACCCGAAATGGCTCGACGGCGTGAAGCGGCACGGCTACAAGGGCGCGGCCGAGATGGCGGCGACCGTCGACTACCTGTACGGCTATGACGCGACCGCGCGCGTGCTGTCCGACCACCAGTACGCGCTCGTCGCCGACGCGTACCTGTTCGACGACGCGACCCGCGCGTTCCTCGAACAGCACAACCCGAAGGCGCTGCACGGCATCTGCGAACGCTTCGTCGAGGCGATGCAGCGCGGCCTGTGGCAGCAGCCGGGCGACTATCGCGAGCGGATCGAGGCGGTCTGGCTCGCGAGCGAACAACTCCAGGAAGGGGGACGGCGATGACCGATCCGACGATGCACCGCGCGCGCGCGGTTTTTCCGTTTGCGGCGCTCGTCGCGCAGGACGCGCTGCAGCAGGCGCTGCTGCTCGCCGCGATCGACCCGTCGCTCGGCGGCGTGCTCGTGAGCGGGCCGCGCGGCACCGCGAAATCGACCGCCGCGCGCGGCCTGGCGGAACTGCTGCCTGAAGGGCAATTCGTCACGCTGCCGCTGTCGGCGAGCGACGAGCAGGTGACGGGCACGCTCGATCTCGCGCATGCGCTGGCCGAAAACGGCGTGCGTTTTCGGCCCGGCTTGCTGGCTCGTGCGCATCTCGGCGTGCTGTACGTCGACGAAGTGAACCTGCTCGCCGACGGGCTCGTCGATACGCTGCTCGACGTCGCCGCGAGCGGCGTGAACATCGTCGAGCGCGATGGCGTGTCGCATGCGCACGACGCGCGTTTCGTGCTGGTCGGCACGATGAATCCCGAGGAAGGCGAGTTGCGGCCGCAACTGCTCGATCGCTTCGGGCTGATGGTTGAGCTGGAGAACTGCTTCGACGCGGCCCACCGCGAGCGGATCGTGAAGGCGCGACTCGCGTTCGATCTCGATCCGGACGCGTTTCGCGCGCGTCACGCGGCGGCCCAGCGGGAACTCGCGGACCGGATTCATGCGGCGCGCGCGCGGCTGCCGGCGCTCGATTTCGACGATGCGGTCCATGCGCGCGTCAGCGCACTGTGCATCGACGCGGCCGTCGACGGGTTGCGGGCCGATCTCGTGATGCTGCGCGCCGCGCGTGCGCTGGCCGCGCTGGAACAGGCCGACGCGGTGACGGTGTCGCATGTCGAGCGCGTGGCGGAAGCGGTGCTGCGGCACCGGCGCCATGCCGGTACGCCGCCGTCGCACGGATCGTCGCAGCACGGTGGCGAGCGCGATGCTCATTCGCCGCCGGATGCACGCCGGCAGTCCGACAACCGGCACGGCGAGACACAAGGCGATGCATCGGCATCCCAGGGCGACTGGGGCTACTTGCCGCCCGAGCCGGCCGGCCTGCGCGACGTCAAGAGCGTGGTGCCGCTGCCGCTAAAAAAACGCTGAGCCATCGAGCCGGCGCCGCCGCGAACGCCGTTCGCGGTCCTCGATGGCAGGCAGGCGCGGCCGCGCGCGTACCGGGTGCGGTACCCGCCGGCACGGCCGTCGCGTGGCCGGCGACGCTCGCCGCGAAACGTGTCGGCAAGCTGCATCACGATCATCTGCGCTTCCGGAAACGCGCGGGCACGCCGCATGCGCTGCATTGCTTCGTGCTCGACTGTTCGGCGTCGATGCTGTCGCACGACCGGCTCGCGCTCGCGAAGGGGCTGATCGTCGCGTATTTCGACCAGGCCGCGCGCGACCGCGTCGAAACCGCGCTGATCTGCTTCGGCGGTCAGGGCGCCGCCCGGCGATTCGGCCCGGCCGTGCCGCGCTGGTGGAATGCGCGCTGGCTCGAACCCGTGGACGGCGGCGGCGGCACGCCGCTCGCGGACGGCATCGCGGCCGCCGCGCAACTGCTCGCGCGCGATGCGCGGCGCGCGCCCGGCAAGCAGCGCTGGCTGTGGGTGCTGTCCGACGGGCGTACGCGCGAGACGCCGGCCAAGCCCGCGGCGGCCGATCACGTCGTATTCGTCGACTTCGACGATGCGGCCGTGCGGATCGGGCAGGGCGCGCGGCTCACCGCCGCATGGGGCGCGCAGTGGACGACGGCCGACGCGCTTCGCACGGATCTTGCGGGCTGATGGCCGGCCGGCGGTGCGTTATGATCGCCGCTTCTGCTTTCTGCCCACTGGAACAACCCGCCATGCAAGTACTGGTCGATGCCGACGCGTGTCCCGCCGTCATCAAGGACATGCTGTTTCGCGCCGCGCGTCGTGCCGAAATCTGCGTGACGCTGGTCGCGAACCAGTTCCTGCGCACGCCGCCGTCGCCGTTCATCAAGGCGATCCAGGTGCCGGCCGGCTTCGACGTGGCCGATGCGCGCATCGTCGAACTGGCGGAAGCCGGCGACCTCGTGATCACGGCCGACATCCCGCTGGCCGCCGCCGTCCTCGACAAGGGCGCGCATGCGCTCGACCCGCGCGGCAACTGGTTCAGCCGCGAGAACATCGAGGAACGCCTGTCGACGCGCGCGATGATGGACCAGTTGCGCAGCGCGGGCATCGACACGGGCGGGCCGGCGCCGTTCAGCGCGCGCGACGGCAAGGCGTTTGCGTCGCAACTCGACCGGTTCCTGGCGCGGCACGGCAAGCCGTAATCGACGGCGCGTTTGGGCGGCCCGGCCGAACCGGGGTGCGGTTTTCTGCCGACGCTGATATCGTGGCACGAACCCCCAACACAGGAGTGCACGCGTGTCACCGACCCAACTTCTCGTTCCCACCTATACGCAGATGCTGCGCGCGCAATCCGCGTGGCTCGACAAGGCCGTCGCGCACCGGCAGGCCACCGGCGCCGAGCCCGACGCGGTGATGACGCTGAAGCTCGCGCCCGACATGTATCCGCTCGCCGCCCAGGTGCGGTTCTCGTGCTTCCAGGCGATGGAGCCCGTCTACCGGCTGCGCGGCGAAGCGCTGCCGGCGGCGCTGCTGGCATTGCGCGAGGCAGGATGGAACGCGGATGCGCAGCCCGGCTCGCCGGACGACGCGCAGGCGATCATCGCCGGCACGCTGGCCTTTCTCGGCGAACTCGCGCCGGATGCGCTCGACGGCGGCACCGCGCGGCCGATCGCGCTCGAACTGCCGAACGGGATCGCGTTCGACATGACGGGCGAACAGTACGCACGCGACTGGGCGCTGCCGCAGTTCTACTTCCACGCGATCGCCGCGTACGCGATCCTGCGTCATCACGGCGTCGAGCTCGGCAAGGCCGACTACGTGCCGCACATGCTCGCGTACGTGCGGCCCGGTACGATTCCGCAAGGTTGAGCGAGCCGTCATCGGGCCACCGCGACGCGACATGACACGGGCACTGTTCATCTGCAGCCGCAACCGGCTGCTCAGCCCGACGGCGGAAGCCGTGTTCGCCGCATGGCCCGGCATCGAAACCGACTCCGCGGGCCTCGCGCCCGACGCGGATGCGCGGCTGTCCGCCGAGCAGCTCGACTGGGCCGACGTCGTGTTCGTGATGGAGCGCGCGCACAAGGCACGGCTGTCGACGCTGTTCGGTGCGCACCTGAAAGGCAAGAAGATCGTCTGCCTCGACATTCCCGACCGCTACGCGTTCATGCAGCCCGAACTCGTCGCATTGCTCGAACGCAAGGCCGGCCCGTTCCTGCGCGTGTGACCGGCACCGGCTTGGGCGGCACCGCCGTCAACGAAGCGGGCCGTTCACGATCGCCGAAAAACAGTCGAGACGCAGCAGCTCGATGATCTTGCGCGTCGGCACGCTCGCATGGAGTGTGTCGAGCCGGTCGACGGTGAACCACTTGCAGCGTGCGATCTCGTTGCTCGCGCGCGGCGTCAGGTGCGCGGGCACCTCCGCCACGAACACGTGATGGAGTTTCGTCAGCCCGCCGAACTGCACCGCATAGTCGAGCGCGAGCCCCTCCAGCCGCGTTTCCTCGGCCAGCTCGCGCTGCGCGGCTTCGAGCGGCGTCTCGCCGCGCCGGATCGTGCCGCCCGGCAGCGACCAGCGCGATGCCGTGCGGGCGACCAGCAGCACGCTGCGGCGCTGGCGGCACACGATCGTGGCGCGTTCCTTGGTGACGGCGAGGGTATCCGGCCCGGTGCTCATGTTCGGCAAAACAGGTGCTGAATCGTGGAGAAGGTGCACGCCGGCGGCCGGTGGTCCGGCAGCGGGCCGCGGCGGCGTACAGGCCGCCGCACGGATGTTACCGGCCGTTCATGACAGTTCCGTGCACGGCGCAGCGCGCCGGGTGCCGCATCACGCGTGTGTGTAGATCCCGCTGCGCGCCGGCTTCGCGTGGCGCGAATGGCGACGCGTGTGAACGGCGCGCCGATGATGCGGCGATGGCGCCGTCGCGTGCCGGCGCGCAGGCGCGGGCCGGGCGGTGGGAGCACCGGCCTGCGGTGCGGCGGCGGGCATCCCGGTTTGTCCCTCGCCAAAGTGAAAAGTCTGATTTTGCGCGTGCGCGACGCCGAGCGTCGACGCTAGCACGAAAGCCGCCAGCCACATCCGTTTCATGAAAAATTCCGCCTTGCTTTTGTCAGTTGAACGTCGTCCGCCAGCTTAGCGAAGGGCGGGGCGCCACCGCAACCGGCCCGCGTTCGGTGTCGTCCCCAGTTGCGGTCGGCGACGTTATCCGCGCGGCAGCCGGGTGCACCCGGGCTTGACAACATAATTCCTGAGTGTGAATATAAATTCACATACAAGAATTATTCGTCGAATCCGGATGGTTGCACGCCAGGAGCGCCGACCGCCGGAGCCGGCAGTCCGATCAACCGGAACCAGGAGCGGGACGCATGTCGGAACACGAGCAGCAGGGCGCGCTGGCGGGATTGCGCATCATCGACCTGTCGCGGGTGCTGGGCGGCCCGTACGCGACGCAGATCCTCGCCGACCACGGCGCGGAGGTGATCAAGGTCGAACCGCCGTCCGGCGACGAGACGCGTACCTGGGGGCCGCCGTTCGACGGCGACACCGCGTCGTATTTCCTCGGCGTGAACCGCAACAAGCTCGGTATCGCGCTCGACCTGACGCAACCGGCCGACCGCGAGCGGCTGCTCGGCCTGCTCGAGCACGCGGACGCCATCGTCGAGAACTTCAAGATCGGCACGATGGAGCGCTGGGGGCTCGGTTTCGATGCGCTGCATGCGCGGTTTCCGCGCCTCGTCCATTGCCGCGTGTCGGGTTTCGGCGCGGACGGCCCGCTCGGCGGGCTGCCCGGCTACGACGCGGCCGTGCAGGCGCTCGCGGGGTTGATGAGTGTCAATGGCGAAGCGGGCGGCGCACCGCTGCGCGTCGGCGTGCCGATCGTCGATCTCGTCACGGGGCTGAACGCGGCGCTCGGCGTGCTGATGGCGCTGCGCGAGCGCGATGCGAGCGGCCGCGGCCAGTTCGTCGAATCGACGCTGTTCGACTGCGCGCTGTCGATCCTGCATCCGCATACGCCGAACTTCTTCCATTCGGGCAACGCGCCCGTGCGCACCGGCAACGCGCATCCGAACATCACGCCGTACGACAGCTTCCCGACGGCGGGCGTCGACATCTTCCTGGCGGTCGGCAACAACGGGCAGTTCGCGGCGCTGTGCGACGTGCTCGGCACGCGCGGCTGGCTCGACGATCCGCGTTTCGTCGACAACCGCGCGCGCAGCGCGAACCGCGCCGCACTGCGTGCACTGCTCGAAGCGGCACTGGCCGCCCACGACGGTGCAGCGCTCGCCGAGCAGCTGATGCGCCGCGGCGTGCCGTGCGCGCCGGTACTCGGGCTCGATGCGGCACTCGATCATCCGCATGTCGCGCATCGGGAGATGAAGGTCGAGCTGGGCCGACATCGCGGCATCGCGTCGCCGATCAAGCTCGGCCGTACGCCGGCGACGTACCGCCGGCCGCCGCCCGCGCTGAACGAACACGCGGCGCAGGTGTTTGCGGACGACGACAACCACAACGACCACCGGGACTGACCGGCATCGCGGCCGCCGGCCGCGCGGACCGGCACGCCATCATTCGGACATCCCGCCGGCTCGCGCACGAACGACGCATGCCGGCTGAAGAGGAGACGCATCATGCTCGCATGGATCGGCGCGATCGCCATCGTCGCGCTGTTCGGCCTGATCATCACGAAGCGGCTGTCGCCGCTCGTCGCGCTGATCGTCGTGCCGGTGGCCGCGTCGCTCGCGGCCGGCTTCGGATTGGCGACCGGCAAGTTCATCGTGCACGGCGTACAGAACATCGGCCCGATCGCCGGAATGTTCGTTTTTGCGATTCTATTTTTCGGAATCCTAACTGATGCAGGGATGCTCGACCCGATCATCGCGGGCGTATTGCGCGTGATCGGCTGCCATCCGCCGCGCATCGTGATGGGCTCGGCGCTGCTCGCGCTGCTGATCCACCTCGACGGCTCGGGCGCCGTCACGTTTCTCGTCACGCTGCCGGCGATGATGCCGCTCTACACGCGGCTCGGGATGGACCGGCGGATTCTCGCCTGCGTCGCGTCGATGGCGGCCGGCGTCAACTTCCTCCCATGGGTCGGGCCGATGCTGCGCGCATCGGCGGCGCTGCACATTCCCGGCTCGGCGATCTTCACGCCGATGATTCCGGTACAGATCGTCGGGCTCGTGTTCGTGTTCGGCACCGCATACGTGCTCGGCGTGCGCGAGGCAAAGCGGCTCGGGCTCGACCGTGCCGGCGCGGCGTCGCTGGCGATCGCGCCGCGCGAGCTGACCGACGCCGAACGCGCATTGCGCCGGCCGGATCGCTTCGGGATCAACGTCGCGCTGACGCTCGTCGTGCTCGTCACGCTGGTGTCGGGCATCGTCGACCCGATGGTGATGTTCATGCTCGGCACGGTCGCCGCGCTCGTGATCAACTACCCGGACGTGCAGGCGCAGCGCGAGCGGATCGACGCGCATGCGAAGGCCGCGCTGATGATGGCGAGCGTGCTGCTCGCGGCCGGCGCGTTCACCGGCATCATGTCCGGCACGGGGATGCTGAAGGCGATGGCGGAAGTCGTCGTCGCGCACGTACCGGTCGAGCATGCGCGCCACATGCCGTTCGTGCTCGGGCTGCTGTCGATGCCGCTCAGCCTGCTGTTCGACCCCGATTCGTTCTACTTCGGCGTGCTGCCGGTGCTCGCGGAGAGCGGCAAGCTGCTCGGCGTGCCGCCGATCCAGATGGCGCAGGCCGCGCTGCTCGGCCAGATGACGACGGGCTTTCCGGTGAGCCCGCTGACGCCCGCGACGTTCCTGATCGTCGGCCTGACCGGCGTCGAGCTCGCCGAGCATCAGAAATTCACGATTCCGTTCCTGTTCGCCGCCACCGTGCTGATGGTGTTCGCCGCGGTCGCGACGGGCGTGTTTCCGCTATGAACGGCCGAGCCGTTCACGTTCCCCGGGAGAGCAGTCCATGCAGTTCGACCTGACCGACGACCAGCGCGCGATCGAAAGCGCGATCGAGAAAATCTGCGAGCGCTTCGGCGACGACTACTGGCTCGAACGCGATCGCGCGGGCGGGTTTCCGGCCGATTTCCACGCGGCGCTCGCCGAAGCCGGCTGGCTCGGCATCGCGATGGACCCGGCTCACGGCGGCGCCGGGCTCGGAATGACCGAGGCCGCGCTGATGATGCGCACGATCAGTGCATCGGGCGCCGGCCTGTCCGGCGCGTCGGCCGTGCACATGAACATCTTCGGGCTGAACCCGGTGCAGGTGTTCGGCAACGACGCGCAGAAGGCACGCTTCCTGCCGCCGCTGATCGCCGGGCGCGACAAGGCGTGCTTCGCGGTGACGGAACCCGACGCAGGCCTCGACACCACGCACCTGAGCACGCAGGCGCGCCGCGACGGTGACGACTACGTGCTGAGCGGGCGCAAGATCTGGATCTCGACCGCCCAGGTCGCGAACAAGATGCTGATCATCGCGCGCACGACGCCGCTCGACCAGGTCTCGAAGCCGACCGAGGGGCTGAGCCTGTTCTATACCGACCTCGATCGTTCGCGCGTCGAGGTGCGTGAAATCGAGAAGATGGGCCGCAAGGCGGTCGACTCGAACATGCTGTTCATCGACAACCTGCGCGTGTCGCGCGACGACCTGATCGGCAACGAAGGCGACGGCTTCCGCTACCTGCTGCACGGGCTGAATCCCGAGCGGATCCTGATCGCAGCGGAGGCGATCGGGCTCGGGCAGGCCGCGCTGCGCCGCGCGACGCAGTATGCATGCGAGCGCGTCGTGTTCGGCCGGCCGATCGGGCAGAACCAGTCGATCCAGCATCCGCTCGCACAGGCGTGGATGCAGCTCGAGGCCGCGTGGCTGATGGTGATGAAGGCCGCGACGCGCTACGACGCGGGGCAGTCGTGCGGCGCGGAGGCGAACGCGGCGAAATACCTCGGCGCGGAAGCCGCGTTCCAGGCGTGCCAGACGGCCGTCGCGACGCTCGGCGGCATGGGCTACGCGAAGGAATACCATGTCGAGCGCTACCTGCGCGAGTGTATGATTCCGAGGCTCGCGCCCGTGAGCCCGCAACTGATCCTGTGCTACATCGCGGAGAAGGTGCTCGGGCTGCCGAAGTCGTACTGACCGGACCGACCCGGCGGCCGGCCCGGCGCTCGGTTTCCCGTTCCGATTCAAACGCTCGCCATGGACGTCAAACTCGTTGCCCGCACGCTCGACCTGTTCGAGCTGTTCGCCGCCGAACGGCGGCCGCTGCCGCTCACCGAACTCGCGCGCCTGCTCGATGTGCCGCCGTCGAGCTGCCTCGCGATGGCGCGCACGCTCGTGAGTCGCGGCTATCTGTACGAAGTGCGCAAGCGCGGCGGTTACTATCCGACGCGGCGCCTGCAGACGATCGCCGCCGCGATCGACGCGACCGATCCCGTCGTCGACATCGTGCATCCGCACCTCGTCGCGCTGCGCGACGCGAGCCGCGAGACGGCCGTGCTCGGCAAGATCCACGGCGTGTCGGTCACGTACCTCGACGTCGTCGAGTCGGAGCAGGCGATCCGCTATACGCGCCAGCCGGGCGAGCTGCGTCCGCTGCACGCGAACTCGATCGGCAAGGCGATTTTCGCGGAACTCGCCGGCGACGCGCAGCAGGCGCTCGGCGCGCAACTGCCGTTCGAACGCTTCACCGACGCGACGGTGGCCGACCTGCCGGCGCTCGTCGCGCAAACCGCGCGGTTTCGCGAACTCGGCTGGGCCGAGAACTTCGGCGAGAGCGCGCCCGAGCTGTCGGCGATCGCGGTCGCGCTGACGCTCGACGGCGACTGGTACGGGCTGTCGGTCGTCGGGCCGACCGAGCGGATCCGCCAGCATCGCGACACGCACGCGGCGCTGCTCGTCGACGCGAAGGCGCGGCTGCTGGCCGAGCACGCGCGCGGGTAGGGCGGGCCGCCCGCCGGCGCGATCCTGCCGCACCGGAAGCGACCCGCCGCGCGTCACACGCGAGCGCGTCGCGACGTCACGATTTCACCCACACGCCGCCCGCGCTCGGGTTGTCGCCCTGCGTCCACCATTTCGCGCAGTACTTCGCGCCCTGGTACATCACGCAGGTGCCGCCCTGGTAGGCGGTCGTCGCCGACCACACCGGCGAGCCGCCGCCGACCGGCTTCCATACGGCCGCCTGGCCGGGCACGTCGCCCTGTGTCCACCATTGCGCCTGGTAGGTCGTGCCCTGGTAGGTGACCGTCGCGCCGGCCGTATAGACCTGGCCGGCCGCCCACGGTGCGCCCGGCTGCGGCGTGCCGCCGCCCGAGCCGCCGCCGTAGTTCGGATCCTGCGTGACGCCTGCGCCCCATTTGCCGTCGAGCTGCTTGAAGATCGTCGCGAACGCGTACGGCTGCTGCGCGACGCCCGAGCAGGTCGGCGACGCATACGTGCCGCCGGACGGGCACGCCTGGTCGCGGCCGACCGACCAGTTGCCGAAGAAGCCGTAGCCGTTGCTGACCGCAGCGTTCAACACACTTTGCGCATTCGCGAGCGTGAAGGTTTCGCCCTGCACGTCGTTCACGCCGATCATCGGCGTGACGCCGACCATCTGCCACAGCTGCGCATTCGTCTTCGGCCGGCCGGCCGACTTGAACGCCGTGTCGAGCTGCGAATACAGCGCCTGCGCGGCGCTGATCGCGGCGGCGCCCATGTCGATGTTCGCGGGGCCGTAGTCCATCGCCATCACGTTCACCGCATCGAACGCGGCCTGGTTGGAAATCGCCGCATTGACGACGTTCAGGCCGTCCTGCGTGAGCCCGGTCGGCATCGTCGGCAGCGTCAGCGTGACGTGCAGCGGCTTGCCCTTCGCCGCATAGTCGGACTGCAGCTGCGCGACGGCCTGGAAGTTGCGCGCGACCGCTGCCGTGTCCTGCTGCGACGCGCCCTCGATGTCGAAATCGATATGCGTGAGGCCGTACGTATCGATCACGGTCTGGTACGCAGTTTTCAGCGCGGGGACCGTCGAGCATGCCTGCATCAGCGGCGTGCCGTTCGCGCCGCCGAACGACACGGCGACTTCGCCGCCCTTCGCACGGTAGCTCGCGATCGACGTCGACAGCGCGGTCAACAGGCCGCCGCTCGCGCCGTTGCCGATCGGCTGCACGCCGCCCCACGACGGCACGCAGCCGTTGCCCGCGACCACGAACGCGAGCGTGAATTGCTGGATGCCTTGCCGGACGCCGATCTGGTCGACGAGCGGTGTCGGATAGAGCGTCACGTCGACGAAGGGCGCATAGACGCCGGCGCCCTGGGACACGCTCGCCACTGCAAGCAGACAACCCGCGGCAATGGCACGCGGGATGAAACGCGGCAACACATTGTTGTTCATTGTGTTCTCCAAGTGGAAGAGGGATACGCTGGCCTGCGTATCGCCGCCGGTCGGGCGACCGGGCATGCCCGGCCGGCGGCGTGCCCATCTTGGAGGATTCGCGCCGAATAGTGAATGCTTAGGTGTTCTTTTTGTTATTTGATTTCCGATACGTAACGATCTTGCCGATTCGACACAGTTGCGCAACGCGGGAGGCGGGTGAATTTCCCGATCGGCACGCTGCAGCGCGGTACGCGCCGCTTACGTCGATGCAGGCAGCGCCTGCGAGCGAGCCAATGCAACGAAACGCTCGACGCAGGCCGACGAATACGGCTCGTTCCACGATACGATCTGCTCGACCGCGCGCGTGCCGGCGAGCGGCACGTAGACGACGCCCGGGCGCTGCAGCGTCGCCGTGAAGCCCGGCACGATCGCGATCCCGCGTTCGGCGGCGACCAGCGACACGAGCGTCGCGATCTGCGCGGCAGTGGCCCCGATCCGCGGCGCGAATCCGGCCTGCGCGCACAGGTCGTCCAGCGCGGCGGTCAATGCCGAACCGTAACCGGGCGGAAAGGTCACGAAGGTTTCGCCGGCCAGTTCCGCGACGTCGAGGCTCGCACGGCCCGCGAGCGGATTGCCGGCCGGCACGGCCGCGACGAGCGGTTCGCGCGACACGACGAGCGATGCGACGGGCATGCCGGGCGCGCCGTCCCACGCCCAGCCGAAGCCGACGTCCATCGCGCCGTCGGCGATCTGCTGGCGCTGGCTGGCGGTCGCCGCCTCGCGGAACGCGAGTTCGACATCGGGCATCGTGCGGCTCGCGGCGCGGATCACGTCGGGGAACGTATCGGACATCGGAATCGAACTCGCGTAGCCGATCACGATGCGCCCGGCGATGCCCTGCGCGATCTTGCGCGCACTTGCCTCGGCTTCGGCGGCCGCGCTGACGACGTGGCGCGCATGGTCGAGGAACAGTTCGCCTTCCGGCGTGAGCCGCACCGCGCGCGTCGAACGCTCGAACAGTCGCACGCCGAGCTCGCTTTCCAGCGCGGCGATATGGCGCGTCAGCGGCGGCTGCGCGACGCGCAGGCGCAAGGCCGCGCGGCCGAAGTGCAGTTCGTCGGCGACGACCACGAAATAGCGGAGGCGGCGCAGGTCGAGCATTGTTGTCGTTCCGGTATCAATGACGATGAAAACGGTATTGGCGTGCTCGCGGCGCGCTCGTCAGACTGTCGTCATCGACGATCAGGCATTTCCGATGAACGACAGGACCACGCGCATCGCGTTCTTTCTCTGCGGCTTCGCCGCGTTTCTCAATCTCTATTCGACGCAGGGCATCCTGCACGAACTCGCGGCGGCCTTCGGCGTCAGCGCAGAGCGCGCAGGGCAGGGCGTGAGCGCGACCACGGCGGCCGTCGCCATTATCGCGCCGTTCGTCGGCGTGCTGGCTGGCCGCATCGAGCGGCGCGTCGCGATCTCGCTGGCGGCGGTGGCCGTCGCGCTGCCGGTCGTGTGGTCCGCGCATGCGGCAGGTTTCGCGTCGTTTCTCGGCGCGCGCTTTGCGGCCGGGCTGGTGATGCCGTTCATCTTCGCGCTGTCGATCGCGACGATCGGCGAACGCTTCGATCGCGGCACGTCGGCCGAGATCGGCGCGCTGTTCGTCGCAGGCACGACGCTCGGCGGTTTCGCCGGCCGTTTCGTCACGAACCTGCTGACGTCGATGTGGGGCTGGCGGCATGCGCTCGACGTCGTCGCGGCGCTGTGTCTCGTCACGGGCGTCGCGATTTACGCGAGCCTGCCGGCATCTGGCGCGGTCGCCCGGCCAGCGCCCGGCAACGACGCGCATGCGGGGCCGTCGTGGTGCATCGTCATGCGCGGCCCGCTGCTCGCGTCGTTCGCGATCGGTGCCTGCGTGCTCGCATCGCAGGTCGCGACGTTCACGTTCGTCGGCCTGCGGCTCGCGCGTGCGCCGTTCGGCTTCGGCACGGTCGAGATCGGCGCAATCTATGCGGTGTTTCTGGTCGCCGTGATCGTGACGCCGCTGGCCGGGCGCGTCGCGCGGCATCGCGGCCCGCGCGCGCCGGGGCTCGCCGCCGCCGCGCTCGCGATCGGCGGCGCATTGCTGACGCTGTCGGACAGCGTGCCGGTGATCCTGGCCGGCCTCGCGCTCGGCTCGAGCGCCGTGTTCGTCGAACAGGCGTCGGCCAATACGTTCATCTCGCACGCGGCGGCGAACGCGCGCTCGACGGCGATCGGCATCTACCTGTCCTGCTACTACTTCGGCGGCAGTCTCGGCTCGATCCTGCCGGTGCCCGGCTGGCATCGCTGGGGATGGGCCGGCTGCGTCGCCTTCGTGGTCGTCGCGCAGGCCGTCGTCGGCATACTCGTGTACCGGTTCTGGCGCACCGGCAGCACGGCAGGCGTCGCGCATGCCGGCGCGTGCGACGGCACGCTCACGCGCTAGCCGCGATCAGCGATACCAGCGCGGCGTGTAGACCCATTCGCGCGCGTTGCCGATCGCGAAGCGCCGCGTCGTCGACGACCCGACGATCACCATCGTCCGCATGTCGACCTGGTCGCTGCGCAGTGCGCCGAGCGTCGTTGTCGTCAGCGTTGCGCCCGGCCGGCCGATGTCACGACCGAGCACGACCACCGTCTCGGCCGCGCGATGCGCGCGCACGACGTCGAGCGCACGGTCGAGCTGCCACGGTCGCGCACGCGAGATCGGGTTGTAGAACGCCATCACGAGATCGGCTTGCGCCGCATGCCGCAGGCGCGTCTCGATCACGTCCCACGGCTTCAGGTTGTCCGACAGCGAAATCGCGCAGAAATCGTGACCGAGCGGCGCGCCGGCTTGCGCGGCCGTCGCAAGCGACGCCGAGATACCGGGCTCCACGCGCAGGTCGACTGCGGCCCATTGCGGGTCGCGCGCTTCGTCGAGCGCTTCGAGCACGGCTGCGGCCATCGCGAACACGCCGGGGTCGCCGGACGACACGACCGCGACGCGCCGGCCTTCGGCCGCGAGTTCGAACGCATGGCGTGCGCGCTGCATTTCCTCGCGATTGTCGGTGCCGTGCACGCGCTGGTCGCTGCGGAACGGGCCGGCCATGTTCACGTAAGTCGTGTAGCCGAGGATGTCGGTCGCTTGCGCGAGCGCGGCGCGGGCGGCCGGCGTGAGCCATGCGGCACCGCCCGGGCCGAGGCCGAGTACGGTCAGGCGCCCGCGCGCGCGGCCGAGCGTGGCGGGATCGACAGGATGCGACGCCACCGCGCACGCAAGGCCGTTCGATGCCGGACGCAGCGTATGCGCGACACGCAACGTGCGGCCGAGCAGCGTGGCCGCATCGGCAGGCGCGTCGCTGTCGGCATCGACGAAACGCAGCGGCACGTCGAGTGCTCGCGCGGCTTCCTCCAGCGCGGATTCGCCGATCGCCGATGCCGGCGCGACGAGGGCGGCGAGTGCGAGCCGCGCGAGACCTTGCCCGGCGAGCATGGCGTCGATGCGCACGGCGAGCGCTTCGCCGGCGTGCACGGCATCGGCGGCGAAGCCAACGACCACGCTGCGCGGATGGATCACGAGTTCGTCGCGTGTGCCGCGCCATGCGTCGGGCGTCACGCGGATCGCATGCGCGGCCGCATCGTCGCGCGGCAGCGCGACCTCGTCGAGCCACGCCGCTGCGCCGTCGACGCGCGTCGATGCACCGGCAAGCAGGTCGGACACGAAGCGCTTGCCCTGCGCGAGATCGGCCAGCGCATAGCCTGCGGGCGGATTGAGCACGCAGGCGCCGAAGCGCAATTCACCGCTGGTCGTGATGGCTGGCGCGACGCCGACGCATTCGGCGATTTCGCGCGCGATCACGTTGACGCCCGTCAGCCCGCCGAGCAGCGGCACGACGGCCGAGCCATCCTCCGCGACCGCGAGCACGGGCGGTTCGACGCCCTTGTCGGCGAGCGCGGGCGCGAGGCAGCGGATCACGATGCCGGCCGCGCACAGCGCGACGATCGGCAAGCCGCGCGCATAGAGTTCGCGCAGGTGTGCGCCGAGTTCGTCGAACGGCACGTCGGCATCGACGCGCGACGCGAGGCCGTGCACGCTTGCGCCCGGATAGCGTGCCTGGATGCAGCGCGCGGTGTCCAGCGCGCCCGCGCCGAGAATCACGATCGCGGGCGGGGTCGTCATCCTTGCCATTTTTCCCCCGGCACGACGAGCAGCGAGAAATACGGCGATGCCATCGGGTCGACTTCGTCGAGCGGCACGATGCGCTGGTTCGCCATCGTCGCGCGCTCGACGTACAGCGCGCGTTTCGCGAGCCCGAGTTCGTCGAGCACGCGCCGCACCTTGTCGAAATTGCGGCCGAGCTTCATCACGACGGCCGCGTCGGCCCGTGCGAGCCGCTCGCGCAGCTCGGGTTCGGGCAGCACGCCGGACAGCACCGACAGGCTCTGGTTGCGATAGACGAGCGGCTGGCCGAGCACGGCCGTGCCGCCGAGCATCGCGCACACGCCCGGGATCACCTCGGTGTCGTAGCGTGGCGCGAGGCGGTCGTGCAGGTACATGTACGAGCCGTAGAAGAACGGGTCGCCTTCGCAGATCACCGCGACGTCGCGGCCTGCATCGAGATGCGCCGCGACGATTTCGGCGGCCGTATCGTAGAAGTCGGCGATCACCGTCTCGTAGCAGAGCGGCGGCGGCAGCGCCTCGGTCGTCACCGGATAGATGAGCGGCAGTTGCGTCTGCCCGTCGAGCAGGTGCGCTTCGACGATGCCGTACGCATTGCCTTTCTTGCCCTTCGCGACGAAATACGCGACCACCGGCGCCGCCTGCAGCACGCGCAACGCCTTGATCGTCATCAGTTCAGGATCGCCGGGGCCGACGCCGACCCCGAACAGCCGTCCGCGCGCGGTCGTCACTCGACCTCCGTCGCGAGTGCATTGACCGCGGCGGCGGCCATCGCGCTGCCGCCGCGCCGGCCGAGCAGCGCGACGTACGGCACGCCGCGGCTGTCGGCATCGAGCATCGCCTTCGATTCGGCCGCACCGATGAAGCCCACCGGAAAACCGAGGATCAGCGCGGGGCGCGGCGCGCCGGCATCGATCATGTCGAGCAGGTGGAACAGCGCGGTCGGCGCATTGCCGATCACGACGACGCTGCCCGCGAGATGGGGGCGCCACAGCTCGAGCGCGGCGGCCGAGCGCGTGTTGCCGAGATGGCGCGCGAGATCGGGCACCTCGGGCTCGCCGAGCGTGCAGATCACGCGGTTGGCCGCAGGCAGCCGTGCGCGCGTGATGCCTTCGGCGACCATCCGCGCATCGCACAGGATCGGCGCGCCGGCCGCGAGCGCCGTACGGCCCGCCGTGCCCGCGCCGGCCGAGAAGCGCAGGTCGTAGACGACATCGACCATCCCGCACGCATGGATCACGCGCACCGCGAGTTTCTCGAGGTCGGGCGGAACCTGCGACAGGTCGGCCTCGGCGCGGATCGTCGCGAACGACTGGCGGTAGATTTCCTGCCCGTCGCGAATGTAGTCAAGCATCGGTGGTGTCCTGGCTGTGCCGCGCGCCCGTCAAACGGGCCGCGGCCTGGTCAATCGTCAGATGGCGCGCGAGCGGGGCGCCGAGGCCCTCGGCCGCGTCGCGCCGGTAAAGGTCGTAATGCGCGGGCGCTACTGCAACGAGCGTGTGCGTCGCGGGATGCGGCAGCGCGCAGTGGCGTTCGCACCCGGTCAGGTGCACGTCGACCGGCTGGCCGATGCGCGCGGCGAGTGCGAGCGCGTCGCGTTTCGTGTCGGCGCGCGCTTTCGCGCAGCCTGCGCTGCCGGCGCAGGCGACGAGCGTCGCGAGCGGGTCCGTCGGCCGGCACACGAGGCCGATCGACGCGAGCGCGTCGAGCGTGGCCGCTGCGCGTTCGTTCGGCACGCCATGGAGAAACACGCCTTGCCACGGCGTCATCGACAGCGTGCCGTCGCCGCCGGCTTCGGCCAGCGCGGCAAGCTGTTCCAGCTGCGTCGCGTCGAGCCGCCCGAGTATGCATTGCGCGCCGACGTTGCAGCGGGCCGGATCAAGCGACGGGCGTACGCCGAAACGCAGCTTCGGGTCGGCACTCGTGCGCCGCCAGCCGGCGAGCGCGGGATCGGCCGTGAGCGGGAAGGGCAGGCCGTGCTGCGCGTGATCTAACAACGCACGTTCGCCGGCTGTCGCGAGCACGGCGCGCATCCGCGTGACATCGGCCGGCGCGAGATCGAGGAACGCGAGCAGCAGCGCGCGGACCAGCGCGACGGCCTGATCGGGCGACACATCGACCGACGCGGGCCGGTCGCCCTCCGCGACGGGCGGGCAACCGGCCAGCCCGGCCGCCATGCGTACCGCGCCGTCCGCGCGGCGCCACGCGGCGAGCCAGATGTCGTGCGGATGATCGAGCGCCGCGACCGATTCGCCGCCATCGAGCAGGATCGAGAATTTCGGCGACAGCTCGCCGCGGCGCGGCTCGCCGGCCAGCATGTCGAGCAGCGGAATGGCGAGCGCGCGGCTGTCGACGAGTGCGGCGGGATCGTGCCCGGCGAGCGGGCTGAGCAGGAGGTTGCGGACGTCGTCGCTCGCGGCGAGCGCGGCCGTATCGGCGCTCGAGCCTGCCGTCGCATCGACGCGCGGGCCGAGCCCCGCGTCGAGCAGGGCGCGCGTCAGCGCATCGGCGGCGCCGTCGCGAATGCCGCGCAACTGGAGATTCGCGCGATTGGTCGCGTCGATCGCGCCGGAGCCGTATTGGCGTGCTGCATCGGCAATCGCGCGCGCCTGGCGCGCATCGAGCCGGCCGCCCGGCAGCTTGATCCGGCACAGCCCGCCGTCGGCGGCCGCGACCACGCGCACGAGCCCCGGGCAAGCCGACGGGCGCACGACGGGCGACGCAGGAATCGAATCGGGGGCGGAACTCAACGGGATACCGGGACAGTGTCGCGCCGCGGCCAACGCATCGGTACACCCCGCCCGACGCCGACTGGCACGCACGCACTTTCTGGCCGGCAGGTCTCCTGGCTGACAGGTCGGCGCCGGCTCCCGGCCTTCCCGGTGAAACCAGTGGCATGAGGGGGAGATCGGCTCGCTGTCTACAGTTGCGGGGGCAGCCACAGCGGCGCGCGGCGCGCCCTGTGTTCCCTCTTCGGCCCCGAAGGGCACCGGCGAACGAACGGCCGTAGGATACCCGATTTCGACCGCGATTCGCGACCGGATGGCCGTTTGCGGCGGGCGAAACGGGCAGCGGCCGTGCGCCGGCGGGCCGGCAGATGAAACGCGGGAGGGAACACGGTACCATGCCGTTCTTTGCAATGCGGACGGCGGCGCCGGCGCTTTCGCGGCCGGGCGGCGACACGATGGAATCGAACGATGGGGAAGAGTGCATGACGGCGTGGCTGACGGTAGTGGGCATCGGCGACGACGGTTACGCGGGGCTCGGCCGCAGCGCACGGCGCGCGCTGCTCGACGCGACGCTCGTGGTCGGCGCGAAGCGGCATCTCGACATGCTGCCCGCGCGGCTGCCGGCCGCGCGCGAAGCGTGGCCGTCGCCGTTCGACCTGGCGGGCGTGCTCGCGCGGCGCCCGTCGCCCGTGTGCGTGCTCGCGAGCGGCGACCCGATGCTGTTCGGCGTCGGCGCGACGCTCGCGCGCCAGCTTTCCCCCGACGAATGGCGCGCGCTGCCCGCGCCATCGTCGCTGTCGCTCGCGGCCGCGCGCCTCGGCTGGACGCTGCAGGACGTCGGCGCGGTCTCGCTCGTCGGCCGTCCGCTCGCGACGCTCGCGCGGCATCTGCTGCCGGGCCGGCGCCTGTTCGTGCTGAGCGCCGACGGCCGCACGCCGGCCGCCGTCGCGGCCGAACTCGCCGCGCGCGGTTTCGGGCCGACGCGCCTCAGCGTGTTCGAACATCTGGGCGGCCCGCTCGAGCGGCGTCTCGACGGCCTCGCGCAGGACTGGACCGTCGCCGAAACGGCCGCGCTCAACCTGATCGCGCTCGACTGCCAGGCCGGCCCCGACGCGCCGCGTCGCGCACTCACGCCCGGCCTGCCCGACGACGCCTATCGTCACGACGGCCAGCTCACCAAGCGCGACCTGCGCGCGATGACGCTCGGCCGCCTCGCGCCCGCGCCCGGCGAGCTGCTGTGGGACGTCGGCGCGGGCAGCGGCTCGATCGGCATCGAATGGATGCGCGCGCATCCGTCCTGCCAGGCGATCGCGATCGAAGCGCATGCGGAACGGCAGCGCTTCATCGAGCACAACCGCGACGCGCTCGGCGTGCCGGGCCTGCAGCTCGTCGCGGGTCGTGCGCCCGATGCGCTTGCCGGGCTTGCCACGCCCGACGCGATCTTCATCGGCGGCGGAGCAACGGCGCCCGGCGTGCTCGACGCGTGCTGGGCGTCGCTGAAACCCGGCGGCCGGCTGGTCGCGAACGCGGTCACGCTGCAGGGCGAGCTGGCGCTCGCCGCGTGGCGCGACGCGCACGGCGGCACGCTCACGCGCGTGTCGCTCGCGCATGCCGAACCGCTCGGCCGCTTCGACACGTGGCGCCAGCCGCTGCCCGTCACGCTGTACGACGTGCGCAAGCCCGACGCGGCCGAGATGGCCGATGCGATCGACGCGGCCGGGTCACTGAGCCCGGCGAACCCGGCAAACGCCACGGACGCGTGATGCGCGACGAAACCCCCGAACAGCCCGCGCCGCTACGGTTCGGCTATACGACCGGCAGCTGCGCGACCGCGACGTCGCTCGCGGCGGCCCGGCTGCTGCTCGCGGGCCACGCGGACGACGCGGTCGAGATCGTGCTGCCGAAAGGGCAGCGCGTGATGATGCGGCTCGCGTTCTGCCGGACCACGGCCGACGGCGCCGAAGCCGGCACGATCAAGGACGCCGGCGACGATCCGGACGTCACGCACGGTGCGCTGATCGTCGCGCGCGTCGCGCTCGCAGCCGCGCCGGGCGTGCGTTTTCACGCGGGGCCCGGCGTCGGCACGGTCACGCGCGCGGGGCTGACGCTGCCGGTCGGCGAACCGGCGATCAATCCGGTGCCGCGCCAGATGATGACGACGCACCTGGAAGCGCTGGCGGCCGAACAAGGCTACGCAGGCGGCTTCGACGTGACGATCGGCGTCGAAGGCGGCGAGGCGCTCGCGCTGAAGACGATGAACCCGCGCCTGGGGATCGTCGGCGGGCTGTCGATCCTCGGCACGACCGGCATCGTGCGGCCGTTCTCGTGTTCGGCCTATATCGCGTCGATCCACCAGGGTATCGATGTCGCCCGCGCAAACGGCATCGCGCATATCGCCGCGTGCACGGGCAACGCAAGCGAGGACGCGATGCGCGCGCACTACCACCTGCCCGACATGGCGCTGATCGAGATGGGCGATTTCGCGGGCGCGGTACTCAAGCACCTGCGGCGCGCACCGGTCGCGCGGCTGTCGATGTGCGGCGGCTTCGGCAAGCTCAGCAAGCTCGCGGCCGGCCACCTCGACCTGCACAGCCGCCATTCGAGCATCGACCTGCCGCTGCTCGCGCAATGGGCGGCCGAAGCCGGCGCGAGCGATGCGCTGCAGGCCGCGATGCGCGCCGCGAACACGAGCCAGGAAGCGCTGAAGCTGGCACGGGCCGACGGCGTGCCGCTCGGCGATCTCGTCTGCGCGCAGGCGCTGCGCGTCGCACGCGACATCGTGCCGCCGTCGGTCGCCGTCGAAATGTTCGCGATCGACCGCCAGGGCCGCTTCGTCGGGGAAGCGCGATGAGCGCGCGCATCCTGCTGCTCGGCGGCACCGGCGATGCGCTGAAGATTGCACGCGCGCTCGGCCCGCATCACGTGTACAGCCTGGCCGGACTCGGCAAGGTGCCCGACGACCTGCGCTGCGACGTGCGCGTCGGCGGCTTCGGCGGCGCCGCCGGGCTGGCCGCCTATCTGCGCGATGCCGGCATCGGCCTCGTGATCGACGCAACGCATCCGTATGCCGCGCAAATCAGCGCGAACGCCGCTGCCGCGACCCGCGACGCGGGCGTGCCGCTCTGGGCGCTGCGCCGCGCGCCCTGGACGCCGCAACCGGGCGACGACTGGCGGATGGTCGCCGACTGGGCCGGCATCGAAGCCGCGCTGGCGCCGTTCAGGCGGCCGCTGTTCACGCTCGGCCGCGCACCGCTCGCGCACCTCGACACGATCCCGCCGCACCAGTTCTGGCTCGTGCGCTGCCTCGACGCGCACCCCGGCAACGCGCAGGCGCAGATCATCGCCACGCGCGGGCCGTTCACGCTCGACAGCGAGCGTGCGCTGTTCGCGCTGACGGGCATCGACGTCGTCGTCAGCAAGAACAGCGGCGGCGCGGCCACCGAGGCCAAGCTCGATGTCGCACGCGAACGCAGGCTGCCGGTCGTGATGCTGCGGCGGCCGCCGCTGCCCGATGCCGACCGCGCGTTCGACTCGGTCGCGGCACTGCTCGACGCACTCGATCCGGCCGCGCGCGCATGACGCGGCGCGGCGGATCATCCAAAGAATTGACGGAGAATTTTCGATGACGGTGTATTTCATCGGCGCGGGCCCCGGCGACCCGGAGCTGATCACGGTGAAGGGCCAGCGCCTCGTGCGCACGTGCCCGGTGATCCTGTATGCGGGCTCGCTGGTGCCGGCGGCCGTGCTCGACGGTCATCGCGCGGAGCAGGTCGTCAATACGGCCGAGCTCGACCTCGACGCGATCGTCGCGCTGCTCGCGGCCGCGCATGCGAAAGGGCAGGACGTCGCACGCGTGCATTCGGGCGACCCGTCGCTGTACGGTGCGATCGGCGAGCAGATCCGCCGGCTGAAGGCACTCGGGATTCCCTACGAAATCGTGCCGGGCGTGACGGCCACGGCTGCGTGCGCGGCGACGCTCGGCGTCGAGCTGACGCTGCCCGGCGTCGCGCAGACGGTGATCCTCACGCGCTTCGCGGGCAAGACGACGATGCCGGAAGGCGAAACACTCGGCTCGCTCGCCGCGCACCGCGCGACGCTCGCGATCCATCTCGGCGTGCGCCATCTCGCGCGCATCGTCGACGAGGTGCTGCCGCATTACGGCGCGGACTGCCCGGTCGCGGTGATCTATCGCGCAAGCTGGCCGGACGAGGAGCGCGTGACGGGTACGCTCGCGGACATCGCCGGCAAGGTGCAGGGCACGCAGATCGAGCGCACCGCGCTGATCCTGATCGGACGCGTGCTCGACGCCGAAGGGTTCGCGGATTCGACGCTGTACGCGAGCGCCGGCTGATCACGCGCGCGCCGGCCCGGGCGCGGCGTGCCGTTCGCGCAAGTGTGTGTAGAGCGCCGCGCCGATCGTGATCGCGCCGCCGACGAAATAGACCGGCGATGCCGATTCGCCGAGGATCAGGATCGAAGCGGCGATACCGACGACGGGAATCAGGTTGAGCACGACCACGCTCCAGTACGACGGGTTGTCGCGTGCGCCGTGAAAATAGAACAGGAACGCGAGCGTGAACTGCAGCACGCCGATCGCGAGCGCGGGCCACACGGCCGACCATGGCGGCAGGCGGTGCAGCCCATGGCTGCCGTCCGCGTCGACGCCCAGCAGTACGAGCGCGAGCACCAACGAACCAACCTGCTGGATCAGCAGCATCGCCGTCGCGGAAGGGATCGTCACGGCCTGCGTCGACAGCGACACGTACAGCGCGGCCACCATCACGCCGGCGAATACGAACGCGTCGCCGCGCAGCGATGCACGGCCGTCCGCCGATGCATCGCCGAGCGTGATGACGACCACGCCCATCAACGCGACGACACCGGCGACCAGCAACCGCCGGTCGATCCGGAACCGGAACAGCACGATGTTGAATGCGAGGATACCGAGCGGCTCGAGCGCAAAGATCACTGCCGTATGCAGCGCGGACGTCGATTGCATGCCGACGAACCCGAGGTAGTACGCCCCGCACGGTTCGAGCATGCCGATTAGCGCGACGATGGCAACCTGCGCCGGAGCAAAGCCAAGGCCGGCCAGGCTGACACGTTGTGCCGCGGCGAGACACGCGAGCACCGCGACGCTGGCGGCGACCTGCAGCACGATCAGCCACGCGGGCGACAGTGCAGGCAGCGCCATCTTGCTGAACGGAATCGCGACGCCCCAGCACAGCGTCGCCATGATCAGGCATCCGGTCTTGCGCGCGCTGTCGTTCATGCATGGACTCCACGGGGCAGATCGCATCGGCACGTAGAATGCGGACGTGCGGCTGACATCGTCGAAACGATGATTTAAATTATATGCGTGACGCACACATATACTAGGAGCACATCCGTGAAAAGGCAACGGCTGAACAATCTGCTGGGCGCGCTCGCGCTTGCGCTGAACGACCGGGTAGAGGACGCGATCGCCCGCGAAACCGGGCTGCACGGGTCGAGCGCGGATGCGCTCGTGCTGTTGTCGCAGGCCCATGCGCTGACGATCGACTCGCTGGCGCGGCAATTGATGCTCGTGCATTCGTCGGCCGTGCGGCTCGCCGAGCGGATGGCGCAGGAGGGGCTCGTCGAGCGCGAGCCCGGCGAGGACAAGCGGACGGTCGTGCTGACGCTGACCGAGGCCGGGCACGCTGCGGTACAGCAGATCCTGGCCGCACGCGGATCGGCGATCGCGGATGTCACGCGCACGCTGACGCCCGAGCAATGCGCGCAACTGATGCCGATCTGCGAGCAACTGGTCGGCACCTTGGCCGACGACATGCACAATGCGATCCGCGTGTGCCGGCAGTGCGACGAGGATGCGTGCGACTTGCGGCGCTGTCCGTCGGAGCGGGCTTACCGGCGGTTCGCCGCGGAACGGGACGCGGGCGGCTGACGCGGGAGCCCTAGGCGCGCGCCACCTGCCGCGCCAGCCGCGGCGCAAACCCGGCCGCCAGCGCGAACAGCACGACACACAGGCACGCCATCGCGATCCACGCGGGCGTCAAATCGGCGAGATGCTGGCGCACGATGCCTGCCGCGAACGGGAACAACCCGGCGATCAGATAACCGATACCCTGCACGAACCCCGTCAGCGATGCGGCATCGGCCGGCGTCGCCGCATGATCGACGGTAACGATCAGCGACAGCGGAAACAGCGCACCGATCCCCGCGCCGAGCAGCAGTGCAGCCGGCAGCGCGAGCGCGTCGGGCGCAGCCAGCATCACCAGCAATCCGACGAACAGCGACGCGATCGCCGCATGCAGCGCGGGCCGGCGATCGGGCAGGCGGTCGATCGTCGCCGAGATCGTCAGCCCCGCGACGACTTCCGCGAGCGTCACGCCGCCGAGCAGGCTGCCGGCCGCCGTCGGCGACCAGCCGAGCCGCATGTAGTACGGCGGCAGCCACGCGAGCACGAGCGTGTAGGCGCCCGTCGCGATGCCGAAGAACAGCGCGAGCCGCCACGCGCGCGGCGAACGCGACGGCCGCGCCTGCGACGTCGAGGCCGGCCCGGCCGCGAACCCGTCGCCGCCGCGGCTGGCCAGCGGCCAGGCCAGCGCGGCAACCGCCGCCGGCACCGCCCAGCCCGCGAGCGCGGCGAGCCAGCCCCAGCGTGCTGCCGCGAACGGCGCGACGACGCTCGCGAGCACCGCGCCACCCATGATCGACGTCGAATAGACGCCCATCGCGCCGCCGATGCGCGTCGCGAAATGCGCCTTCACGAAGCCGGGCAGCAGCGCCTGCACCATCGCGATCCCGACGCCCGCGCAGCAGGCGCTCGCGAGCAGCAGCCACGCGTGCTGCGCGCCGATGCGTGACACGCAGGCCAGCCCGATCAGCGCGACACCGAGCCAGACGCCGCCCGCGATGCCGGTCACGCGCTGCAGGCGCCGTGCGCTCAGCGCGCCGAGCCCCATCAGCAGGATCGGGATCGTCGTCAGCAGGCTGGCCGCACCGTCGCCGATGCCGGTCGTGCGCTGGATCATGTCGAGCAGCGGGCCGACCGCGGCGAGCGCGGGCCGCAGGTTCAGCCCGACGAGCACGATGGCGGCAAGCCGCCATCCGGGGGAAGTGAAGCGATTCATGCAAGGCCCTCGATATCGATGCGCGGTCGCCGACGGGGCGCCGCACGTTTTCAGGTAAAGTATCTCGACATCAAGATAAATGCTGATTTATCTCGACGTCAAGATAACTGGTGAGCCGAGGAGGGTTAATGGATCGAGCCGCGCACGCGCTCGCGCAATGGCGCGCGGAACGTCCGGATCTCGACGCAACGTCGATGGTGGTGATGGGGCGGCTGCAGGAAGCCGCGCTCGTGATCGCTCGCGACCGTCTCAATCCGCTGTTTGCGCGCTACGGGATGCAGCCGGGCGAATTCGATGTGCTCGCGACGCTGAGGCGCAGCGGGGCGCCGTTCGCGCTGACGCCGACCGCGCTGTACGACGCGTTGATGATGTCGTCGGGCGGGATGACCGCGCGCATCGACCGACTGCAGAAGGCCGGCTGGGTCGAGCGCCGGCCGAACCCGGCCGACGGACGCGGCACGCTCGTCGCGCTGACGGATGCAGGGCGAGCGCTGATCGACGAAGCAGTTGTCGCGCATATCAACAATCAGCGCGCGTTGCTGGCTGTGTTGTCGGCGGCAGAACAGGTGCAGTTGTCGGAACTGCTGGGGAAGTTGCTGGCGGGGCTGGAAGGTGGGGCGCCGGAAGGGGAGGAAGGGACGTCGCGTTGAAGAATGCGTGATGGAAGCGTGCGCGGCGGGCAGAAAAATTCTTCGTTAATTTTCGTGGACGTCGCTTGCCGACCTTCAAGAGACGCTCGAAGTTGCTGGGAACGGCCGTTCAAAACATACAGCTTTATACCTACAGCAGGGCTGCCTTCTACTTTTCGAGCCTGCGAAGCATGATCTGGCCGAGCTCTGAAGGTTGTCGCAACAACGATTCGCGCAATGGCCTCTCGTAATTTAGATCAGTCGACTCAAGCCCGTGCACGATGCTCCAGAAGACTCCAGCACCATCATCCTCGGGAAATCGTTCAAAAATGCGAAACAGGACCGGCAAACAAGCGATCGATACATCTCCCTGCCAAAGCTCCGATAAGAGCGTGTCTAACTTGCGCCAGTCGCCTGCGGGGTTAGGCTTAAACTGGTCGATTTCCAAGAGAATTTCGTTTAGCGGACGACTCATCGTTAGTCTTGTGCGGAGCTACGGAGGGAGACGGGCGGAGTTATAAACGCCGCTCGTGGCCGATCTGAGCCGATAAACGATCGACTCAGGCGCATTGGTTATAGTGGTTTCTTATGTCGCCGCAGGCGCGATCAAACCTCTCGTAGTATTCGGCACAGAACCGTTCCTCCTTCGACGACAAGTGCAATAACGCGAGGAGATTTGCTGCATTATTCGGGACAGCAAAGGCTCCGAGTTCATGCAGGGCCTCAGGGTACAACTCCCTCATTGGTTCGAGAGTGCCGGAGTTTCGAACGGCGTAGTCAACGACCCACATGCTGTAGACGACGCGTTCGATCAGCGTCAGGCTGTTGAAACCCTCAAGTGATTCTTTCTGAATGACACGGTTTCCTTCGTCAATCAACCACGTTTCCATATCGAGTTTCATAGGCGGGTCGGAACAGATAGGATAGCTGCCTTGGGGCAAGGTGTTGTTTGGGGGTATGAAAGGTGTCGCCCTAGACGTGTTGCAATCGACGAAATTGTCAGCAATCTAGCCCCGCCTGTCGAGTGTCCGTTTGTGGCCGAACACCGACATTCCTCCCCGGAAATTTGCGATGAACCAAAAAATACCCGCCGCGCAATGCGGCGGGCCTGAGCGGACAGCGGGCCGCACACAGCGGCCCCGTACGGCCGCGCGCGTCAACCCCGCGCCGGAATATTAAGCCCGCGAGCAACAGCCGGACGCGCAACAAACGCGTCGAGCACCCGCTTGACGTTCCGGAATTCGCTGAAACCGACCAGGTCGCCCGCTTCGTAGAAGCCGACGAGGTTGCGCACCCACGGGAAGATCGCGATGTCGGCGATCGTGTAGGTATCGCCCATCACCCACTGGCGGTTCGCGAGATGCGCGTCGAGCACGCCGAGCAGGCGCTTCGACTCGTCGACGTAGCGGTCGCGCGGACGCTTGTCCTCGAAGTCGCGGCCCGCGAACTTGTGGAAGAACCCGACCTGGCCGAACATCGGCCCGATGCCGCCCATCTGGAACATCACCCACTGGATCGTCTCGTAGCGGCCCGCGAGATCCTTCGGGATCAACTGGCCGGTCTTGTCCGCGAGATAGATCAGGATCGCGCCCGATTCGAACAGCGGCAGCAGCTTGCCGTCGGGGCCGTTCGGGTCGATGATCGCCGGGATCTTGTTGTTCGGGTTCAGCGACAGGAATTCGGGTGACAGCTGGTCGTTCGTGTCGAAGCGCACGAGGTGCGGCTCGTACGGCAGGCCGGTTTCCTCGAGCATGATCGACACCTTGACGCCGTTCGGCGTCGGCAGCGAGTAGAGCTGGAGACGGTCGGGATGCTGGGCCGGCCACTTGTGCGTGATCGGGAAGGCGGACAGGTCGGGCATGAAGGTTCGCTCGTCGAAGTGGAGGATCCGCGCTCCGTCCGAGCCGCCGCGCTCGCGCGCGATCCGCGGCGCGGCGGCGGGCCGGAGCGCGCCGAAAACGCCCACTGTAGCCGATCCCCGGAATCGATGCAGGCGTCGGCCGCCGCCGCCCCGCGCGCAGCCGTCAGAAGTTGTGCCGCAGCCCGATCATCGCGGCCGTCGTGCCGACGCCGGGCGCGACCGGCTGCCCGTACACGAGCATCTGGTTCATCGTGCCGCGGTTGTTCACGCGGCCGACCTGCGCATAGACCATCGACCGCTTCGACAGGCTGTAGTCGGCCGTGAGCACGACGGCCGTCGAACGGTTCTCCGAGCGGTTGCGGTCCTTCAGGTAGTACACGGCCGACGTGACCTGCAACGCGGGCGTGAACCGATAGCCGACGCCCGCCGACAGCATGTCGAGGTTCACCTTGTCCGCATGCGACGGATTCCTGCCGTTGCCGTACGACGCCGACACCGAAAAGTCGCGGATCGTGTATTTCGCGCCGACGTAGACGAAGCGGTTGTTGTCGACGCCGGTCGGCGCGACGCCCGGCGCCGGGCTCGTGTCGTGGCCGTTGTAGTAGACGGCCGATGCGTTCAGCCCGTAGTTCGCATACCTGAGCACGACGGATTCGCGCGTGCCGCCCTGGAACTTCCCGGCCACGCCACCGGGCGCGTATTCGAGCGCGATCGACGCGCCTGCGAACGTCGGCGACTGGTAGACGAGCGCATTGCTGTCGTACAGCGCGCCGATCGCAGCGTTGGTGCTCGTCCCCGACCAGCCGGCCGCCGTGTTCAGGCCGAGCCACGCGATCAGCACGCTGCCGAAGAACTGCGCGTTGCGCACGTCGGTGTCGGCCATCGCGTAGATCATCGGCACGATCTGGCGGCCGGCGGTGAACGTGCCGAACGGGCCCGACACGCCGAGCGACGCGACCTGGTTGAAGATCGCGACGGCGCCCGGCGTGTCGCTCAGCTGCATCCTGCCGGTGCCGCTGTCGAACGAACCCTGCAACTTGAAGTTGATCTTGAAGCCGCCGCCGATGTCCTCGCTGCCCTTGATGCCCCAGAAGCTCGAATAGATGCCGCCGTCCTTCATGCGGAACACCTTGCCGGTATTCGGCGCGCTCGGGCTGAACGACGCGGCCGACGTGCTCTGGTACAGCAGGCCCGAGTCGATCACGCCATAAAGCGTGACGGAGGATTGCGCGTGCGCGAATGCAGAACAGCCGGCAAGCGCCGCGAGCGCGGCCAGTTTCGTCTTCATGAAGTCTCCAGGGTCGTATTGAACCGGACGGGATCGAGCCCGTCCGGGCGAAGCGGGGAAGCATCGGGGCGGGCGGGCCGGCGCGACAGGCGACGCCGGTGCGGGCCGTGCGCAAAGATTACGCAACGGCGCACGGCCGCTCCCCCCCATGCGCGGGGGGCAGGGTTACGGAGAATCGGAAGGGAGGGACGGACAGCCGGGCCGCCACGGGCAGCCGGCCCGGACGGGCGTCAGGGTGCGCTTTCGAGCAGCCCCAGCACCAGCGCGCGGCGCACGGCGTGCTTGCGCGAGCTCGCGTCGAGCTTGCCGAACAGGTTCTTCAAGTGCCATTTCACGGTTTCCTCGCCGACGGCGAGGGCAACCGCGATCTCCTTGTTCGACAGGTTGCGTGCGAGCAGTTCGAGGATCGCGCGCTCCTTCGGCGTCAGCACGACGCTCGGCACCGCGCGCGGGCTCGCCGCGCCGCGCGGCGCGGGCGGCACGATGCGCGGCTGCGGCAGCGCGTGCCGTGCGGGGCCGTCGCCGGCAGCCGCTTCGTCGCCGACGCGACGCGCCCAGTCGGCGACGGCCGGATGCGCGTCGGCAAGCGTGCGCGTCAGCCCGAACATGTCGGCGAGATTCATCGCCTCGTCGAGCAGCGCGCGGCCGCCGCGTCCCGACTGTTCGAGCGCGAACGCGCTGAGCGCCATGATCTCGATGCGCTCGCGCCCCATGTTCATTTCACGCGCGAGCACGGCTGCTTCGTCGAGCGCCGCGCTCGCATCGTCCCAGCGTCGCGCGGCCAGCGCCGCACCCGCGTGCGCGGTCGCCTGCAGCAGCACGACGGGGCGCCGCCACAGCGGCCCGTGCAACGGAAATTCCGTCGCGGCGATCGCGTCGATCCGCTCGACGAGCGCATGGCAGGTCGCCTCGCGATAGCGCGCCGCGTGAATGCGCACCTGTTCGGCGAGGCTCGCGACCGACAGGCGCGGCAGCCGGCGCGCGACACCCATCGCGTCGAGCGCTTCGAGCAGGTCGATCGCGCGATGTTCGACACCGCGCAGCAACGCGATGCGTGCGGCCGTGAGATAGCCGAGCAGCACGGTATCGGGCGTGCCCGCATGCTCGAGCACGTCGAGCCGGTTCGCCAGCAGCGCGGCGGCCTGGTCGACGCGGTCGGCCTCGTACGCGATGGCCGCGCACATCGCCGCGAGCATGCAGGTCAGCGGATGGCGGCGCCCGAGATCGGCCTCCGCGCGCGCCAGCGCCGGCGACAGCACGTCGTCCGCGAGCCGGATCTGGCCTTCGCGCAGATAGCTCAGGCCCGTGATCAGCTCGCCCCAGCGCGCGACATAGCCGAACCCGGCCGCCGTTTCGCCGCGCGGCGCGGCCTGCTGGAAGCGGCGCGCCTGCGCCGGTTCGCCGACGATGATCGCGCGCGCCGACAGCCGGTTCGCGTGCATCTGCGCGAGCCACGTCGCCGCCGGCGGCGCGAAGTCGGCCCACGGCTCGAACAGCTCGACGAAACGGTCGATCTCGTCGGCGTAGTACGCAGCCGCGCTGAGGATCAGCGCGCATTCGTAGCGCATCGCGGCCGGCGTGCGGCTATCCGCGAGGATGCCCGCGATCTGGCGCTGCGCCTCGACATGACGCTCGCCGAGCGCCAGCGCCCATGCGACCGCGATCCGCAGCGTCGGGCGCTTGTCGAGCTCCGCGTCGGGCAGCAGCGCGAGCCAGTCCAGCACGTCGTTGATGCGGCCCTGCTTGATCGCATCCTCGAGGCAGCGCTGCGCGAGCGCATACGCCGTCTCGAACTGGCCGGCCGCGTACGCGTGGCGCGCGGCTTCCTCGGTCATCCCGTGTGCATCGAGCCATGCCGCCGCGCGTGCGTGCAGCGTGCTGCGCTCGGCGTCGGCGCGCGTGGCGAGGCGGTCGCGCAGCGTGTCGCGCACGAGCGGATGCAGCCGGCACCAGTCCGACTCGTCCGATGCGATGAACAGCGGCGTGTCGCGCGCGAGGCGTGCGAGTCGGTCGGGCGCCTGCGCATCGTCGAGCAGCGCAGCGCACAGCGACGGATGCAGGCGATCGGCGACGCTCGTGCGCGTCAGGAACGCGGTGTCGTCCGCCGACTGGTTCGCGAGCAGCAGTTCGACGAGCCGGTCGCGCGTGCCGTCCATGCGTGCGGCGAGCGCATCGACGGCCTGGCGCGGATCGGCCGAGCGCGCCATCGCGGCCATCGCGAGCTGCAGCCCGAGCGGCCAGCCGTCGACGCGTTCGAACAGACGCGCGCACGCGTCGGCGTCCACCCGTTGCGCGAAGCGCGCGCCGACCAGCGCGATCGTCTCGTCGAGCGTGAAGCGCAGCCAGTCGGCGCCCGCGAGCGTGCATTGCCCGCCGGCCAGCAGATCGCCGGCCGCGTGATCGAGCCCGCGTCGTGCGGCGACGACGACATGCAGGTTCTGCGGCGCGTTGTGCAGCACGTAGGTCAGCGCGTCCAGGCCGGCGGCCGGCAGCCGCTCGGCATCGTCGACGATCAGCAGTGCGTCGATCGACAATTGCGCGACTTCGGCGAGCCACGCGGTCAGGCCGTCCAGCGCGCGCGCCGCACCGCCCGGAACCAGCCGCCCGAAGCCGGGCCGCGCGCAACCGGTGCGCACCGCCTGCACGAGCCCCTGCAGCAGCCGCTGTGCATCGTCGCGCTCGTCGGCCGACAGCCACACGACCGCGCGACCGAACGCGAGGGCCTCGCGGCGCCATTGCGCGAGCAGCGACGTCTTGCCGTAACCGGCCGGCGCCTGCACCAGCGTGACCGGCCGGCCGTCGAACGCCGGTGCGGCAAGACTCAGCCGCGCGCGGGCGAGCAACTGCGCCGGCACGCGCGGCGCGGTCGTCTTCAAGACCAGTTCGGTGGGGGGCGCGTCGGCGCGATCGGGTGGGTGGGCCATCGGGGCAGCAGTCGGAGTCCGGCGATGCCGTGCGGGCCAGCGTCCGGGGTGGGCGTGGGGGGAAGGATCGGCCGAACCGCGTTCGCCCGTCAATCCCCCCCGCGACGAGTGGGGCCGCACCGGCGCCGCGTCGATAGCATGGGTTCCGATGCATGACGAACGCCGCGAGGAGGGCACCCATGAAGATCGTATCGACCGGCGCGCGGCGCAGCGCGCCGAGCGCCGGATAAGCGGCGCGGCGCGATGTACCGCCATCTGCTCGTGATGGTCGACGGCGTGCCCGGCGGCATCGACGCGATCGGCCATGCGCTCGAACTGGCGCGAGCAGTCGGCGCGCGGGTCACGTTCGTGCTGTCCGGCACCGCGCCGGACTCGCGTTTATCCGGAGCGCGGCTGCCGGAACACGGTGCGAAAGTGGAAGCCGCCGCCCGGGCGCAGGGCCTGTCTCATGCGATCGCGGGGGCCGGCCATCCGGGGGCCGGCCATCCGGCGGCCGGCGATCCGACAAGCGATGACGCCTCGCCCGGCGCGCTGGCTGGCGAGCTCGGCTGCGACCTGATCGGCGTCGCGGCGCTCCCGCCGGATGCCGATGCGGCGAAACGCGCGCTGCGGCAGCACCTGCTCGCGACGAGCGCCGTGCCGGTACTGGTGTGCTCGTCGCACCGGACGCCCGCCGAAGCGCGCGTGATGGCGCGTTGTCTCGATGTGCATCGCATGGTCGGCGTGCTGCTGCAGGCGCTGATGGCGTGCGGTACAGACGCGAACGAACCGCTGCGGCTGGCGATCGACGCCAGGCGTGCACTGGCCTCGCTCGCCGCGCTGCAGCACGCGCGTTTCGGCACGGCCACCGAAGCGCGGCTCTTCGCGGCATTGCGGGTCCGCGCGGAGTGCGTCGCGGCCGAACTGGACGAACTCGACCGCCAGCGGCAGCGCGACGCGCAAGCGCTCGGCGAGCTCGCCCGGATCGCCGCAGACGGGCTGCCGTCGGCCGCGTTCGACACGGCGCTGGCCCGCTATGCGCACGGCGCGTTCGAGCAGATGGGGCGGATCGAAGGCGTGATTTTCCCGGCCGCGCGGCGCTACCTGGGCGACGCCGACTGGAACGAACTGGACGAACCGCTGGCGGACCGCGCTACTGCGACGCCGCCGGGCATGAATGAACCCGACGATGCGCGACGCGCATCGGAGTGACACCCTACGGAGAACACGATGGCACATGCAGTGCGATTCCACGAAACCGGCGGCCCCGACGTGCTGCGCTGGGAGACAGTCGACGTCGGCGATCCCGGCGCCGGCCAGGTGCGGCTGCGGCACGAGGCCGTCGGCCTGAATTTCGCCGACACGTACTTCCGCAGCGGCCTGTATCCGGTGCCGCTGCCGGCCGGCATCGGCGTCGAGGCGGCCGGCGTGGTCGAGGCCGTCGGCCCGGGCGTGACGAACGTCGCCGTCGGCGATCGCGTGACCTACACCGGCTTCCTGAACACGCTCGGCGCGTACAGCACCGAACGGCTGATCCCGGCCGCGCCGCTCGTCCGGCTGCCGGCCGGCATCTCGTGCGAAACGGCCGCCGCGATGACGATGCGCGGGCTCACGTCGGCCTACCTGCTGCGCCGCATCCATGCGTTCGCGCCGGGCGACGCGATCCTGCTGCATGCGGCCGCCGGCGGCGTCGGGCTGATCGTGTCGCAATGGGCGAAGCTGCTCGGGCTCACGGTGATCGGCACCGTGTCGAGCGAGCACAAGGCCGCGATCGCCCGCGCACACGGCTGCGACCATACGATCGACTACAGCCGCGAGGATGTCGCGAAGCGCGTGCGCGAACTGACGGACGGCGCGGGCGTCGACGTCGTGTTCGACAGCGTCGGCAAGGACACCTTCGAAGGCTCGCTCGATTCGCTGAAGCGGCGCGGGCTGATGGTCTGCGTCGGCACCGCGTCGGGACCGATCCCGCCGTTCGATCCGCAGCGCCTCGCGATGAAGGGCTCGCTGTACCTGACGCGCCCGGCGCTGGCCGACTACATCGCCGATCCGGCCGAGAAGAACGACCTGGCCGGCGAACTGTTCGCGCACGTCGCGGCCGGCCGCATCAGGATCGAGATCAACCAGCGCTATGCGCTGCAGGACGCCGCGCAGGCACACCGCGATCTCGAATCGCGCAAGACGACCGGTTCGTCGGTGTTCATCGTCTGAGGAGACGCGCATGCGAGTCGAACCCCTGACCTGCGCGATCGGCGCGGAACTGCTGGATGTGAGCCTCGCCGACGCCGTGCACGACGACGGCCTGGTCGCCGAGATCCGCGCGCAGCTGCTGCGGCATCGCGTGCTGTTCCTGCGTGACCAGGACATCACGCGCGCCGAGCATGTCGCGTTCGCGCGGCGCTTCGGCGAGCTCGAGGATCATCCGGTCGCCGGCAGCGATCCCGAGCACCCGGGGCTCGTGCGGATCTACAAGTCGCCCGACCAGCCGAACGACCGCTACGAGAATGCGTGGCACAGCGATGCGAGCTGGCGCGTGGCGCCGCCGTTCGGCTGCGTGCTGCGCTGCATCGAGGGTCCGCCGGTTGGCGGCGACACGATGTGGGCGAACATGGTGCTCGCGTACGAGAACCTGCCGGATCACGTGAAACAGCAGATCGCCGACTTGCGCGCGCGCCACAGCATCGAGGCGAGCTTCGGCGCGGCGATGCCGATCGACAAGCGGCTCGCACTGAAGGCGCAGTACCCGGACGCCGAGCATCCGGTCGTGCGCACGCATCCCGAAACCGGCGAGAAGGTGCTGTACGTGAATGCGTTCGCGACGCATTTCACGAACTTCCACACGCCCGGCCGCGTGCGCGTCGGCCAGGACGCGAATCCTGGCGCCGGCCAGTTGCTGCACTACCTGATCAGCCAGGCATTTATCCCCGAATACCAGGTGCGCTGGCGCTGGAAGAAAAACAGCGTCGCGATCTGGGACAACCGCAGCACGCAGCATTACGCGGTGATGGACTACCCGCCGTGCGTGCGCCGGATGGAGCGCGCGGGCATCGTCGGCGACGTGCCGTTCTGAGCACGAGCGCCCCATAACCGATCCGCAACGCTGCACACGACGCGCCGGGCCCGCCGCCCGGCACGGCGGGATACGCACGCCCGTACGCCCGCAACACAACGATTTCCACTGGAGGACGACATGCAATTTCTCGACGATTCGCTGCACCCGGAAAACCAGGACAAGGTGGTCATCACGGTCGCGCCGTACGGCCCCGAATGGATGCCGGCCGATTTTCCGGAAGACATTCCGGTGACGATGGACGAGCACGTGCAGAAGGCCGTCGACTGCTACAACGCAGGCGCGACCGTGCTGCACCTGCATGTGCGCGAGCTCGACGGCAAGGGCAGCAAGCGGCTGTCGAAATTCAACGAGCTGCTCGGCCGGCTGCGCGAAGCGGTACCCGACATGATCCTGCAGGTCGGCGGCTCGATCTCGTTCGCGCCGGAAGGCGACGGCGCCGAAGCGAAATGGCTGTCCGACGACACGCGCCACATGCTCGCGGAATTGACGCCGAAGCCCGACCAGGTGACGGTCGCGATCAACACCGTGCAGATGAACATCACCGAGCTGATGAACCGCAACGACATCGCCGGCACGTCGCTGAACGAAGCCGCGCTGTGGGACGCGTACCGAGAGATGACGGTGCCGGCCGGCCCCGGCTGGGTCGACGAGCACTTGCGCCGCCTGCAGGCGGCCGGCATCCAGCCGCATTTCCAGCTCACCGGCATGCATGCGCTCGAAACGCTCGAACGGATCATCCGGCGCGGCGTCTATCGCGGCCCGCTGAACGTCACGTGGGTCGGCATCGGCGGCGGCTTCGACGGCCCGAATCCGTACAACTTCATGGAATTCGTCCGGCGCTGCCCGGACGGCGCGTGCATCACGCTCGAATCGCTGATGAAGAACGTGCTGCCGATCAACACCGTCGCGATGGCGCTGGGCCTGCATCCGCGCTGCGGGATCGAGGACACGCTCATCGACCAGAAGGGCAACCGGATGACGTCGGTGCAGCAGGTCGAGCAGTGCGTGCGGATCGCGCGCGAACTCGGCCGCGACATCGCGACCGGCAAGGAAGCGAAGGCGATCTACCGGATCGGCGTGCAGTACGACGGCGTCGACGAAACGCTCGCGCAGCTCGGGATGGCACCGAACCGCCGGCCGGGCCAGCTGAGCGTGCCGCTGCGCGCGGCCTGACGCGCCGCGCAGCCGGGCGGCCCGCGAGCGCCGCCCGCCGATCGATGTGGTGCGGCACCCATCCTCGCGCGGCGCGCGAGGCAAGCTCCGCCGGACGGAGCGGCGCCGCGCAAGCCGCGCCGGCGCATGGCCGCCCGGTGCCGGAGGAGACACGCATGTTGATTCATCACGTCGAGCCGTCGCTGCAGGACCTGACGGCCACCGAGCGGCGCGCGCCTGCGTATGCGTGGCTCGTGTTCGGGCTGACCGTCGGGCTGCTGCTGTCGGACTACATGTCTCGGCAGGTGCTCAATGCGGTGTTTCCGCTGCTCAAGCACGCGTGGGCGCTGTCGGACACGCAGCTCGGCTCGCTCTCCGGCGTCGTCGCGCTGCTGGTCGGCCTGCTGACGTTTCCGCTGTCGGTGCTCGCCGACCGCTTCGGGCGCGTGCGCAGCATCGTGCTGATGGCCGCGCTGTGGAGCGTCGCGACGCTCGGCTGCGCGCTGTCGACCAATTACGCGGAAATGCTCGTCGCGCGCGGCCTCGTCGGGCTCGGCGAAGCCGCGTACGGCAGCGTCGGCGTCGCGCTGATCCTCAGCATCTTTCCGGCCCGGCTGCGTGCGACGCTGACGGGCGCGTTCATGGCCGGCGGCGCGTTCGGCTCGGTGTTCGGGATGGCGCTCGGCGGGCTGGTCGGCGCGCATCTCGGCTGGCGCTGGTCGTTCGGCGTGATGGCCGCGCTCGGCATCGTGCTGCTCGTCGCGTATCGCTGCGTCGTGACCGAGCGGCGGCTCGCCGCGTGCCGTATCGAACCGTGCCGGCGCGATGCCGACGCGCCGCGCGGCCTGCGCGGCAGCGTGCGCGCGCTGATGTCGGGGCTGTTCGCGTCGCGCTCGGTGATCTGCGCGTATCTCGGCAGCGGGTTGCACCTGTTCGTGCCGGGCGCGCTGTTCGCGTGGCTGCCGAGCTACCTGAACCGCTACTACGCGATGGCGCCCGACCGCGCGGCCGTGCTCGCGGCCGGCTTCGTGCTGATCGCGGGCGTCGGGATGGTCGGCTGCGGCATCGTCACCGACCGCGTCGGGCGTGCCGACGGCTCGCGCAAATGGCTGACCGCGATCGCCTATTGCGTGCTCACCGGCGTTTGCCTCGCGGTCGCGTTCCGGCTGCCGCCGGGGCCGCTGCAGCTCGCGCTGATCTGCGCGGGCATGCTGGTCGGCGCGGGCGCGTCCGGCGCATCGGGCGCGATGGTCGCGAACCTGACGCCGGCCGCGATCCACGCGTCGGCCTTCGCGACGCTCACGCTCGCGAACAACCTGCTCGGCATGGCGCCGGGCCCGCTGCTGACGGGGTGGGTCGCCGATCGCGCCGGCCTCGTCGGCGCACTGCAATGGATTCCCGTCGTGCCGCTCGCGGCCGCCGTGCTGTTCGCGATCGGACGCGCAAGCTACGCGGCCGATCTCGCACGCGCCGAACGCGAACGGCACGCATCCCGACTTTCCTGAACCCTCCCGGAGGCTGCATGACCCTGGCGACCACGCCCACCATCCTGATCGTGCCCGGCTTGCGCGATCACGTCGACGACCACTGGCAGACGCATCTCGAACGGCGCCTGCCGAATGCACGTTCCGTCGCGCCGCTCGAAGCCGACAAGCTGAGCCGCGCCGCACGCGTCGCGGCACTCGATGCGGCGCTCGCCGCGATCGACGGCCCCGTGATTCTCGTCGCGCACAGCGCGGGCGTGATGATCACCGTGCACTGGGCGCGGCAGGCCACGCGCGCGATCCACGGCGCGCTGCTGGCAGCACCGGCCGACCTCGACATGCCGATGCCCGCCGGCTATCCGCCGCCCGACGCGATCGACGCGCATGGCTGGACGCCCGTGCCGACGCAGCGGCTCCCGTTCCCGAGCATCGTCGCCGCGAGCCGCAACGATCCGCTCGCGCGCTTCGAGCGTGCCGAAGCGTTCGCGGCAGGGTGGGGCAGCAAGCTCGTCGATCTCGGCGAGGTCGGGCATCTGAACCCGGCCTCCGGGTATGGCGAGTGGCATGACGCCGAACGGCTGATCGGCGAAGTGGCGGCGCTCGGCGCGGCCTGACTGAATATCGCTCCACCACGCGCCGGCCCGGCCGGGTTCCGGCGCGCCTCCCGTCGCCATCGGCCGTGATGCGGACGCGAACCGATGCCATCTCGTCACTCATCGAGATATGACGTCCTAACACGCGGTCCATTCGGCGCCGCGACGCTCCACCATGCCGGTCAGGACGCCAATCGTCATCAAACGGAAGGTTTTTGTCAGGGAAAGTCCCGCCCCGCGCGCCGTGGTTTTTTGTTGACCGACATCGTATAACGCCGTCATGATTTCCTGAAAAGAAAGGTCCCATCCACCGACCGAAGTGAGAAGACATGAACACCACCACGATCGCTCGCCGTGTCCGCCGGATCGCACTCGCACTGGGTTTCACGCTGTCGGCCGCGGCGGCCGTTGCCGCTCCCGTGTCACTGAACATCGTCGACGTCGCGGGCAACCTGCAGCTCACGCAGAAGGCCATCGAGGCGTTCCGGGACAAGAACCCGACCCTCGTGTCGAACGTCACGTTCACCAATGCGCCGGCACCGCAGCTGCCGGGCAAGATCAAGGCGATGCAGGCGGCGGGGCGCTCCGACATCGACCTCGTGCTGACCGGCACCGACGCGCTGGCCGCCGGCATCGAACAGAACCTGTGGCAGAAGCTGCTGCCCGACAACGCGGCCGCGTTACCCGGCGTGCTCGACAAGTACGCGCCCGGCCCGCGCAAGATGCAGGATCTCGCGCAGGGCTTCGGCCTCGAGGTCACCTACATGCCGGCCGGCCCGCTGCTCGAATACAACCCGGCGAAGGTCAGCGACCCGCCGAAGACGCCCGATCAGCTGCTCGCCTGGTGCAAGGCGCACCCGAACAAGCTGATCTATGCGCGTCCGGCGAATTCGGGCCCCGGCCGCACGTTCCTGATGGGGCTGCCGTACGTGCTCGGCGACAAGAATCCGCAGGACCCGATCAACGGCTGGGACAAGACCTGGGCGTTCCTGAAGGCGCTGAACGATTGCGTGCCGTACTACCCGGGCGGCACGTCGGCGGTGATGAAGGAGCTCGGCGAAGGCACGCGCGACATGACCGTGACCGTCACGGGCTGGGACCTCAACCCGCGCGCGCTCGGCATCGTCCCGGCCGAGTTCAAAGTCCAGGCGTTCGACAACATGACGTGGGTCAACGACGCCCACTACATGGTGATCCCGAAGGGCGTGCCGAAGGAAAAGCTCGACGTGCTGTTCAAGCTGATGAACTTCCTGCTCGAACCGGCGCAACAGGCGATGACCTACGACGACGGCTACTTCTATCCGGGCCCGGCGGTGAAGGGCGTGACGCTCGAGATGGCGCCCGCGCACAGCCAGGAGGTCGTGCGCAAGTTCGGCCGCCCCGAATACGCGAAGCTGCTCGCCGATCGCCCGCATGTGCAGCCGCTCAACGCGCAGGCGATGGTCGCCGCGTTCCAGAAGTGGGATCGCGAGATCGGCTCGCAAAAGTCGAAGTGACGCCTGAACCGGCGGGCGCCGCGGCGCCCGCGTCGATGGAGTTCGCGCAATGAAGCACAGTTTCGAACGGTTGCGGCTCGACGGCGTGTGCCGCAGTTTCACCAATGCGGAAGGCGCGCAGGTTGCCGCGCTGAACGGGCTCGACCTCGAGATCCGGCGCGGCGAATTCATCGCGCTGCTCGGCCCGTCGGGCTGCGGCAAATCCACCGCGCTGAACTGCATCGCGGGGCTGCAGCCGCTGACGAGCGGCGGCATCTGGCTCGACGACACGCGCATCGACGTGCTGCCGCCCGAGCGCCGCGGCTTCGGGATGGTGTTCCAGAACTACGCGCTGTTTCCGCACATGTCGGTGCTCGACAACGTCGGCTTCGGCCTCAAGATGCGCGGCGTGCCGAAGCAGGAAACGCGGCGGCGCGCGCAGCAGGCGCTCGATCTCGTGCAGCTCGTCGGCCACGAGGGCAAGCTGCCGGGGCAACTGTCGGGCGGGCAGCAGCAGCGCGTCGCGATTGCGCGCGCGATCGTGATCGAGCCGCCGCTCGTGCTGATGGACGAGCCGCTGTCGAACCTCGACACGAAGCTGCGCATCGAGATGCGCGCCGAGATTCGCCGCATCCACACGCAGCTCGAACGCGCGACGATCTACGTGACGCACGACCAGGACGAGGCGCTGTCGATGGCCGACCGCATCGTCGTGATGAAGGAGGGCGTCGTGCAGCAGGTCGCGTCGCCGAAGGACGTCTACACGCGCCCGCACAACCTGCACGTCGCACGCTTCATGGGCTACCGCAACGTGCTGCCGTTCACGCTCGAGGGGATGGCCGGCGATGACGTTCGGGTCGCGGCGGGCGGCGTACGGCTCACGGGCGTGCCGATGGCCGGCTTCGACGCGAAGGACGTCGTGGTCGCGCTGCGCCCCGACGACATCGAGCGCGCGGACGAGGGCGGCGACAACGCATTCGACGCGACCGTCGAAACGGTCGAATACGGCGGCCGCGACTCGCTGATCCGTGCCGTCACGCCGTTCGGCGCGATCTGGGCGCGCGTCGCCGGCGAATTCGCGGAAGGCGAGCGGTTGCGGCTGCGCGTCGCGCCTTCGCGCACGCTCGTCTACGCAGCGGAGCCCGCATGAGCACGCTCGCGTCCGGCGCGCCGCGCGACGCGAAGGCCTGGCTCGTCACGCCCGCGCTCGCGTTCATCGCCGCACTGTTCATCTACCCGTTCGCGTACGGCCTCGTGCTGTCGTTCCAGCCGATGAACGGCGGCGGCGCGCTCGCGAACTACGTGCAGTTCTTCACCGATACCGCGATGTGGCCGACCGTGCTCGTCACGCTGAAGCTCGCGGTACCGGCGACGCTGCTCAACGTCGGCATCGCGATACCCGTCGCGTTCGCGCTGCGCCGCAACTCGCCGTACCAGAAGTTCGTCACGACGCTGCTCGTGATTCCCGTCACGCTCGGCACGGTGCTCGTCGCCGACGGGATGCTCACGTATTTCGGGCCGAACGGCTGGTTTCCGCAGGCACTGCAGGGGCTGCACCTGTACACCGACGAAGTGCGCCTCACGCACAACTACTGGGGCGTGCTGCTGTCGCTGATCGTGTCGGGCTTTCCGTTCGCGTTCCTGCTGATGCTGTCGTACATCAGCGGCATCGACCCGACGCTCGCACGCGCGGCCGCGACGCTCGGCGCGAACCCGTGGCAGCAGTTCCGGCAGATCTACCTGCCGCTGCTCGTGCCGGGGCTCACGATGGCCGCGTGCCTGTCGTTCGTGCAGGCGTTCTCGGTGTTCCCGTCGGCCGTGCTGCTCGGCGCGCCGGCCGGCCCGACGCGCGTGATCTCGATCGCCGCGGCCGAAGCCGCGTTCGAGAGCTACGACTACGCGCTCGCATCGGCGATCGCGATCGTGATGGGCTTCGTCCAGCTGCTGGTGGTCGCGTCGATGCTCGGCGCACGCCGCTTCTTCTATACGGGCGCGGTCACGGGAGGCAAGGGCTGATGGCGACCGACAATCATGCCGCGCGCACCTGGCCGCCGAAACACGACGCGCCTGACGTACGGCCTGTCGATGCAAGGAAACCGCACCGGATGAAAAGCAATCTCGCCGGCCGTGCCTGGAAGGCGCTCGTCTGGGGGCTGATGGCGTTCTTCCTGCTGAACGTGATGCTGCTGATCGCGACCGTCGCGGTGAACTCGGTCGCGACGCGCTGGTTCGGCACGCCGCTGCCGCAGGGCTTCACGCTGCGCTGGTACGCGAAGGCGTGGGAGGACTTCCAGCTCGCGAGCGTGCTGTGGGTGACCGTCGAAGTCGTCGGTGCGGTCGTGCTGCTGTCGATCGCGCTCGGCGTGCCGGCCGCCTATGCGCTCGCGCGCGTGCAGTTTCGCGGCAAGCGCTTCGCGCTGCTGGTGTTCCTGCTGCCGCTGATGGTGCCGCCCGTCACGTACGGGATCCCGATGGCGACCGTGATGTACAAGATCGGGCTCGCGGGCACGCTGCCGGGCGTGATCCTCGCGAACCTCGTGCCGGCGCTGCCGTTCGTGATCCTCGTGATGACGCCGTTCATCGAGCAGATCGACCCGAACCTCGAATCCGCCGCGCGCATCTTCGGCGCGAACACGTGGCGCTATTTCCGCTACGTGCTGCTGCCGCTGCTGGTGCCCGGCATGCTTGCGGCCGGGCTGCTCGTGCTGGTGCGCACGATCGGAATGTTCGAGCTGACGTTCTTCACCGCGGGACCGAGCACGCAGACGCTCGTCGTCGCGCTGTATTACGCGGTGTTCTCGACCGGCGTGCGCGCGCCGCAGTCGATCGACGCAATGGCGATGATCTACATGGCCATCACGCTCGTCTGGGTCGTGATCGCGCTGCAGTTCGTGAGCCCGACGCAACTGGTCAGCCGCGTGAAGCAGGAGCGGCAGTAGGCCAGCGCGTCACGTGGCCGCGCCGGACGTCCGTGCAATTGGTTACAAATGGATACCGCGCCCGGCACGCGGACGTTGCAGACTACGCGCGTTCACCCGATCGACGGATATCCATGAAGTTTCAAACGCTGCTGACACTCGCCGGCGCCTCGACGCTGCTGGCCGCCTGCAACCTGCTCCACGACGGTCCCGGATCGAGCGACGTCGACGCCGCCGTGCGCCGCGCGCTCGAAGCGGAAAACCACGGCGGCCTGAACGCGCTGTTCGGCCAGCCGCTGCCCGTGTCGGCCGATGTCGTGTCGGCCAAGCCCGACGGCGACTGCAAGAAGCTCGGCGATCGCACGTACTCGTGCGACGTCATCGTCACGTGGCGCAACGCCGATTACTCGCCGTCGCGCGCGAACCTGACCTTCGTGAAGGCCGCCGACGGCTCGTGGCAGACGTCGGGCGTCGATGCGGCGCTCGTGACGGGCACCGCGAAATCGCTGATCGACCATATCGGCAAGGCGTGGCCGGGCAATGCGGCGAGCGGCGCGTCGGCGCCGCAGTGACGCGCCGGCGGCCAGCCTTCTTTTCCTTCTCCTGGTGGGCGGCCTCGTTCCGGCAGGCCGCGCCTTCCCGCTCCTTTGCCTGAAAAGGGCACGATCACCTGGCCCGATCTCGCTTGAATGCATCCTCGGTATGCAGGCCGACTTATAGGGAAAACCCTTATTTCGAGATATAATCACGGCCTAAGAGAAAGGTCGAACCATGCCTGAACGTTTCCAAACCCTTGAAAAATTTGTGTTTTCCCTCGTCGTGATGTCCGCCGTGATGTGCTCGGCATTCCTCGCGTACGAGCGTCACCCCGAGATCAAGATCGCGCTGCACGAAGGCGAAGCGCTGATGCGCGAGAGCGCCAAGTACTCGGTGATCTGCTCGCCGTCCAAGGTCGATCCTTGCGTCGAGATGTCCGCTTACTGAACGGTTTTTCGGACTTGTTCGATGTCTTCGGTGATCTGAATGCCTTGAAGTCGCGTTCTTGGGACGTTCAGAAACCGGCCGCAAGATAGGGCGGATGCACGAACCCGTTACGTGCCGAGTCGCTGGCGTAAGCAGCCACCGAATTCAGTCGGCCCCGCTTCGAGCAATCGAGCGGGGCCGTTGCGCTTTTGCGCGTGGCGCGACACGACATGCCGCGGCTGTCCGGATTCACGCGGCAGGCCGATGCAGCCTGCGCGGCACACGGGCGGCGTACCGGAAGCGGTGCGCCACCCGTGCAACCCGACGGGGTCGGGAAAACCATGACGCCCGTGGCTTGGCCGCCGGCCTGACCGCCGCCGACAGCCCACGCGGTCATGCTCGATCGGCCGGCATGAACGCCGGCCCGTGAAACACGCGCACAGGGTTCCCGCGCGCCAGCGCAAAGTGTTGCATCCGCCGCTGACGGCGCGCATCGGACGCGTGACGATCGGCTTCCTGCTGCAATCGCACCTGCAGCAACTGCAGCGCCAGACGCTTGTTCGCATGCTGGCTGCGCTCGCTTTCCACGCGCACCGACAGGCCGGTCGCGACATGCGTCGCGCGGATGGCCGAGCTCGTCTTGTTCACGTGCTGGCCGCCCGGCCCGCGTGCGCGCATCGCTTCGAACCGCACGTCGCCGTCCGGCAGCGGCTGCGCCTCCGCACAGCGCGTGACGCCGATGAACCAGTTCTTGCGCGGATGGCGCAACCGGTACGGGCTCGTGCAAATCCACTGCAGTGTGCCCGTCCACCGGTCGGCAAGTGTCGGGGCCGCATCGCCGTCGAGATCGAGCAGCACCGAACGCAGCGTGCCGGGCCGTTCGCCCGGCTGCGCATCGAGGACCGTCACGACGACGTGCCGCGCATCGGCTTCCGCCTGCAGGCGCCGCAATGCGTGCGCCGCGGCGAGCTGGCATTCGAGCGGACCGTGCGCCGAGGAAATCTGCATCAGCATCGGCAGCCCTCCCCGGACGTCTTGTAGGTCAGCACCGGCGCGAGCCGTGCCAGCCTGCGCAGCAGGCCGGCCGCCTCGAGCGCGTCGACCACGCTGTCGATCGGCTTGTACGCCTGCGGCGCTTCCTCGTACAGCAGTTCGCGGTCTTCACAGACGACGTGGCTGCCGAGCGGCGTGCGCGTGAGCTGCGACGGCGTGAAGCGCCGCTCGAGGCGGCCCTTGCAATCGCCGCGCGCCCATTTGCGGCCCGCGCCGTGCGCGAGTGATGCGAGGCTCGCCGCATCGTCGGGCCGCACCGGCGCGACGAGGTAGCTGTAGTCGCCGCGCGAGCCCGGAATGACGACGGGCCCCGCGTCGGCCGGCGTCGCGCCTTTGCGATGCAGCCAGCCCGGCTCGCCGTCGATGTTCGTGCGGCTCACCAGGTTGTGGTTCACGTCGAGCACGCACCGGCCGTCGCTGCGCCAGCGCGCCAGCATGCGCCGCGCGATCAGGTCGCGATTCGCGATCGCATAACGCAACGCCGCGTCGTGCCATGCAAGGTACGCCGCGCATGCGGCATCCGGCTCGTCGAGGCCGTTGTAGCCGTGCTCGCGCATGTGCTGCTCGAGAATCGACTGGCCGAAGCCGCGCGACCCGCTGTGCACGAGCAGCAGCAGGCGCTCTCGATCGAGACCGAGCGCCGCGACCGCGTCGGCGTCGTACACCGTCTCGATCCGCTGCGCCTCCGCAAAGTGATTGCCGCTGCCGATCGTGCCGAGCGACGCGGCGAACGCGTGACCGGCGAATCCGGCGGCCGCGATCAGCGGCTGCCAGCTTGCATCGGGCGTGGCGTCGATCGAGCCGAGCCGGCTCGCGAGCTTCGACGCGCTGGCGCGCCGCGCATCGAGCGCGGTTTGCCACAGCGCCATCCCGCAGCCGATGTCGCCGCCGATCAGCGCCGGATACAGCCGGCCCGCCGAAAAGAACGCCGCGCCGACCGGGTAGCCGCGTCCGGGGTGAAGATCGGGCATGCCGGCGACGCGCCGCATGCCGGGGAGGGTGGCAGCCAGTTCGAGCTGCCGGATGGCCTCACCTTCGATCCAGGTGGTCGGGCTGGCGCACAGCGTGATGCGTTCGCCCAGGTATTGCATGGAATTGCCCATGGAGGTTTCCGTTCGATGAAAAGGAAGAACGGCGGGCCATGGCGCGGGCAGCGCACGCATGCGCGGCCCGACATCGGAAGTCGGGAGGGAGGCGGCACGACCGGATCGGGGCGACCCGGCTCATCGCCATGACGACGATGCGTCGTGCTGCGTTGCGTGAACGATGAAACGGACGGACGCGAAAAACCCGGACTACGACCCGCGACGGGAGGAGCGCTGGCGTGACGTCATGATGTTCTTCTCCTTGCGAGTGAGGGGTTGATCGGAATGGCGGCGACTCTAGCATGTACGCAACGGACGCAGCAAGCGAGTGATCCGGCCTTGCCGATGGAATTTCGATTCGATGTGGCGAAAAACATACATATAGGATTCCGGATCATTTGCGCGGCGATGGCGTGCGCGGCGCGCCCGAGCAGGCATACGGCGCATGCGGACGACCACGACCGACACACATGACGGCGCTTGACAGCACAAAAGCCGTTTCGTAGCATCCGCCTGCTTCATCCCTGAACCCTCATCGAACCGGTGATCCAAGTGCCCGCAAACATTCGTCCCTTCGCCTGATACGCCGACGACTGCCGTCCCGGCCGCGTGTCGTCCTGCCTATTTCCGTCTGCGTCGCAGCGCCGGAACGATGATCGCAGGGCCGCGCCCGGACCCGCACTGACACCGCAACGCACTCCCATCCGTTCGTTCACGTCGTCGGCTTTTTCCCTGTTTCCGGAGAAAGACCATGACGCTGGATTTTCGCGCCTACGCGCAATCGCTCGACCTCGCCCGCTACCCGCGCACGCCGCATCTTGAAGGCTCGCGCCTGCAGGACGGAGACGAAGGTCACGACCACATTCCGTATCGCACGCTCGCCGGCGCGCACATCGTCGTCGAGGAAAAGCTCGACGGCGCGAACACCGGCATCAGCTTCAGCCCCGCCGGCGAACTGCTGCTGCAGTCGCGCGGCCACTATCTGGCCGGCGGCGGCCGCGAGCGGCAGTTCGGTTTCGTGAAGACCTGGGCCGCGGCCCATGCCGGCTGGCTGCTCGACCGCCTCGGCGATCGCTACGTGATGTACGGCGAGACGATGAGCAAGAAGCACGCGGTGTTCTACGACGCGCTGCCGCACCACTTCTTCGAGTTCGACGTGTTCGACCGCACGACGGGCCGCTTCCTGTCGACGCCCGCGCGTCGCGCGCTGCTCGCCGACGGGCCCGTGCTGTCGGTGCCCGTCTTGTACGAAGGCGTCGCGCCGGCGCGGCTGGCCGACCTCAAGGCGCTGCTCGGCCCGTCGCTCGCGAAGACGCCGGACTGGCGCCGCGCGTTCGAGGACACCGTGCGGCGGCAGGGGCTCGACCTCGCACGGGCATGGCAGCAATGCGACAAGTCGGAGCGCTCCGAAGGGCTCTACGTGAAGGTCGAGACGGACGACACGACGACCGGGCGCCTGAAGTGGGTGCGCCACGACTTCGTGCAGGCGATTCTCGATTCGGCACGCCATCACTCGGAGCAGCCGTTCATCCCGAACCTGCTCGCACCCGACGTCGACCTGTATGCGCCGCACCCGACCGTGACATGGCAATCGGTCACGGCCGCGCATCCGAAAAAATGAACACGGAACAGCCGATCGCCGTTTCGGAAGGAGTATTGATCATGAAGTACGAACAGTTACAGGCACTCGTGCCTGCGCCCGGCCGGCAGCCGGACTATCACGCGTGCCTCGCGGCGTTTCCCGCGCTCGAACAGGCGAAGACGACACCGCAAGAGCCCGCCCATCACGGCGAAGGCGACGTGTGGACGCATACGATGATGGTGATCGATGCGCTGCTGGCGCTGCCCGGTTATCAGGCTGCTTCGCGCGCCGACCAGGAAATCGTGTTCCTGGCCGCGCTGCTGCACGATATCGCCAAATCGAGCACCACCGTCGTCGATCCCGTCACCGGCGCGATCGGCCATCCCGGCCACTCGCGCAAGGGCGCGATCGATGCGCGCATCGCACTGTGGGATGCCGGGATGCCGTTCGCGGCGCGCGAGGCGGTCTGCCGGATGATCGCCGTGCACCAGGTGCCGTTCTTCGCGATGAGCGGGGCGCGCCACGGCACGCCCGAGTTCATCGCGCGCGAGCTGTCGTGGCAGGTCAGCATTCCGCTGCTGTGCCTGCTCGCCGAAGCCGATATCCGCGGGCGCATCTGCAACGATACGCAGCGCGTGCTCGACAACATCGAGCTGCTGCGCGAACTCGCGCGGGAAGAGGGCTGCTACGGCCAGCCGCGCGCATTCGCTGACGCGCACACGGCGCTCAGCTATTTCCGCGGCGCGGACGTGCACCCAGACTATCCGCTGTTCCGCACGCCGGGCTCGCAGGTCGTCGTGATGTCGGGGCTGCCGGCATCGGGCAAGAACACGTGGGTCGCGCGGCATCATCCGGATCTGCCGGTCGTGTCGTTCGACGATGCGCGCGATGCGTTGGGGCTGCGTCACGGCCAGAACGAGGGCGCGGTGGCGCACCATGCGGTCGACGCCGCGAAGGCGCTATTGCGCGAGCGGCGCCCGTTCGTGTGGAACGCGACGAACCTGTCGCCGCTGATGCGCAAGAAGACGCTCGACCTGCTGTATGCGTACGGCGCCGACGTGACGCTCGTCTATCTCGAACAGCCGCGCGCGGAGTTGCTGCGCCGCAACGCACGGCGCGACACATCGCTGACGAACCGCGCGCTCGAGGCGATGCTGTTGCGCTGGGATCTGCCGCTGCCCACCGAGGCACATGCGGTGCGGTACGAGGTCTGATGCGGCAATGTCGTCGCACGTGCCGGTAAGCCGGTTGTCACCGGCGGCGTACCGGCATGCGCATCATGCCAGGCACACGGCCGCGCAGCCGATCCGGAACAGGTTCCCGGCAGGGGATTTCATCGTGGATTCCAGCTTCAATGCGCGACGATGATGAATGCCGTGAGCGCGATCGGGAGCAGCGCCACGCCAAGCAGGCCCACTGCGCCGTCGGCCGCTATCGTGAGCGGCGACAGCGCGAGCTTCGCGCCCCGGCCGAGCAGCGACGGCCGCTCGATGACCTCGACGTTGTAAGGATGATTGAACGCCTGCGGAATCGACGACGGCGTGACGTCGTTCGGCTGGTAACGCGTGCCGCTGATCGTGCCGCGCTCGGTCAGCCGGTAGCGCTCGTCCTTGAAACCGTCGGCGACCGCGCGCGCACGCAGTTCGGAGCCGGGCGGGGCATCCTCGCTCGAAAGCTCCAGGATGTAACGCCCGGAGATCTTGTCGCCGTGCGTCTCGAAATCGTCGAAATCGGTATGAAGCCTGGGGCGATAGGGCGCCGTGAGGTTGACGGCGAGGGCAGGCGGCACATCGAAGATGTAGTGGTACTGCTTGCCGATCACGACGAGTTTCTTCCCGTCGGGGCTGATCAGGAACGCCGACAGCGTTTCCCGGTATTCCGGATCCTTCATCATGCGATCGGTGATCGGCCCGATCTTGACGTCGGAGCAGCCGGCGAGCATGCCGGACGCCGCCACGGCGGGCAGCGCGAGAAATGTTCTTCTTTTCATGTGTGCTGTGCTTATGTTGTTGGTTATTCAGCGGAACCGCTTGAATGTCGGACCCCGCGTTCAATGAACGCGGCACCCTGACGGCCGTTCGTGCGGTTTCTCGTCTGCGCATTGTAGGGCCAAATCCACGCGCGCGGCATCCCCCGCAAGGCGGCTGGCCCACGTGCGGTAGACTGCACGCTCGCTAGCCCGCCACCCACGAGACGACCGCCCGCGCACCACACAGACCATGGATCGAATCGATGCGATGAAGGTGTTCGTCGCCACGCTGGACGAGGGCAGCCTCGCGGGCGCGGGGCGACGGCTCGGCCGGTCGCCGGCGGCAGTCAGCCGCGCGATCGCGTTCCTCGAGGAACACACGGGCACCGCGCTGCTGTACCGCACCACGCGGACGATTCGGCTCAGCGAGGCCGGCGAACGCTACGCGGCCGCGTGCCGCCGCATCCTGTCCGACCTGGAAGAAGCCGACATGCTGGTCGCCGACGAACGCTCGGCGCCGCGCGGCATGCTGACGGTCACCGCGCCCGTCGCCGCAGGTGAAGACGTGCTGCGCGCGCTGCTCGACGCATTCATCGAACGCCATCCGGCCGTGTCGATCCGCCTGCAACTGCTCGACCGTCCCGTCAGCCTGATCGACGAAGGGATGGACGTCGCGCTGCGCATCGCGCACCTGTCCGATTCCACGCTCGTCGCGATTCCGGTCGGCTCCGTGCGGCGAGTCGTCGTTGCGTCGCCCGACTACCTGGCGGCGCATCCGGCGATCGACGCACCGGCCGATCTCGCGCAGCACCGGATCATCTCGATGACGCACTTCGGACTCGACTCGTGGAGTTTCCCGCCGTCGGGGCCGTCGGCAGTGCCGCAGGTCGTCCAGTTCGCCCCGCGCTTCATCATCAACACGATCCGCGGCGCGGTCGCGTCGGCCGTCGCCGGTCACGGCGTCACGCGACTCTTTTCCTATCACGTCGCCGAACAGGTCCGCGACGGCGCGCTGCGGATCGTGCTGCGCGACAGCGAACATGCGCCGCTGCCGATCCATCTCGTCACGCCTCACGGGCGGCTGGCGGTGCCGAAGGTACGCGCGTTCGTCGATTTTGCCGCGCCGCGCCTGCGCGAGCATTTCGCGCGGCTGGCGGCCATCACCGACGACAATTGAACCGGCATGCGGAAGAATGACTTTCGCAGGACGGAGATTCTCCCGATATTCGACTCAATCTAGACTTTCTTCAACCGACGGACACGCAGGGCGTCCGTCCAGCGAATGGAGGTCGACATGCATCAAGCACTTCTGGATCAACTGCACGCGCGTGCAGTCAATGCTTGGTCCGGCACGGTGCGCCCGATTCCCGCGAGGAGCGCGCGATGAGCACGACCGTCCACGCGCCAGCCGCCACGCCCGCCGATCGACCCGCCGCGAGCTATGCCGAACGCAACGCGCACTACTGGCGGCGCAATCTCGCCGTGTGCGTCTTCGGGTCGTTCACGACGCTCGTCAGCCTGAGCATGCTGCTGCCGTTCCTGCCGCTGTACGTGCGGCAGCTCGGCGTCGACTCGCAGTCGGCCGTGATCCAGTGGTCGGGCATCGCATTCGGTGCGACGTTTCTCGGCACGGCCGTCACGGCGCCGCTGTGGGGCCGCCTCGCGGACCGCTTCGGCCGCAAGCCGATGCTCGTGCGCGCGGCGATCGGGATGGCGATCGTGATGTCGCTGATCGGCGTCGCGCACAACGTGGTCGAACTGGTCGCGCTGCGGCTGATCGCGGGGCTCGTCGGCGGCTATGCGTCGGCGTCGACCGTGATGGTCGGCACGCAGGCGCCGCGCGAGCGCGCGGGCTGGGCGCTCGGCATCCTCTCGACCGGCGCGCTCGCGGGCAACCTGGTCGGGCCGCTCGTCGGCGGATTGCTGCCGGGCTGGGTCGGCATTCGCGGTACGTTCTTCGCCGGAGGCGCGATGATCGCCGTCGCCGCGTTGCTAACGATCTTCGTCGTGAAGGAAGACTTCCACGCGGGCACCGACGCGAAAACGCGCATCGCCGGCGCGGCCGCAGGCTCCGCGCACCGCACGAATCGCGCGGTAGTCGCCGCGTTGCTGGTGACCGCGACGATGGTGCTGCTCGCGAACATGTCGATCGAGCCGATCATCACGGTCTATATCGGCGGCCTCGGCGTAAGCGGCGACCACGTCGCACGTGTCGCCGGTGTCGTGATGGCGTGTTCGGCACTCGGCAGCATGCTGACGGCCGCGCGGCTCGGCGCGCTGGCCGACCGGATCGGCAGCTGGAACGTGATCGTCGGCTGCCTGCTGCTGACCGCGCTCGCGATGGTGCCGCAGGCGTTCGTCACCCACTGGTGGCAGCTTGCCGCACTGCGCGGGCTGATGGGCATGACGCTCGCGGGGCTGCTGCCGTCGATCGGCAAGCTCGTGCGGCAGTCCGTCGACGAGCGTGCGACGGGACAGATGCTCGGCTACCTGCAGTCCGCGCAGTTCAGCGGGCAGGTGATCGGCCCCGTGATCGGCGGGCAGATCGGCGTCGCGTTCGGCCTGCATTCGGTGTTCTTCGTGACGGGCGCGCTGCTGGCCGCTTGCGCCGGGCTCGCACATTCGGCACGCGGCCGCTAGCGGCTGGCCCGCGGATCGACGCCTGGCGTAGGATGGGCGCAGCGGCTCGCGCCGCATCCGGAAGCCAGCGGCACCGCATGGCCGCCCATCGTTTTCTCGCGACCGGCTGCGCGCGAAGTCCGACCTACGCGCGTCGATCCGAACCCGACTCACGCGCTTCGGCCTGCATGCAGCCGAAGCGTTTCGATCACGGATATCGCAGGAGGCAAGCGACATGAATCAACCGACCCACAACCGGACGCTGTTGCGCACGCTCGGCATCCGCGCACCGATCGTCCAGGCGCCGATGGCCGGCGTCAGCACGCCGGCGCTGGCCGCCGCCGTATCGAACGCGGGCGGGCTCGGCTCGCTCGGCGTCGGCGCGACCAACGCCGACGGCGCGCGCAAGATGATCCGCGACACGCGCGCGCTCACCGGCCGGCCGTTCAACATCAACGTGTTCTGCCACAGCCCGGCTCGCGCCGATGCAGCGGTCGAACGCGCGTGGCTCGACTGGCTTGCGCCAGTGTTCCGCGAATACGGCGCGACGCCGCCCGCGTCGCTGGCGGAGATCTACACGAGCTTCATCGCGGACGCCGCCATGCAGGCGATGCTCGTCGAAGAAAAACCGGCCGTCGTCAGCTTCCATTTCGGGCTGCCGTCCGCGGACGTGATCGCCGCGCTGAAGCACGCGGGCATCACGCTGTTCGCCTCCGCGACGAATCTCGACGAGGCACGGCAGATCGCCGCCGCGGGCATCGACGCGATCGTCGCGCAGGGCATCGAAGCCGGCGGGCATCGCGGCGTGTTCGATTCGACCGCGCACGACGATCGCCTCGGCACGTTCGCGCTGACGCGCCTGATCGCGCGCGAATGCGCGCTGCCCGTGATCGCCGCCGGCGGCATCATGGACGGCGAAGGCATTGCCGCCGCGCTCGCGCTCGGCGCGCAGGCCGCGCAGCTCGGCACCGCGTTCGTCGCGTGCCCGGAAACGTCGATCGACGACGGCTATCGCCGCGCGATCCTCGGCGACGCTGCGCGCCGCACGACGCTGACAGCCGCGATCTCGGGCAGGATCGCGCGCGGCATCGCGAACCGGCTGACCGCGCTCGGCGACGACCCGCACGCGCCGGCCACGCCCGCGTACCCGATCGCCTACGACGCGGGCAAGGCGCTGCACGCGGCCGCGAAAGCGCGGGGCGAATTCGGCTACGGCGCGCAGTGGGCCGGGCAGGCCGCGCCGCTGGCGCGCGCGCTGCCGGCCGCCGAACTGTTCGCCGCGCTCGAGCGCGAAACGCGCGCGGCGATCGAGCGGCTGCAGCACGCGCTGGACTGATCGCGCGAGCCGGAGATTTGCAATGATCTGTATCTGACCGGACCGCGGATACAGCGCGATACAACCACCGCGCGCGGGTTCGCTATAAAGCAGGCATGACCTCTTCCGGAGTCCATCATGTCTGCCACGTGGTTCAAGGGATCCTGCCATTGCGGGGCCGTCAAGTTCGAAGTCAGGACGGCCATTACGCCGGCCGTCCGCTGCAACTGCAGCCTGTGCCGCCGCCGCGGCGCGCTGATGAGCCCGATGTTCGCTGCCGCCAGCCTGAACATCGTCGAAGGCGAGGGCGCGCTGACGTGCTACCGCTTCAACACACGCACGGCCCGTCACTATTTCTGCAGCCGGTGCGGCGTCTATCCGTTCCATCAGACGCGCAAGGACCCGGCATGCTGGCGCGTCAATCTCGGCTGTCTCGACGGCATCGATCCGTACGCGCTCGACGCGACGGTCGCCGACGGCGCGAGCCTGTCGGTCGTGGAGGACGCATGAAACGCTGGCTGATGATCCTGCTGTTTGCCGCAGGCGGGCTCGCGACCGAAATCGCGCATCCGGTGCAATGCTCGCTGCTGTCGATCAGCCGCCGGCAGACCGGCAAGCGCCGCGGGCAGGGCTGACGTCACACCGGTTCATCGAGGCTGATTATCATGCTTCCGATAAGATCGCATGCGATATATAATGTGTTTGTGTGCGACCGTTCACGTCGCTGGAGGAAGCCCATGAAACCGACCGAAACCCCATCGATCGCCGCGCCGAAGCTGTCCGAGTTCCTGTGCTTTGCGATCTATTCGACGAACCTCGCGTTCGGCAAGGCGTACAAGCCGATCCTCGACGAGCTCGGCCTCACGTATACGCAATACATCACGATCATCGCGCTGTGGGAGCAGGACAACCAGACCGTCGGCCAGCTCGGCGAGAAGCTGTTCCTCGAATCCAATACGCTGACGCCGATCCTGAAGAAGCTCGAGGCGATGGGCTACCTGGAGCGGCACCGCGATCCGTCCGACGAACGCCAGGTGCTCGTCAGCCTGACGAAAAGCGGCCGCCGCGTGCGCGAGAAGGGCCTCGACATGGATCTGGTCGAAGCCACCGGGTTGAAGCCGGACGAATTCGCGAAGATGCAGAAGGCGATCGTCACGCTGCGCGGCAACCTGATCCGCTCGACCGAAGCATAAGCCGATGAACCACCTGCGGCCGGCGCGTGCCTCGCGTCGGCCGCGTCGTCATGCGTGCGCGTCGCCCAGCACCAGCAGGCGCATCTCGCGACGCACGACGAAACCGAGCGCGACGTAGCGCTCGATCGCCACCTGGTTCGTCGTGAGGACGTGCAGGAAGGGCGTTTCCGATCGCGCGCCGATCGACGCAATCAACGACCGGATCAGGCGCGCCGCAAGGCCTTGCCGCCGAAACGCGGCATCCACGCACACGGCGCTGATCTCCGTATACCCGTCGAGTTGCATCCGCTCGCCGGCCATCGCGGCCAGCCGGCCCTCGCTGCGCACGCCGATATAGCGGCCGAGCTCGAACGTGCGCGGGCCGAACGGGCCCGGCTGCGCGGCGGTGGTCAGCGCGAGCATGTCCGGCACATCGGCTTCGCCGAGCGTGACATGCTCCGTTTCATACGCCGGATCGGGTGTTCCTTGCCAGACCATTTGCAGCAGCGCCGCGCGCCGGATGACCGGCAATTCCGCAGGCGGTTCGATCTCGTCGGGCGTCACAAGCGCCGTTGGCCCGTGCGCGGCAACCAGTTCGCGCAGCGCGTCGAACGAGGCCGCGCTCGTGTCGGCGATCGCGGCAAACGGCGCGACGGCCGCTGGAAATCGCCATACGTGCTCATTGCCGAGCGCGAAGCGGCGCTGCTTGCCCGTGAGTGCATTCCAGACAACCCGGTCGAGCGCGTGCGCATCGCCTGTCGCGTTTCCGGTCGTAGCATCCCGCATCGGGTGCTCCTCGATTGATGGTGGGGTGCCGCACAGCATAGACCTGTTCGGTCGAACAGGTAGTGCCGTCGATCCAGATTCCGTCACCTCAACGATAAAAGCGCATGCGATTACATCGCATGCGCTTTATATGATCAGGATGGGCGACTGTTTTCGTCGCGCCGTGCTCAATGACCGAAATAAATCGAGCGCTCGGCCGTGCGAACCTCGTTGCGGCTGCCGGATTGCGTCGCGCTGCCGGCATCGCTCCCGTAACCGGCTGCCTGCGCGTCGGCCGCGACGGCACCGCTGTCGTGAATCCGGCTCAGCGCCGCCTGGATATTGGCCGGATAGTTCGGATCGTTGGGACGGTTCGGCAGGTAGCCGGCCTGCTGCAGCGCGGCCAGTTCCGCGCGCACCTGCGCACGCGTGACGGTGGTTTCGCTGGCGAACGCCGGTGCTGCAACGGCGGCCGACACGGCGACGAGGAGGGCGGCAATCAGTCGGGTCTTCATCATGTACCTCGAGACGGAAACGGGGATTCAGGGGATGCGCACCGGACGCCGGCCATCGGCGCCGTTCGCGGATTCATTCAATGGCCGAAGTAGATCGAGCGCTCGGCGATGCGCGTCGCAGGCCGGCTGCCCGACTGCGTCGTGGCGGCAGCGTCGCCGCCGTAGCCGGACGACGTGGACGAATCGGCCGCCACGGCGTCGTTCGCGTGAATGCGTGTCGACGCGGCTTGCAAGTCATCCGGGTAGTGCGGATCGTTCGCACGGCCCGGACGATAGCCGGCCTGTTCGAGCTGGACGAGCTCGGCACGCACCTGCGCACGGGATACGACGGCCTCGTCGGCAAACGCCGGTGCGGCAGCGGAAGCGGAAACAGCCACGAGAAGGGCAGCGATCAATTGGGCTTTCATCATTCACCTCGACAAAGTAGAAACGGGAAAGGAATCTGGGTTCACGTACCGGTGCGGCGCTCAATGACCGAAGTACACCGACCGCACGGCCACACTGACCGCAGGCCGGCTGCCCGACTGCGTCGCGGCGGCGCCGTTGCTACCGTAGCCCGAAGCCGGCACGTTGGCCGCAATGGCATCGTCGGCGTGGTTCTGCGTCAGCACGGCCTGCAGATCGTTCGGATAGGTCGCGTCGGTGGCGCGATTCAACGGATAGCCGGCCTGTTGGAGTTGAGCGAGCTCGGCACGCACTTGTGCACGCGTCACGGTGGTTTCGCTGGCGAACGCCGGTGCGGCAACAGTGGCCGAAACAGCAACGAGAAGGGCAGCGATCAATTGGGTTTTCATCATTCACCTCGACAGGAAAGGAATCGGATCTTCGGCAGGGCGGCCTTCGGCCGCCCGCTACAACGTTCAGGCGATACGGATGTCGACGTCGATGTTGCCGCGCGTCGCTTTCGAATACGGGCAGGTCTGGTGCGCGGCGTCGACGATCTGCTGCGCGACGTCACGGTCGAGCCCCGGCACGCTCACGTTCAGCCGGGCCTGCAGGAAGTACGCGTTGCCGCCGGTGCCGAGATCCACTTCGGCGTCGACCGCGAGATCGGCCGGCAGCGTCACCTTCGCGGCACGCGCCGCAAGCTGCATCGCGCCGATGAAACAGGCCGACCAGCCGGCTGCAAACAGCTGTTCCGGGTTGGTGCCGGTGCCGGCACTGCCCGGCGACGACAGCTGGATGTCGAGGCGGCCGTCGGAACTGCGCGCCGCACCGTCGCGGCCGCCGGAAGTCGTATGCGTCTTGCCCGTGTACAGCACTTTTTCGATCTTGCTCATCATTTGCTCCGTCAGTTGTCTGGTTTGTTTCAGATGCGATTCGATCGCATGCGACGCAGTTTGGTCGCGTCGAGCCCCGTCGTCAAGCGCATTCGATTAAATCGCATGCGATATTTTGTATTTCAATGTATCTGGAACGTGTCTCGCCTTTCTGGACAAGGCTTTCGGATGATCAAGCCCCGATATCGAATAGATCGACGACTGGGCCGACATTCGGGCAGGGCACACGCAAACGCTCACGAGAGTGTGAAATGGCCACCCCGCAGGGCGGCCGCTCCGTCACGCTGCGTCGATCTCGGCGATCACGACGAGGATCACGGCCGCATCGGCCGGCAACTGACGCTGGGAAAACGCGGAACGCGCGTGTCCGGCCTTGTTGCCGAGCACGGCGGCGAACAGGTCGGATGCCCCGTCGATCACGGCCGGCTGCCCGAAAAAGCCGTCGGCCGAACTGACGTGCCCCTCGACGCGCACGATCTTGCGCAACCGATCGAACCCACTCAGATGCTTGCGGATCTGCGCGAGCACGTTCAGTGCCGCCAGCCGGGCAGCGTGCTTGCCTTCGTCGACGCTCAACTGCTCGCCGACGCGGCCGGTATAGGCGACCTTGCCGTCGACGAGCGGCAATTGGCCCGACACGAACAGCAGGTTGCCGGCTTCGCTGACGGCCGTATAGCTGCCGAGCGGCGTCGGCGGTTCGGGTAACGTGAGGCCGAGTTCGGCCAGCTTCTGTTCGACGGTCATGTCGTACTCCTGGGAGATCAATGGTTCGGGTGGCCGGAAGTGCCTGTCAGTCACTGTAGTCAGGCGCCCGAAGCCGGTAAATGTCAGCCGCGCAATTGATTCGGGACGCCATGTAACGAATCACGCGCGTGGCGCTGGCTGGTTTCCCGCGCGATATTCATGCACACTCGTTGCTCCATCGCGCACCACATGCGGAAGACGGCAGGAACCGCCCCATGCAACGTAAATTCGACGACCTGCTGCTGGGCAGCATCGAGCTGTTCTGCCTTGCTGCCGAACTCGGCAGCTTCACGCTGGCGGCCACCGCGGCGAGCGTCACGCCGGCCGCGGTCAGCCGGTCGGTCGCGCGGCTCGAGGAGCGTCTCGGCGTGCGGCTGTTCGTGCGCACGACGCGGCAAATTCGCCTGACCGATTCCGGCCGGCGCTATTTCGAGCAATGCCGCGATGCGCTGTCGCAGCTCGTGGACGCGGAACGCGAAGCGACCGGCCAGCAGGCGACGCCCGCCGGCGTGCTGCGGATCAGCATGCCGACACCGTACGGGCACTATCGCGTGCTGCCGCTGTTGCCCGCGTTTCGCGAGCGGTATCCGGACGTGCGCGTCGAAACCCACCTGAGCAACCGAAACATCGACTTCGCCGAGGAAGGCTTCGATCTCGCGATCCGCGGCCGCGCGCCGGCCGATTCGAACCTGGTCGCGCGCAAGCTGGAAGATGCCGAACTCGTGATCGTCGCGACCCCCGACTACCTGAAGCGCGCGGGCATGCCGACCGCAATCGACGACCTGCATGCGCACGAGTGCATCCAGTTCGAACTGCCAAGCAGCGGGCGGCCGATTCCCTGGCTGTTCGACGACGGGTCGGACGAACTCGACGTTGCGACGACCGGCAGCTACGGCACCTCGGGCGACGTTCTGGCCGGCGTGACGCTCGCACGTAGCGGCGCGGGGCTGTTCCAGACCTACCGCTTCATCGTTGAACAGGATCTGCGCGCCGGCACGCTCGTGGAAGTGCTGCCCGGCCTTGGCGGCCGGTCACGGCCGTTCATGCTGCTGTATCCGCATGCGCGCTATCTGTCGTCGCGCGTGCGCGTGTTCGTCGATTTTCTCGTCGAGCAACTGGCGCGTGCGCCCGCCAAACAGGCGGGCCGCGCACGCGTCAAGCGCGCCACCGTACGGCGCTAGGCCGGCCGGCGCGTCATCCCGATGCCGAGGCTCAATGCCCCGCGCTCTGGCCGCCGTCGACGTGCAGGATCTCGCCCGTCACGAACGGCGCCGAATCCAGATACAGGATCGCGTCGACGATGTCGCTCATCTCGCCCATGCGGCCGACCGGATGCAGCGACGCGAGCGTCGCATGCGTGTCCGGCGCATGCATCGGCGACTTGATGACGCCGGGCGACACCGCATTCACGCGGATGCCGGCCTTCGCATACTCGATCGCGAGCGACTTCGTCGCCGCATTCAGCCCTCCTTTCGTCAGCGACGCGAGCACCGACGGCACGTTGCTGTTCGCGTGATCGACGAGGCTCGTCGTGATGCTCACCACGTGGCCTCCGCCATGTTTCTGCATCGCGTCGATCGCACGCTGCGTGACGTGGAAGAAGCCGTCCAGGTTGACGCTCGTGATCTGCGCGTAGTCGTCCGCGGTGTATTGCGTGAATGGCTTCGCAATGAACACGCCCGCGTTGTTGACGAGCGTGTCGACGCGGCCGAAGTGTTCGATTGCTGCGTCGACCACGCGGCGCGCGACGGCCGGATCGCCGATGTCGCCCGCGACGGTAACGAGATCGGGATCGTTCGACGGGCCGATCGAGCGGGACGTCGCGACGACGCGATGGCCGCGTGCGCGAAATGCGTTGACCGTTTCCGCACCGATGCCTTGCGATGCGCCGGTGACGATGATGACTCTGGATGTGCTCATGATGTGCCTCGACAGGTGAATGGTGTTCGGCTTCAGTGCCGACCGGATCGATGAATCCGATGGGCAGACTGTAGGCGCGCCGGTCGCGATTTCGAACACCCACCGTGGAGCAACAGTCTTGCGTCGCGGGAACAAATGCGGGGGAGGCTGGTTGCCGCAGTGGCAACGGAAGCGCCGCCGCTTGCGCCTTGCTGGTCGGAAAATCGGCGTCGCCGATCGACGTCGCGCTCAAGTGCCTCATTGCGGTGCGTACGACTGCTGACGCGTGGCGCGATCTCGGCGAAGAGACCGATTTTCCGGCGACTCGACGCGCGGATTTGGCTGCCACGAAACGCGTAGTTGGATAAACCCATGCGCCTATCCGGATAACTTTTCTTATCATAATATACTCATTAAAAATCCAAACTTGCGTCCATGGAAACGCGCTCGACCCGACACGCTCCTATGCCCTGATGTCGAATGTGACCCCCGTCAGGGCAGGGGAATTGCCGTAAAAGCGTGTTCGCAGTGGTCGGTGTGCATTGAAGTCGCTCTTCGGCGATTTCGCGAAGCGGGCGTAACAAGCGGCCATGAAAGAGGGCGCGCAAGCGTTGGCGTCGGCCACCGCGTTGATGCCGCGCAATCGCATCTGGCGAGGAGGTGTGCGGTTGCATCGCCGATGGCTTCGTCGTCGATGTGGCCGCACGATGTCGTGCATGCGATGCACGCCAGCCGCCTGACCGGACGCCGCCTATAATCGCTATCAACCTTTCCAGGAAATCGCGGTTACAAGGTGAGGGGGTGTCCAAATGGGAGAGTGCCGTTACATCTGTTCGCGCGTCGTCCTCGCAAGCTCGATCGCTGGTCTGACAATACTGGCGGTTCCGGTACACGCGTACGCCGAGGATGCCCCTTCGAGTAGTTCATCGAGCGGGCTCAAACCATCGGAGAGAACGCTCAACGTCTATGCGGTGTACGGCGACGGACGCGCGACCGAGGGTGGCGATATGCATTGGCGTGCGTACGAAGTCGGCTTCGGTGACGTCTTGAACGATTATTGGTCGGTCTACCTCGCGTACATGAATGAGGGGCATCCGCTGAATCACCACCGTGACGGTTTTGCCGCTCTGGGTTCGTTTCGTTGGCCGGTCGGCAGTCGTGTGGCGCTCGAATTTTCGGCGGGCCCGTATTTCAGCATGGACACGACCCATGTCGACGACCAGCCACGCAATGACAAGCGCTGGGGCGTGCGCGCGTCGGCAGCGGTGCGGTATTACGTCGTTCCAAAGCGCTTCTTCCTCAAGGTGCAGTACAACCACGTCCAGATGATTGGCGGCTTCAATTCCGATGCGGTGCTCTTCGGCATCGGCTCGGATTTCGGCGGCGATCCTGGCCCGGCGTTTTCGGACGGCAAGACGCAGGTCAGCGTTTGGGCCGGTACGTCGCAGACGAACCGTCCTCAAGTGCCGATCGAAAAGGGATACATGGTCGAAGTCAAGCGGCCGCTCGGCAATGCGTGGGCCTATTCGGCGAGCTTCATCTACGAAGGCAACAATGGCGTTGCCGGCCGACGAGGCGTGGCCGCGCAATTCTGGTACGTCGCGCCGATCAGGAGCAAATGGACGCTTTCGGCAGGTGTCGGCCCGTATCTCTCGCGGGATCGGGACGATGCCTCGGGCAGGACGCGACTCAATGCGTTGCTCAGCGCGCAAGTGACCTATCAGGTCACGAACGATTGGGCGGCGAGCTTGCGCTTCAATCGTGTCGCAACCCGCAACGACAAGGACCAGGACATGTTCATGGTCGGCGTGGCGCGTAATTTCTAGGCGTTCGTTCTTCTGCGCCGGTTCATTCTGTCGAGAATGCGTTGACGCTTGCATCCGTTCGTTCCAGCCACCGCAGCCTCCGGCGCCGGACAACCGGCGGCCGGACAGCTTACGCGGCCCGAAAGCGGACATTTCTAACTGGCTCAAACCGGACATTACTAAATGGCCGTTACATACAA
>NZ_CAJPGH010000014.1:0-207197 GCF_905339605.1 Burkholderia sp. BCC1972 | reverse complement strand
TACGGGATCAAGCTCGCCTACCATCACCACGTGTCGCACGACGGCGGCGGCGAGGGCGGGGCCGGCGGCGCGGCCGGCCTGACGGTGTGGGCGGCGATCGGCCAGATCGTGATGCTCGATATCGTGTTCTCGATCGACAGCATCGTGACCGCGATCGGCATGACCGAGCACATCCCGATCATGTTCGTCGCCGTGATCGTCGCGGTGACCGTGATGCTGTTCGCTGCGCAGCCGCTCGCACGCTTCATCGACCGCAACCCGACCATCGTGATGCTGGCGCTGTCGTTCCTGGTCGTGATCGGCATGACGCTGATCGCCGAAGGTTTCGGCTCGCACGTGCCGAAGGGTTACATCTACGCGGCAATGGCGTTCTCGGCATTCGTCGAGGGCATGAACATGCTGGCGCGGCGCGCGAAGGCGAAGCGCGCGGCGCAAGTGGAACGCGACTGAGCCGGCGCGCGTGACGCCGGCCGCCGCGGCAGCCGGCTCGCTGCGCGTCGTACGGAATCCAGACGAAATTCGCACGGAAAGGAGAAGCGCGATGAAATGCCCTGTCTGCAAGACGCCCGACCTGCTGATGGCCGAGCGCCGGTCGATCGAGATCGACTACTGTCCGACGTGCCGCGGCGTGTGGCTCGATCGCGGCGAGCTCGACAAGCTGCTTGCCCGTGAAACCGGCGATGCACCGGCCCGCCGCGACGCCGCACCGACGCAGCACACTGCACCGGCGCAGCGCGGCCGCGACGATGGCTGGGGGCGCGACGGCCGCGTGCACGACGAGCGTTACCGGCACGACGGGCAGCGTCGCAAGAAGTCGGTGTTCGACCTGTTCGATTTCGATTGAATCTGCAGCCCGCGTGCCTGAACGTGCGCGGCCCAATGCAAAAAAGCCCCGCCCGGCATTGCGCCGGGCGGGGCTTTTTCATGCGCGTCGCGTCACGTCACTTTGCGACACGCGCCAACACTTACGCATTGCCGGCCGTCACGTCGATGCGGCGCGGGCGCGTCTCCTCGCGGCGCGGAATCGTCAGCGTCAGCACGCCGTCGCGCAGGTTGGCGTCGATCCGCGACGTGTCGAGGTCGGGACTCAGCACGAACGTGCGTGCATAGCGTGTCGAGCGAACTTCGGCATGTCGCACGCGCAGGTCTTCCGGCGTATCGATGTGCGTGCCGGCTTCGATCGTCAGCGTGTTGTCGTACACCTTCACGTCGAGGTTCTCGCGCGGCACGCCGGGCAGGTCGGCCCGCAGCGTGACGCCGCGATCGTTCTCGACGATGTCGACGGCCGGCGTGATCGCGGGCCGGCGCGCGGCCTCGGCGGCAGCGGCAGGATGAACGGTGTTCGTTTGGCGCTCGGCCAGGATCGGGTTCGTATTCATGTCGGTATCCTGAAGGTTACTGAACGGTGATCGCGCGCGGCTTCGAGGCTTCGCGCCGGCCGACGCGAATCAGCAGGCAGCCGTTTTCGTAACGCGCGCTGACCTGATCGGGATCCGCGTCGCGCGGCAGTTCGACGACACGGCGGAACGCGCCGTGAAAGCGCTCCTGTGCATAGGTGCGCACGTCTTCGCCTTCGGCACGCGGCGCCGGTTTGCGCTCGCCGCTGATCGTCAGCAGGTCCTTGTCGATCGACACGTCGAAGTCGCCCGCGGCCATGCCGGGTGCGAACGCAACGATCTCGATGGCTTCGTCGGTGGCGCCGACGTTGAGTGCGGGAAACGCGCCCGGACGCACCGCGCGGATGCCGGACGGGCGCTCGCCGAGCAGGTTCGCCACTTGCCGCTGCACGCGGGCAAAGTCGTCGAACAGGTCGTAGCCGTGATGGATACCGCTCATGTTGGTCCTCCTGAACAGGGAACACGGGAGACGTGACGGCGCGACGCCTGCGGCGGGCGCGACGGGTGGCTCCACTGGATCGAAACGGGGGCCGTGCAAGCGATGAAGCACGGCCCGACGACGGTTAATTAGTGGCCGCTGCCGCGCATTTCAAGAGGGCATCCGCAATCTGCGTCAATGCATGCGCACAGGATTCGATGCGACAATCGCCGCGAGCGATCTGCAGACCAACCACACGGGACAATCATGGACATTCGACGTATCGCGATCGTCGGCGCCGGCGTGATCGGCGCGAGCTGGGCGGCTTTCTATCTGGCGCAGGGTTTCGACGTCGTCGCGACCGATCCGGCGCCGCACGCCGACGCGCGGCTGCGCGACGCGCTGGCCGCATTTCTCGGCGAGCGGGCCGCCGAACTTTCCGCGCGGCTGTCGTTCGACGCCGATCTCGGGCGCGCGCTGGACGGCGTCGACTTCGTGCAGGAAAACGGCCCGGAACGGCTCGACCTGAAGCGCGCACTGTACCGTCAGATGGACGACGTGCTGCCCGCGCACGTGCCGATCGCATCGAGTTCGTCGGGTCTGAAGATGTCCGATATCCAGATCGCGTGCGCGAAGCATCCGGAGCGTTGCCTGATCGCGCATCCGTTCAATCCGCCGCACCTGATCCCGCTCGTCGAGCTGGTCGGCGGCGACGCGACCGGCCAGGATGTGATCGCGCGCGTGAAGCAGTTCTACGATGCGCTCGGCAAGCAGACGATCGTCCTCAACAAGGAGATGACCGGCCACGTCGCGAACCGGCTCGCGGCCGCGCTGTTCCGCGAGGTGTATCACCTCGTCGGCGAAGGCGTCGTGAGTGTCGCCGACGCGGACAAGGCCGTCGCGTGGGGGCCCGGCCTGCGTTGGGGGCTGATGGGGCAGTGCCTGACCTATCACCTCGGCGGCGGCGCGGGCGGGATCGCGCACTTCCTCGAACACCTGTCGGGGCCGATCACGAGTTGGTGGGACGATCTCGGTACGCCGTCGTTCGATCCGGAAGTCGACCGCAAGCTGACCGACGAGCTGCGCGCGATCCAGGGCGAGCGTTCGATGCAGGAACTGGCGGCCGAGCGCGACCGCTTGCTCGTCGAGCTGATCGACGCACGGCGCCGCAGCTTCCTGCCCTGATCCGGTCGTGTCGGCGCGGCGGCGCCGGTCATTGCTGCAACGTCGCCTGGCTGGCCGGCGGCACGTGGGCCAGCCAGGCCGGGCTCGCGGCCTGCACGAGTTCGCGGTTGCGTGCGCGGGTCGCGGCGTTCGGCGGATAGTTGCTGTCGTTCGTCGGCAGTTCGCCGTCGAGATAGGCCTGCTTGAGCTGGTCGATGACTTCCGCGCGTGTCAGGCCCTGTTGTGTGGGCGCCGACGCGTCGGTCTGGGCAAAGGCGGGGGACAGCAGCGCGGCTGCAGCGGTCGCGACGGCGAATCGCAAAACGTTCATGGCGGGCTCCGATCAAGGGGACGGGGAACCGGACGCGCACGGCGACCTGCCGTGCGTACCGATGGGTCCCATTGTCACGAGCGGGTGCTGCGCGGACGATGACGCGTTCCGGGCAAAGCTGTCAGGTGCGGGCGCGGCCGTGCCCGCGTGCGGCGCGCCCGGCGCGGCTACAGCTCGGCCGCGGCGGTGATCAGCGTCGCTTCGAGCGCGAGTGTCGAACGCGACGCGGCCGCCGGCCGGTCGATCACGTATTCGAGTTCGCCGAGTTCGGGCAGCCCCGCGTCGAGCCGCGCGAGCCCGGCCGGGATCACGTAGCCGGCGAACGCGCTGACGCCGAGCCCCGCGCTCGCGGCCGCCCGCAACACCGCGACGCTGCTGCTGACCACCGCGATCCGGTACGGCCGCCCGACGGCCTCGAGCGATTCGAGCACGCGGCGGCGCGATACGCTCGGCTCCGGGTGCATCGCGAGCGGCAGCACGGTTTCATGGCCGGTGAGCCGCGATTCGGGGCCGGTGCACCAGTACAGCGGTTCGCTGCGGATCACGCGGCCGCGCCGGCTGCCCGCGATGCGCTTCGCGAACACGAGATCGTGCCGGCCTTCGTCGAGCGCGTCGAACAGGTCGCCCGACAGCCCGGTCGAGATCGCGAGCTCGACGTCCGGGTTGCGCTGCACGAAGCTCGCGAGCGCGGCCGTCAGGTGCGCCGACGCGAAATCCTCCGACATCGCGAGCCGCACCTTGCCCGACAGCGGCGGCCCGCAGACCGACGTGACGGCCTCGTCCATCAGCTCGAGAATGCGCACCGCGTAACGGAACAGCGCGTCGCCGTGCTGCGACAGGTGCACGTTGCGCGTGTCGCGCTCGAACAGCGGCCGGTCGAGCAGCTCCTCGAGGCGGCGGATGTGCTGGCTGACGGTCGACTGCGACAGGCTCACGCGCTCGGACGCGGCGGTGAAGCTGCCGGACTGGGCGACGGCGACGAAGCTGCGCAGCAGCTCGGGCGGTAACGGACGCATTGCTAAATCCACTGAATCGGTTTCGACAACTTCATAAATGGCCGGATTTTGTGGCGCTAGTATCGGATCACGCGCCGGTGCGGCCTCCGCGAACGGGGCGAATCGGGCGCGTAGCCCGTGTCGCGCCGCCGGCTGCTTCGGTCAGTCTAAGCCATCCGGCGTCCGGCCCGAAACCGCATCATCCCATCGACCCCGAGAACGTGCTCGCACGACGAGCCGCCGGGCCGCGGCGCCCCCGCCGCAGGAGACACAAGTCCGCGCCCGGGATCGGCGTGCGGGCCCGGTTCCTGCATGCGTCCGGCGCCCGTCACGAAGAGACTGGAGACGACTCATGATCATCTACGGAACCGCGCTGCTGGCGTTCTGCCACCTGGCCGGACTGTTTCTCGGCGACCTGCTCGGCAGCGCGATCGGCGTGAAGACCAACGTCGGCGGCGTCGGCATCGCGATGCTGCTGCTGATCTGCCTGCGCCTGTGGCTGCACCGGCGCGGCTGGCTGCCGAAGGAGACCGAGGCCGGCGTCGGTTTCTGGGGCGCGATGTACATCCCGGTCGTCGTCGCGATGGCCGCGAACCAGAACGTCGTCGCCGCGCTGAAGGGCGGCCCCGTCGCGCTGCTGGCCGCCGTCGGCGCAGTCGCGATCTGCGCATGCTGCATCGCGGTACTCGTGCGCACCGGGCGCGACGACACGGCCTTCGCGGGCGTGCCGCAATTCGAAGAACAGTAACGGAGGCCGCCATGCTGCAGATGCTCGAAAAGACTGTCGCCCACAATGGGCTCGTCGCGTCGTTCGCGCTGGTCGGCCTGATCATGTGGCTGTCGTCGATCGCGTCGCGCAAGCTCACGTTCGGCCGCGTGCACGGCTCCGCGATCGCGATCGTGATCGGTCTCGTGCTCGCGTACGTCGGCGGCGCATTCACCGGCGGCGAGAAGGGGCTGGCCGACGTCAAGCTGTTCGCCGGCATCGGCCTGATGGGCGGCGCGATGCTGCGCGATTTCGCGATCGTCGCGACCGCGTTCGAAGTGCAGCCGGCCGAGGCGCGCAAGGCCGGGCTCGTCGGCGTCGTGTCGCTGCTGCTCGGCACCGTGCTGCCGTTCATCGTCGGCGCGTGCATCGCGCGCGCGTTCGGCTATACCGACGCGGTCAGCATGACGACGATCGGCGCGGGCGCCGTCACCTACATCGTCGGGCCCGTCACCGGCGCGGCGATCGGCGCGAGCTCCGACGTGATCGCGCTCAGCATCGCGACCGGGCTCGTGAAGGCGATCATCGTGATGGTCGGCACGCCGGTCGCGGCGAACTTCATGGGGCTGAAGACGCCGCGTTCCGCGATGATCTTCGGCGGGCTGGCCGGCACCGTCAGCGGTGTGAGCGCGGGGCTCGCCGCGACCGATCGTCGGCTCGTCCCGTACGGTGCGCTGGTCGCGACGTTCCATACGGGCATCGGCTGCCTGCTCGGGCCGTCGCTGCTGTTCTTCACGACGCGCGCGCTGGTCGGCGCATAGCGCGCTGCGGTGCGGCCCGCGCGCGGGCCGCATCCATCGCGGCGTCCTCTGAGTCGCATTCGTCAACATCATCAATCGGCGGCGGCACGAGGCTTAGAATGCCGCTGAACCATCGAAGCGGGAGAACTGTTCATGACGGGATGGAATCACGCGCGGCAGGCGCGCGATGCACGGCTCGCGGCCGGCGCGGCTTATGCGCAGGGCAAGCGGGTCGATGCGCGCGACACCGTCGCGTTGCTCGAAGCGGTGCTGCGGCCCGGCGACCGCGTCTGCCTCGAAGGCGACAACCAGAAGCAGGCCGACCTGCTCGCGACGGCGCTCGCCGACGTCGACAGCGCGAAGATCCACGACCTGCACATGGTGCAGTCGGGTGTCGTGTTGCCCGAGCATCTCGACGTGTTCGAGCGCGGCATCGCGAAGCGTCTCGATTTCGCGTACTCGGGCCCGCAATCCCAGCGCATCGCGAAGCTGCTGTTCGGCGGCAAGATTGCGCTCGGCGCGGTGCACACCTATCTCGAGCTGTTCGCGCGCTACTTCATCGATCTCACGCCGCAGGTCGCGCTGATCGCCGCGGTCAGCGCCGACGCCGACGGCAACCTGTACACGGGCCCGAACACCGAGGACACGCCGACCGTCGTCGAGGCCACCGCCTTCAAGGACGGCATCGTGATCGCGCAGGTCGACCGCATCGTCGACAAGGTGCCGCGCGTCGACATCCCCGGCGATCGCGTGCATTTCGTCGTCGAGGCCGGCCGGCCGTTCTACGTCGAGCCGCTGTTCACGCGCGATCCGGCCGCGATCACCGAAACGCAGATCCTCACCGCGATGCTCGCGATCAAGGGCATCTACGAGCCGTACGGCATCAAGCGCCTGAACCACGGGATCGGCTTCAACACGGCCGCGATCGAGCTGCTGCTGCCGACCTACGGTGAAAAGCTCGGGCTGAAGGGCAAGGTCTGCACGCACTGGGCGCTCAATCCGCACCCGACGTTGATTCCCGCGATCGAGTCGGGCTGGGTCGAGCAGATCCACTGCTTCGGCTCCGAGGTCGGGATGGACGACTACATCCGCGCACGTTCCGACGTGTGGTTCACGGGCCCCGACGGGTCGCTGCGCTCGAACCGTGCGTTCTGCCAGACGGCCGGCCTCTATGCGTGCGACATGTTCATCGGCTCGACGCTGCAGATCGACCTGTCCGGCCATTCGTCGACGGTCACGGCCGAGCGGATCGCCGGCTTCGGCGGCGCGCCGAACATGGGCAGCGATGCACGCGGCCGGCGCCATCCGAGCGAGCCGTGGCTGAAGGCCGGCGCAGAAGCCGACCCCGACACGCCGGCGGCACTCAGGCGCGGCCGCAAGCTCGTCGTGCAGATCGGCGAGACGTTCGGCGACAAGAACGTGCCGATGTTCGTCGAGAAGCTCGATGCGCTGAAGCTCGCCGACAAGCTGCAGCTCGATCTCGCGCCGATCATGGTCTACGGCGACGACGTCACGCACATCGTCACCGAGGAAGGGATCGCGAACCTGCTGATGTGCCGCGACAAGGACGAACGCGAGCACGCGATCCGCGGCGTTGCCGGCTATACGGAAATCGGCCGCGGCCGCGACCGGAAGATGGTCGAGCGGTTGCGCGAGCGCGGCGTGATCCGCCGCCCGGAGGATCTCGGCATCGATCCGCTCGACGCCGACCGCCGCTGGCTCGCCGCGCGTTCGATCAAGGATCTCGTGCACTGGTCGGGCGGGCTCTATGCGCCGCCGGCCCGGTTCCGCAACTGGTGAGGAAAAGCGCATGGAACAGTTGAACTATCGCTTCACCGCGCGTGAACGCGCGAAGGGCGAGCAGGCCGCGGCGCTGGTCGGCGTGGTCGCGTCCGGCAATCTCGAGGTGCTCGTCGAGCGTGTGCTGCCGGGTAACGAGTGCGAGATCGACATCCGCACCGCGGCGGTCGGTTTCGGCGCGGTATGGCAGGCCGTCGTGTCGGATTTCGTCGAACGGCGCACGCCGGGCGGCCTGAAGCTGTCGATCAACGACGGCGGTGCGCGGCCCGACATGGTGTCGCTGCGGCTCGCGCAGGCCGTGCGCGCGATCGAGGGGGACGCATGATGAGTGAAGTGATCCACGACGCACCGCCATTCGTCGCGAACGGCGCGAGCTGGTATGAAGCATCGGCGCGGCAGCGCATCGACGGGCTGCTCGACGCGGGCAGCTTCGACGAATTCCTCGGGCCGGCCGAGCGCGTGACGAGCCCGCACCTGCCGCTGTTCGGCCTGCCGCAGCAGTTCGACGACGGGATGGTGGTCGGCCACGGCCGGCTCGACGGCCGGCCGGTGTTCGTCGCCGCGCAGGAAGGCCGCTTCATGGGCGGCGCGTTCGGCGAGGTGCACGGCGCGAAGCTCACAGGGCTGCTGCGCGCCGCGCGCGAAGTCGGCAAGCCGGTGCTGATCCTGTTCGATACGGGCGGCGTGCGGCTGCAGGAAGCGAATGCGGGCGAGCTCGCGATCGCCGAGATCATGCGCGCGCTCGTCGACGCGCGTGCGGCCGGCGTGCCGGTGATCGGGCTGATCGGCGGGCGCGCGGGCTGTTACGGCGGCGGCGGGTTGCTCGCCGCGTGCTGTTCGGCGCTCGCGGTGTCGGAGCAGGGGCGCATCAGCGTGTCGGGCCCCGAAGTGATCGAGACCAATCGCGGCGTCGAGGAATTCGATTCGAAGGATCGCGCGCTGATCTGGCGCACGATGGGCGGCAAGCACCGGCGGCTGATCGGCGGCGCCGATCGTTACGTGGCCGATACGCCGGACGCGTTCCGCGCGGCGGCACTCGACCTGATCGGCCGTGCGCCTGGATTCGATACGGCGATGCTGCGCGCGGAGCAGGCGCGTCTCGAAGCGCGTGTCGAACGGTTCGGCGCGTGCAAGGATGCGCTCGACGTGTGGCGCTCGCTCGGGGCCGACAAGCCGGAAGCGATTCCGGGGATGCCCGACGAAGCATTCGCCAAGCTCGCCGATCAACTGCAGGAGCCGCAGCATGACGCTCGATGAAGTTTTGAACTCGCTGTTTCCCCGAGGCCATTCGATCGCGCGCAAGGGCGGCCTGCTGACGGGCCATGCGGAACTGGCCGGCACGCGCGTCGACGTGATCGGCGTCACCGACCGCTTGCCGTTCGGCATCGACGAGGCGCTGGCGCTCGCGTCGCATGTGCTCGACACGATCGCGCGCGGCGGCGACACGCCGATCGTCGTGCTCGTCGACAGCGACAGCCAGCGGATGAGCAAGCGCGACGAACTGCTCGGCCTGAACGAAGGGCTGTCGCATCTCGCGAAGTGCCTGATGCAGGCCGATCTCGCCGGGCACCGGACGATCGGCGTGCTGTATGGCCACACGGCCGCCGGCGCGTTCATCGCGACCGCGCTCGCGACGCGCACGCTGCTCGCGGTGCCGGGCGCCGAGCCGGAAGTGATGGACCTGCCGTCGATGTCGCGCGTGACCAAGCTGCCGATCGACGTGCTGAAGGAAATGTCGCGCTCGACGCCGGTGTTCGCGCCGGGGCTCGACAATCTCGTGAAGATGGGCGCCGTCCATGGCGTACTCGATCCGTCTCGTGCGCTCGACGCACAGGTCGGCGAATGGCTCGGCAAGCCGGCCGACCGTATCGACCGGCGGGCGTCGCGCGGCCGGCCGGTTGCGACCGACGTCGCGCAGCGCGTCGAGGCACTCGCGCGTGCTGCACGCTGAGCTGCCGCTGCGCCGCCACACGCTGGTCACGCTGACGGCGGCCGGGTGGAGTGCGGCCTTCGCGCGCGACCCCGCGCTCGCGGGCGAGCCGCTCGTGCGCGCATGGGCCGAGCGCGGCTGGCCGCTGATCGTGCGCCGTGCGTCGCCGGATGAAGCCGACGCCGGCCGCGTGCCGCTCGGCCTGCCGCTGCCGCCCGCGGCAGGCAAGCGGCGCATCGCGCTGAACGTCGCCGCCGACGTGCTCGCGACGGTCGGCCCGCTGCCCGCGCTGGCCGACGTGTTCGCCGCCGCACCCGACGCATGGCACGTGCCGCTGCGCGAGCTCGACGCGCTCGGCGCGCGCTGCGGCGTGCAGGGTCGCGTGTTCGGCAGTCTTGCCTGGCAGGCGCTGACGGGCGAGCGGTACCTCACCGCATCGTCCGATCTCGATATCGTGTTTCCGCTGCCGGCGGCCGAGCCGCTCGCCGCGCTGCTCGACGGCCTCGCCGCAATCGATGCGCGCGCGCCGATGCGCATCGACGGCGAACTGCTGCGCGCGGACGGCGCGGGCGTCAACTGGCGCGAACTGCACGCGCGGCGGCCCGATGTCGCGGTGAAGACCGCGATCGCCGTCGAACTGATGGCGGCCGACGCCTTCACCGGAGGCACGCGATGAGCGCATGGGCTGCCTGCCGCGTACCGGCGTCGTCCGATGCCGAGCGCATCGCCGCGCTGGCCGAGCGCAGCCTCGTGCTGGAGATCGAGACCTATCCGAAGCCGGGGCTCGTCAGTCATGTCGACACCGGCAGTCACACCGACATGGATGCCGCGACGTTCGCGCGCAGCGCCGCCGTGCTGCGGCCTTACTTCGCGGAACTGGCCGCCGCGGGTGCGCGCGATGCCGACATGGCCGTGCTGCGCAAGATCGGCCTGCGCGCCGAGCACGCGATGCTGGCCGCGACCGGCGGCGTCAATACGCATCGCGGCGCGATTTTCGGGCTCGGGCTGCTGTGCGCGGCCGCGGGCCGGCGCGCGGTGCCGGATGCCGTGCCGGACGGGACGACGCTCGGCGCGTTCGTCTCCGGCCGCTGGGGCGTCGATATCCTCGGCGGCCCGCGTTTGCCCGACAGTCACGGCGAACGTGCGAGCCGCCGCTACGGCGTCGGCGGCGCGCGTCGCGAAGCGGCCGACGGCTTCGCGACCGTGTACGCGGTCGGGTTGCCTGCGCTGCGCCGCGCGCAGCGCGATCTGCCCGGCGATCCGGAAGCCGCGCGCGTCGACGCGTGCTTTGCACTGATCGCCGCGCTCGACGACACGAATCTGTTGCACCGGGGCGGCCAGGGCGGCCTCGATTTCGCGCGGGCGACCGCCCGTGCGTTCGTCGCACGCGGCGGCGTGCGGGCGCGCGACTGGCGGCTGCGCGCGGCCGCCGCGCACCGTGCGTTCGTCGCGCGCCGGCTGAGCCCCGGCGGCGCGGCCGACCTGCTTGCGATGAGCGTATTCGTCGATGCGCTCGAAGCCGGCGGGGAGACGCGATGACGCTGGCCATCCTCTGTTCGGGGCAAGGCGCGCAACGCGCCGACATGTTCGACCTGACGGGCGCGGCGCCGCAGGCCGATGCGTTGTTCGCGCACGCCGGCCGGCTCCTCGGCGACGATCCGCGCACCTGGGTCCGGCAGGCCGGGCCCGACGCGCTGCGCGAGAACCGCGCGGCGCAGATCCTTTGTACGGTCCAGGCGCTCGCGGCCGCCGCGCTGCTCGACGCGGCGTGGCCGCGCCGGCGCTGCATCGCCGGCTACAGCGTCGGCGAGGTCGGCTCGTGGAGCGTCGCGGGGATGATCGAGCCGCATGACGCGCTGGACCTCGCCGACGCTCGCGCCCGCGCGATGGATGCGGCGAGCGGCGGCGACGAGCGGATGGTATTCGTGCGCGGCCTCACGCGCGCACAGCTCGCGCAGTTGTGCGACGGCCGGGAGGCCGCCATCGCGATTGCGAATCCCGGCGACGCGTTCGTCGTCGCGGGCCGGCAGGCCGATGTCGATGCGGTGGCCGACGCCGCCGCTCGCGCCGGCGCATCGCGCGTCGCGCCCGTCTGCGTGTGCATCGCATCGCACACGCGCCGGCTCGCGGCGGCCGTACCGGTGTTTCGCGCGTCGCTCGCCGCGCTGCGCGTGCGGCGGCCGTTGCCCGGCACGCGGCTGTTTTCGGGGATCGACGGCGCGTCGGTGCTCGACGTCGACACGGGCCTCGACAAGCTCGCGCGGCAGATCGCGGAGCCGGTCGAGTGGGCGGCCTGTCTCGCCGCCTGCGTGGAGGCCGGTGCAACGGCGTTTCTCGAACTCGGGCCCGGGCGCGCGCTGGCCGAGATGGCCGGTGGCGCGTATCCGGCGCTCCCGGCGCGCAGCCTCACGGATTTCCGTTCCGTCGACGGCGTGACCAGCTGGCTCGCGCGCGTCGCGGCCGGCTGATCGATGGCCCCGAAAACGGCCTGAAACACAGCCGCGCGACGCCCGTTCCACACTGTGTGTTGCGCCGGCGCAGCAGCGTCGCAGGCGGTGCTTGCCACGCGAATTGGCGTCGCTACAATGGCGCCCGCCATGAGACCAGCCGCCATTCTTCTCGCCGCGCTTTGCTGTGCGACGAGCGCCCACGCCAGCCTGATTCCGTCCGATGCCGCATCGGTCGGCACATACTTTTCGTATGACAATGCGGCGGCCGATGCGACCGTCGACCTGATCGAACAGGCACAGCGTCGCGTGCTGCTGGCCGGCTATACGCACGTGCCGCCGGCGGTCGCGAGCGCGTTGCGCGCGGCCCGCGCGCGCGGGGTCGAGGTCCGTGTCGTGCTCGTGCGCTCGCCGCGCGCGGGCCGGTACAGCGGCGCCGGTTACCTGAAGTCCGCGGGCATCGACGTCGCGATCGATTCGCGGCATGGTGGCGCGCCGCCGCGCTTCGTGATCGTCGACGACAGCGTCGCGTTGACGACGCTGTCCGACGGCGCGGCCGCGCATGCCGAAACGGTGAATGTGTTCCAGCGCGCGCCCGAGCTCGCGCAATCCTACGCGCAGTCGTTCTGGCGGCTGTACCGGCAGGCCGGCGGCCTCTGATCCTTTCCCCGGCGCCGCGCACGCCGGTGTGACCCCGCTTGCATCGGCGCGGCCGATGAACCATGCTCGTTGACAGGCGCCGGCGCGGGTTTCGCGCATCCGGCGCAACGGCAGGGAGGCGATCGTGACCGAGTGTTTTGCCGATCGCGCCGATGCCGGCCGCCAGCTGGCCGACGCATTGTGCGATTACGCGGGGCGGAGCGATGTCGTCGTGCTCGCGTTGCCGCGCGGCGGCGTGCCCGTCGCGTATCCGGTCGCCTGCGCGCTGCGCGCGCCGCTCGACGTGCTGGTCGTGCGCAAGCTCGGCGTCCCGTTCGATCCCGAACTTGCAATGGGGGCGATCGCCACCGGCGGCGCGATGCATCTGCAGCGTTCGGTGATCCGTTCGATGGACGTGTCGGACGTGCAGCTCGCCGACGTGATCGTGCGCGAGACGGCCGAGCTCCATCGCCGCGAAGCACTGTATCGCGGCGCGATGTCGCCGCTGCCGGTCGACGGACTCACCGCGATCGTCGTCGACGACGGCGTCGCGACCGGCGCGTCGATGCGCGTCGCGCTGCAGGCGTTGCGCGAGCGCCGCCCCGCGCGCATCGTCGCGGCGGCGCCGGTCGCGCCGGCGAGTGCGCGGCATGTGTTCGACGATCTGGCCGACGCATTCGTCACGGTATTGCAGCCGCTGCGGTTCTTCGGGATCAGCCAGTTCTACGCGCGCTTCGAGCAGACGAGCGACGACGAGGTGCGCAGGCTGCTCGAAGCAGCGCGGCCCTGACGCCGGATCACGGCCGCCGGGTGCGGCGCGTGCGCGGGCGCGCCGCTTCCGCCAGCGCGAACACGCGCTGCAGTGCCGGGTGGACGTTGCCGCGCCAGCGCGGCCCCGTGAACAGCCCGTAGTGATCGCAATCGTCGATATCGACGCGATGGCGCTCGCCGGCCGCGAGGCCGCGACAGAGGTCGAGCGCCGCATGCGTCTGGCCGGCGCCCGTGACGGCATCGCATGCGCCTTCGACGGTCAGCAGCGTGACGCCGCGCAGCGCGGCCGGCTCGACGCGCGTGCCGCCCACGTCCCACGTGCCGGTCGCGAGGCTCATGCGCTGGAACACGATGTCGACCGTGTCGAGGAAATAGTCGGCCGGCATGTCGAGCAGCGCGGTGTATTCGAGCAGCGCACGCCGCGCGCCGGCGAGCCCGGCCATGTCGAAGCGCGACGCGGCCAGCGCGTAAGCCTCGATCAGCGTCAGGAAACGCTGCGGATACAGCAGCGCGATCTCGCCCTGCTGCAGATAGGTCGGGAACACATGGCGACCGTGTCCCGCGAAGCCGGGCGGCACGATGTCGATCAGGTGGCGGCGGCACCAGTCGAGCGAGCGGGCGGCGGCGGCCGTGCCGAGCGCGCTCGGATTCAGGCGCGCGTCGAGCGGGCCGCCGATCAGCGTGACGCTCGCGGGCGGTGCGAGGCGACGGGCGGCGCGCAGCGCCAGCGCGCCGAGCGCCGGCACGGTCGCCTGGCATACGGCGACGACGTGCAGCGGCCGGTCGTCGCGCGCGAGCCCGCCGACGAAGCCGTCGAGCAGTGCGACGTATTCGTCGAGCCCGAAGCGGCCTGCTTCGAGCGGTACGTCGCGCGCATTGCGCCAGTCGGTCACGCAGACGTCGCCGTCGGCGAGCAGCGTCTCGACGGTTTCCCGCATCATCACGGCCGCGTGCCCGGCGAGCGGCGCGCACAGCAGCACCGTGCGCCGCGCGTCGGCACGCGCGAAGCGCCGCAGGTCGCAGAACGGCGTGCGGGCGGCGACCTGCTCGTCGACGGCCGGCCGCCCGATGTCGAAGCGCGGCGGCCCGGCCGACGGCCCGAGCAGCGGTTCGAACAGGTCGTCGTAGCACGACGACGCGGCGTGCGGCAGCGTGGCCGCGGGCCACGCATCGAACGCGTGCCGCGTCGCCGCGCGCCAGGCGCGCATCCATTCCCGCTGCTGCTCGACGAGGGCATACCACATGGCGAACCTTGGGGCGGAAGGGGCGTGAATCTGCATTATGGTCACTGTCGCCGCGCAGCGGGAGCCGGAAAGCACGACCGTCTGCTGCGCATCAAGCGTGCGGGCGCGCTAGCCGATGCCGCGCGACGCTGCTACAGTCGTCGATCCCATCCCCAGAAGCGGAGCGTTTGCGATGAAGCTGATCGGCATGCTGGATTCCCCGTTCGTGCGCCGCGTCGCCATTTCGGCGAAGCTGCTCGACCTGCCGTTCGAACACGAGTCGATCTCGGTGTTTCGTCATTTCGAGCAGTTCAGCACGTTCAACCCGGTCGTCAAGGCGCCGACGCTCGTGACCGACGACGGTGCGACGCTGATCGATTCGTCGCTGATCGTCGACTATCTCGATCACCGCGTTGCGCCCGAGCGGCGCCTGCTGCCCGAGGCCGCCGATGCGCGGCTGCGCGTGCTCGTGCCGGTCGGCTTTGCGCTGGCGGCGGCCGAGAAGTCCGTGCAGGTCGTCTACGAACAGGCGCTGCGCCCGTCCGACAAGCAGCACGCGCCGTGGCTCGAGCGTGTGCTGGGGCAGGTCGAGGCCGCGTACGGCCAACTGGAGCCGCTCGTCGCGGCCGCCAGCGGCTGGTTCGGCGGTGCGCGCCTGCTGCAATCCGACGTGACGGTCGCGGTCGCGTGGCGCTTCACGCAGTTCATGGCGGCCGACTACCCGGCGCTCGCGCGGATCGATCCGGCCCGTTATCCGGCGCTGGCCGCACATTCGGCGCGCGCGGAACAGCTTCCGGCATTCGTCGAGACGCCGCTCGTCTAGGCCGCGCGGGGCGGCGCGAGGCGGTGCCACGCCGCTGTCGCTTGCCCGCCCGGCCTTGCCCGGCAAGCGGCTGCCGATTGTTCTCTGCGGCTGACAAGTGACTTCGCATTCGCGCTGTTTATCCGGAATCGGCCGGTCCCTAGAATCCACTCCATCGAATCACGCATTGCCAGATGGAGCAGATGATGAAAGCCCTGATCGAATCGAGCCTGTACCACCCGTCCGTCGTGTTGCCGCTTGCCGCGCTGACGCAGTTGATGGTCGAGCGCGATTTCAATCTCGGCCAGGTCGGGTTGATCATGGCCACGCGCGGTGCCCAGGCGGCCGTGTCGCGTTCGCGCGCACTGATCTTCTGCCGTCACTGCGAAGCGCGCGCGTGAGGACGTCTGCATCGGGAGAATGAAAAAAAGCCCGGCCGGCGCAAGCCGGTCGGGCGGATCGGATTCGATCGGGCCCCGGCTTCGGCCGGGGCTTTTGCATTGTGCGACGCTTACGCGCGGGCAGGAGTCGCAACGCCGTAGATCTCCGACTCGTCGTCCTCCTCGCGCAGCTTGCGCGCGAGCTGGTGCGCCTCGCGGCGCGTCGCGACGGCCGGCGGCGAGCCCTTCAGCGGCTGGCGCGCGGTTTCGGCGAGCGCGACCACCGACACGATGCCGATCACGGCGGCGCCCATCATGTAGTACGCGGGCATCATCAGGTTGTGCGTCACGTCGACGAGCCATGCGGTCACCAGCGGCGTCGTGCCGCCGAACAGCGATACCGACACGTTGAAGCCGATCGCGAGCGCGCCGTAGCGGATCTCGGTCGGGAACAGCGCCGGCAGTGCCGACGGCATCACACCGGTGAAGCACGACAGCAGCACGCCGAGGATCAGCAGGCCGCCGAACACCGACGCGGTGGTGCCGGCGTGAATCAGCATCATCGACGGGATCGACAGCACGAGCAGGCCGACACAGCCGGCAAGCATCACGGGCTTGCGGCCGACCTTGTCCGACAGGCGGCCGGCGTACAGCGTCATCGGCATCATCAGCACCATCACGATCAGCACGAGCACGAGGCTGTGCGATTCGTCGAAGTGCAGCGTCGACGACATGAAGCTCGGCAGGTACGACAGCACCATGTAGTCGGTCACGTTGAAGATCAGCACGAGGCCGACGCACAGCAGCAGCGCACGCCAGTTGCGCATCAGCGTTTCGCGGAAACGCGCCTTCGGCACGGCCTTGTCCTGCGCTTCGCGCTCTTCCGCCTGGCGCTTGAACGCGGGCGTTTCCTCGAGCTTCATCCGGATGTAGAGACCGATCAGGCCGAGCGGGCCGGCGATCAGGAACGGCACGCGCCAGCCCCACGACAGCAGTGCTTCCTGCGACAGCGATGCGGTGAGCAGCGCGACGACGCCGGCGCCCATCACGTAACCGATCAGCGTGCCGAACTCGAGGAAGCTGCCCATGAAGCCGCGGCGCTTGTCGGTCGAGAATTCGGCGATGAAGGTGGCGGCGCCGCCGTATTCGCCGCCGGTCGAGAAGCCCTGCACGAGACGCGCGACGAGCAGCAGCACGGGCGCCATGATGCCGATCGACGCGTAGCTCGGGATCAGGCCGATCGCGAACGTGCCGACGGCCATCATGATCATCGTCGCGGCCAGCACGCGCTGGCGGCCGATGCGGTCGCCGAGCGGTCCGAACACCATGCCGCCGAGCGGGCGCACGAGGAACGCGGCCGCGAACGTGCCGAAGGTGGCGAGCAGCTGCGCGGACGGGCTGCTGGACGGGAAGAACACCTTGCCGAGCGTGACGGCGATGTAGCTGTAGACGCCGAAGTCGAACCATTCCATCGCATTGCCGATGGCCATCGCGCTGACGGCGCGCTTGAGCAGGCTCTGGTCGACGACGGTGATGTCGTCCGCAGCGAGCGGGGCCTCGCCGGACGGCGAAGCGGTGGAAGAAGCAGCGGTCGGGCTGACGTGTGTTGCGGTCAAGGTCATGCACTCCTTTGACTGCGCCGGAACGGGCGGGCCGTCCGACACGGTTTGCCGGCGAGCGCGGTGTCGGATGCGGCGCGTCGGGGCAGGCCATTAAGCACTTACTGCACACAAGGCGGCAAGAAGCCATAAGGGGCTGCTTCGACGCGGGCCCGATGGGCCGTCGCGACAGTGCGCTCATGAAGAATGGGCCGCGTGATGCTGGCGGCAGATGCCGGTGCGGACGATGTGTCCGGCGTTCCGGCAATGCCCCGAAGGGGCAACGAAACGAGAAAAGCGGGCCTGTCGGGCGGGCTTTCCTGTGGGTGCAATTTCGATCGAAAGGCCGGCCCGCCATGCGCGGACGGACTTCTCTCGAAATTGAATAGACAGAGATTGAATGTCGAAACAGGCGACATGATAGCACGATGACGGATGATCGTGCAAATTGCCGGGAGACGCCCGCCCGGCGGGGCATTCGGCGCGGCCTGCTCGGGTATGATCGGCGGCGCGCGGCGGGGCCGTGCTGCCCCCGCGACGAGGGGCCGAATCCACGAGGAACCGGATGACCGAACTGATCAGGATCGCGGCGCTGTTCGCCGCTACCGCGCTCGCCGAAATCGTCGGCTGCTACCTGCCGTGGCTCGTGCTGAAGGGCGGGCGCCCGGGCTGGCTGCTGGTGCCGGCCGCACTGTCGCTCGCGCTGTTCGCGTGGCTGCTGACGTTGCACCCGAGCGCGGCCGGACGGACCTATGCCGCGTACGGCGGCGTCTACATCGCAGTGGCGCTGGTCTGGTTGCGGGTGGTCGACGGCGTCGTGCTGACCCGCTGGGACGTGGCCGGCGCGGTGCTCGCGCTCGGCGGGATGGCCGTCATCGCGCTGCAGCCGCGCGTGTAGGCGCGGCCGCAGTGCGTGCCGTGGGCGTCAGGCCGCTTCCGCGCCGACCGCGTCGCCCGACGCGCGCCACACGCAGGTGCCCTTGACCGACTTGTCGAGCTCGTCGAGCTGCGCCTGGTGCGCGGCAAGCTCGTCGTCGCTCGCAGCCAGCACGGCCAGGTCGAGCGCAGCGAGCGACACGCGCTGGCCGTTCGCCGCGCCGCCGTCGGCGCCCCCGTCGTCGAGCATGTCGATCACGAGGCTGTCCTGGCCGCGCGTCATCGCGAGATACACCTCGGCGAGCAGTTCCGAGTCGAGCAGTGCGCCGTGCAGCGTCCGGTGCGCGTTGCTGATGCCGAAGCGGTCGCACAGCGCGTCGAGCGAATTGCGCTTGCCGGGGAACATCTGCTTGGCCTGCACGAGCGTGTCGATCACGCCGCCGCAATGTTCGGTGAACGGCGGCAGGCCGAGCCGCGCGAATTCGGCGTCGAGGAAGCCCAGGTCGAACGGCGCGTTGTGGATGATCAGCTCGGCATCCTTCACGAAGTCGAGGATCTGGTGGGCGACTTCCGCGAATTTCGGCTTGTCGCTGAGGAATTCGGTCGTGAGGCCGTGCACCGCCAGCGCGCCCGGATCGCTGTCGCGCTCGGGGTTCACGTAGAAGTGCAGGTTGTTGCCGGTGAGCCGCCGGTTCAGCAGCTCGACGCAGCCGATTTCGATGAGGCGGTCGCCCGTGCGGGCGTTCAGGCCGGTGGTTTCGGTATCGAGAATGATCTGGCGCATGTCGGGAAAAACGAAGAATACAGGGGAGCGGCCGGTGTTCAGGCCGTGAGCGATTCGACGCCGCGATTCGCGAGCGCGTCCGCGCGCTCGTTTTCGGGATGGCCCGAGTGACCCCTGACCCAGCGCCACTCGACTTCATGCTGCGCGACGAGCGCGTCGAGCCGCTTCCACAGGTCGGCGTTCTTCACGGGGGTCTTCGCCGCGGTGACCCAGCCTTTCTTCTTCCAGCCGTGGATCCACTCGCTGATGCCTTTCTGCACGTATTGCGAATCGGTATGCACGACCACGTGGCACGGCCGCTTCAGCGCTTCGAGCGCGGCGATCACGCCCATCAGTTCCATGCGGTTGTTGGTCGTGTTCGGCTCGCCGCCGAACAGCTCCTTCTCCTTGTCGCCGTAGCGCATCAGTGCGCCCCAGCCGCCGGGGCCGGGGTTGCCCTTGCAGGCGCCGTCGGTATAGATGTCGATCGTATCGATTGTCATGAATGTTCTTGATGGGTAGTCGGGGAGGCCGCCGGCGTCAGGCCCGGTGCGAGCACGGGCTTCTTCATCTTGATCTGGCCGACGAGACGCATGCCGCGCACGCGCTTGACGGCCGTCACCATGTAGACGGCGCCGAAGATCGGCCACCAGCGGTCGCCGGCGGCCTCCATGAAGCCGTAGCGGGCCAGCCACTTGTCGGTGGCGAGCGGCGGCCGGTAGCAGCCGAAGCGGCCGCGTTCGAGGTCGAAGCCGAGCAGCTTGATCCAGTCCTTGAGCCGGATGAACGCGATCTGGTCGCGCGTGGCCGGCACGAACGGGTGGTTCGCCATGCGCCCGAACGACTGGCGCATGCCCCACAGGCTGAGCGAATTGAAGCCGGTGATCACGAGCTGGCCTTCCGGCATCAGCACGCGCTCGGCCTCGCGCAGCAGGCGGTGCGGGTCGGACGTGAATTCGAGCGTGTGCGGCATCACGATCAGGTCGACGCTCTGCGACTCGAACGGCAGGTCGAGCAGGTCGCACCAGGTCGTGCTGCGATCGGCGGGCGCGTGTGCCGGCGCATGCGCTTCACGTGCCCACGGGTACTGGTACGGCGCGCTCGCGCCGCTCGCCGGGTCGAGCACGAGGCCGCGATACGGCATGCGGTTCTCGCGCAGCGCGTCGAGCTGCGGCAGGCCGAGCTGCAGCGCGTGGAACCCGAAGACGTCGGACACGATCCGGTCGAGCTGCGCCTGCTCCCAGCCCAGCACGTAGCGGCCGGGAGGCGAGTCGGTCCAGGCGGGCCAGTCTATAATTTGACGGTCAGACATAACGATGATTGCGCGCCCATGAACGAGCTGGAATACGTGCCGGTTCCGGCATTCGAAGACAACTATATCTGGCTCGTCTCGGACGGCCGCGATGCAATCGCCGTCGATCCGGGTGAAGCCGCGCCCGTACGCCGGGTTCTTGCCGAACGAGGCTGGCGGTTGACCGCTATTTTACTCACGCACCACCACGCCGACCACGTCGGCGGTGTCGAGGCGCTGCGTAATAGCCAACCGGACGATGCGCCGCTGACCGTTTACGGCCCGGCGGCCGAAGCGATCGGCGTGGTCACGCGGCCGCTGGCGGGCGGCGATCGCGTGACGCTCGACGCGCCGGCCGCCGCGTTCGACGTGCTCGACGTGCCCGGTCACACGCGCGGCCACATCGCCTATTTCCAGGCGGCCGGGCAGCGCAACGCCGCGCCGCACGTGTTCTGCGGCGACACGCTGTTCTCGTGCGGCTGCGGCCGCCTGTTCGAAGGCACGCCCGCGCAGATGCTTGCATCGCTCGACGCGCTCGCGGCGCTGCCGGGCGACACGCGCGTGCATTGTGCACACGAATACACGCTGTCCAATATCCGCTTCGCACTCGCGTGCGAGCCCGGCAATGCGGCGCTCGCCGCGTGGCGCGACGAAGCGCAGGCGTTGCGCGCGCGGGGCGTGCCGACGCTGCCCACTACGATTGCTCACGAGCGTGCCGTTAACCCGTTCATGCGGGCGGACAGCGCGGCGATTCATGCCACGCTCGAGGCCGAGCTGCACGAAACAGTGCCGGATCGTCTGGCGGCATTCACGCTGATGCGCGAGTGGAAAAACCGGTTCCGATGATGATTTCCGGAGGACTCCAAAGCTCAAGCGGTGTCTGTAAAAATTGCTCCAAATGTAGGATTTCGCTGAGTTTTCGGTGTTTTTATTGACGTGAAGCACGCACTTCCGTAGTATCGCCTGCAATTTCCAGCCGTCGGAAGCCGAGATTTTCATGCGACTTATATTGAGTGCGATGGTGGTGCTGCTACTCGCCGCTTGTGCGAGCCAGCCCCCTGTCGCCAACAACGCCGCCGATTCGCAGGCGACGTCCAACTACCTCCGTAAATCAGCCACCGCCAAAGAAACTGTCGACGTCGACAAGCAATCCGTCGGCGACCTGACCAGTGCCGACTCCGATCTGTGGGGTCGCATTCGCCGCGGCTTCCAGATGCCCGACCTGCAGAGCGACCTCGTCGACATGCAGACGACCTGGTACACGCAGCGTCCCGATTACGTGCAGCGCATGACCGAGCGCTCGCAGAAGTACCTGTACCACATCGTCGAGGAGCTCGAGGCGCGTCACATGCCGACCGAGCTCGCGCTGCTGCCGTTCATCGAGTCCGCGTACAACCCGCAGGCGCTGTCGGTCGCGAAGGCGGCCGGCATGTGGCAGTTCATGCCCGGCACGGGCCGCACGTACAACCTGAAGCGCAACATGTGGCAGGACGAGCGCCGCGACGTGCTCGCGTCGACGAGCGCCGCGCTCGACTACCTGTCGCGCCTGCATGACATGTTCGGCGACTGGTACCTGGCGCTGGCCGCGTACAACTGGGGCGAGGGCAACGTGCAGCGCGCGATCGCGCGCAACCAGGCGGCCGGCCTGCCGACCGACTACCAGAACCTGCGGATGCCGAACGAGACGCGCAACTACGTGCCGAAGCTGCAGGCGGTGAAGAACATCATCGCGAGCCCGCAGCAATATGGCCTGACGCTGCCGGACATCCCGAACCACCCGTATTTCGTGACGGTCACGACGTCGCGCGACATCGACGTGGCAGTGGCCGCGAAGCTCGCGAACCTGCCGCTCGACGAGTTCCGCTCGCTGAACCCGTCGTTCTCGAAGCCGGTGATCCTCGGTGCGACCGAGCCGCAGATCCTGCTGCCGTTCGACAACGCGTCGGCGTTCGAGAAGAACCTGAAGGCCTACAGCGGCCAGCTGTCGACGTGGACCACCTATACGGTGAGCGAGCGGGCGCGGCCGGCTGCGATCGCCGAGAAGATCGGCGTCGACGCCGACACGCTGATGTCGGTCAACAAGATTCCGGCCGGCATGCGCCTGAAGCCGGGTTCGACGATCGTCGTGCCGCGCGGCGACGATGACGACGAGGACATCAGCGCCGACGTCGCCGAAAACGGCGCGCTCGCGATGGAACCGGACGTGCCCGACACGCGCAAGATGCTGATCCGCGTGCGCCGCAAGCAGTCGATGGCGGCGATCGCCGGCCGCTACGGCGTGTCGGTCGGCCAGCTGAAGGCGTGGAACCGCACGCACCGCGATCTCGCGATGCCGGGCCAGGCGCTCGTGCTGCACGTGCCGGTCGGCCGTTCGGTGCCGGCGGAACCGGGCCCGGAGCGGATCGCGACGTCGGTCGGCGGCGCGCACATCGAGCGTGCCAGCCTCGCGGTGGGCGGCAAGTCGCACGGCGCGAAGCGCGGTGCGGCAAAGCCGGCTGCCAAGTCGGCGAAGGCGGCGCCTGCCAAGGCCGCCACGCACAAGGGCAAGAAGAAGTAACGCAGCGGCCCCGCGCAGCGCGCGCCGGTCCGGTCCGCGCGATTGCGCTATCATCCGACGAAATGCGACGAAACGCCGTCACCGAGGTGACGGCGTTTTCGTTTGTGCGCGGCGCGGGGGCGCTGCTTCGGGTGTGTTCATGTGGCAAGGGGAAGCAATGTCGTCGGTGCAGGTGAGGGTGCTCGCGCTGTTCTCGGTCGGGTATTTCGTGTCGTATGTGTTTCGCGGCGTCAATCTGGGCTTCGCGCCGTTCGTCACGCACGAACTCGGGTTGTCGGCCGCCGATCTCGGCCTGCTGACCAGCCTCTATTTCCTTGGCTTCGCGGGTGCGCAGATCCCGGCCGGCGTGATGCTCGACCATTTCGGCCCGCGGCGCGTGACGGCCGGCATGCTGCTGTTCGCGGCGGCCGGTGCGGCCGTGTTCGGCGCCGCCCACAGTCTCGGCACGATGATGGCCGGCCGGCTGCTGATCGGCGTCGGCGTGTCGGTCTGTCTCGGCGCGGCGTTCAAGGCGCTCGCGCAGCATTTCCCGGTCGGCCGGCTGCCGCTCGTCAACGGCCTCGTGATGGCCGTGGGCGGCCTCGGCGGCGTGATGGTCGGCTCGCCGCTGGCCTGGCTGCTCGGCTGGACGAGCTGGCGTGCGATCTGTTTCGGTCTCGCGGTATTGACGGTGGCCGTCGCGGCGTCGATCGGCTTCGGCGCGCCCGAAGCGACGCAGGCGCGCCACCAGGGCGGGCTCGTCAGCCAGTTCAAGGGCACGTGGCACATCCTGGGCAGCCGTGCGTTCTGGAAGATATCGTCGTTCTCCGTCGTCACGCAGGGCGTGTTCTATGCAATGCAGTCGCTGTGGGTCGGACCGTACCTGCGCGATGTCGCCGGATTCGATGCGCCGCATGCCGCGCGCCTCGTGTCGGTGCTCGGCTTCGCAATGATGGCCGGCTGCGTCGGCTTCGGCGCGGCGGCGCGCGTGCTCGAGCGGCGCGGCGTATCCGTCTACGCATTCTGCGGCGTCGGGATGGCGCTGTTCGTCGCGACGCAGGTCGTGATCGTCGCGGGCGTGCCGCTGCCGCCGGCCGTGCTGTGGGCGGCATACGGGATGTTCGGCGGCGTCGGCATCCTGACCTACGCGGTGATGGCCGGGCACTTTCCCGCCCACCTGATCGGGCGCGCGAACACGACACTCACGCTCGTGATCTTCCTGCTGATCTTCGCGTTCCAGATCGGTGTCGGCGCGGTGCTGTCGCACTGGCCCGCGGTCGACGGCCGTTATCCGGCTGCCGCGCACTTCACTGCATGGGGCGTGCTGCTCGCGCTGCAACTCGCGAGCGCGGTCTGGTACGTGTGGCCTGCGCGCGGCGCTGGCCAAGCGCACTGATCCGGCGGTACGCTGATAGATAGGCGGCTGCGGAAACGGGGCCGCAGCACGCCGCGCCGCGCTTCCGGGGGCGGCGAGCGTACGATCGGACGGCCATATCGATTGAAGATAGGGCCATTTTCAGGCTATAATTTGAAAGTTTGTGCTGATCAACCTCGCACCCTAGCGCCTACCTCATTCATCCCGTTCATCCGCCGCACGCCGCCTGCCGGGCGATGCCGCGAAGCCTCGTGCGCCACGCGCCGGGTTCGCGACTCGACAACGCAGGCCGCGTCCAGCAAGCGACCGCGCGCGCCCACGCAGCGCGGCGCTCGCGCGGCAGGGTAAACAGGTCGGCAGCTGGGTGTTCCCCAAGGAGCCTCCCGTGTTGCCGTCTTTTTCTCCCGCCTTGCTTGCACTCGCCGACGGCACGGTCTTTCGTGGTTATTCGATCGGGGCCGAAGGCCACACGATCGGCGAAGTCGTGTTCAATACCGCGATCACCGGCTATCAGGAAATCCTGACTGACCCGAGCTACTCGCGCCAGATCGTCACGCTCACCTATCCGCATATCGGCAACGTCGGCGTCAACGCCGAAGACGTCGAAGCCACGAAAGTCCATGCCGCCGGCCTGATCATCCGTGATCTGCCCACGCTCGCGTCGAATTTCCGCATGGATCGCACGCTCGGCGATTACCTGCGCGACGAAGGCGTCGTCGCGATCGCCGGCATCGATACCCGCAAGCTGACCCGCATCCTGCGCGACAAGGGCGCGCAGAGCGGCTGCATCCTGGCCGGCTCGGACGACGAGGCGAAGGCGATCGAGCTCGCGCGCTCGTTCGCGGGCCTCGCGGGCATGGACCTCGCGAAGGTCGTGTCGACCACCAAGCCGTTCGAGTGGAAGCAGACCGAATGGCGCCTCGAAGGCGGCTACGGCATGCAGGAAGCGCCGAAGTACCGCGTCGTCGCGTACGATTTCGGCGTCAAGTACAACATCCTGCGCATGCTCGCGGAGCGTGGCTGCCACGTGACGGTGCTGCCGGCACAGGCGAGCGCGGAAGATGCGCTCGCGCTGAATCCGGACGGCGTCTTCCTGTCGAACGGCCCGGGCGACCCGGAGCCGTGCGACTACGCGATCGCGGCCACGAAGCAGTTCATCGAGCGCGGCGTGCCGACCTTCGGCATCTGCCTCGGCCACCAGATCATGGGCCTCGCGGTCGGCGCGAAGACGCTGAAGATGAAGACGGGCCACCACGGCGCGAACCATCCGGTGAAGGATCTCGGCGACGGTCGCGTGGTGATCACGTCGCAGAACCACGGCTTCGCGGTCGACGCCGATTCGCTGCCGGCCAACGCGCGCGTGACGCACGTGTCGCTGTTCGACGGCACGCTGCAGGGCTTCGAGCTGACCGACAAGCCGGCATTCTGCTTCCAGGGCCACCCGGAAGCGTCGCCCGGCCCGCACGACATCGGCTACCTGTTCGACCGTTTCACCGCGCTGATGGACGCGGCGAAGCAGCGCAACGCTTAAGTCACTGACGCAACCGAAGGACGGGAGATTCACATCATGTTCGGCCACGCACTCGGCATCACGGATATCTGGACCTACGTGTTCGGCGTGATCTTCATCATCCTGCTGCCGGGGCCGAACTCGATGTACGTGCTGTCGCTCGCGGCGCAGCGCGGCGTGAAGGCCGGCTATCGCGCGGCCTGCGGCGTGTTCGTCGGCGATACGGTGCTGATGGTGCTGTCCGCCGCGGGCGTCGCGTCGCTGCTGAAGGCGAACCCGCTGCTGTTCTCCGTCGTCAAGTACGGCGGCGCCGCGTACCTGCTGTACATCGGCACCGGGATGCTGCGCGGCGCGTGGCAGAAGCTGCGCGCGCGCGGCGATGCGCCGGTCGATGCGCCGCAGGCGGTCGACGGCGAGCGGCCGTTCCGCAAGGCGCTGATCGTGAGCCTGCTGAATCCGAAAGCGATCCTGTTCTTCATCTCGTTCTTCATCCAGTTCGTCGACCCGGCATTCCCGCATCCCGCGCTGTCGTTCGTCGTGCTCGGGGCGATCGCGCAATGCGCGAGCTTCCTGTACCTGAGCACGCTGATCTTCGCGGGCGCGCGGCTCGCCGAGCATTTCCGCCGCCGCCGCAAGCTTGCGGCAGGCGCGGCGAGCAGCGTGGGCGGCCTGTTCATCGGTTTCTCGGTGAAGCTGGCGCTCGCGACCATGAGCTGAGCGCTGCCGGCCGACCCACGACAACGATTACTTATTGAATTCACAAGCCATGCCAAAACGCACAGACATCAAGAGCATCCTCATCATCGGCGCCGGCCCGATCATCATCGGCCAGGCGTGCGAGTTCGACTATTCGGGCGCGCAGGCTTGCAAGGCGTTGCGTGAGGAGGGCTACAAGGTCGTTCTCGTCAACAGCAACCCGGCGACGATCATGACCGACCCGAACACGGCCGACGTGACCTACATCGAGCCGATCACGTGGGAAGTCGTCGCGCGCATCATCGAGAAGGAGCGCCCGGACGCGATCCTGCCGACGATGGGCGGCCAGACCGCGCTGAACTGCGCGCTCGACCTGCACCACCACGGCGTGCTCGAGAAGTTCGGCGTCGAGCTGATCGGCGCGTCGCCGGAAGCGATCGACAAGGCGGAAGACCGCCAGAAGTTCAAGGACGCGATGACCAAGATCGGTCTCGGTTCCGCGAAGTCGGGCGTCGCGCACTCGATGGAAGAGGCGACCCAGGTGCACGCCGAGATCATGGCGCTCACCGGCGGCAGCGGCTACCCGGTCGTGATCCGCCCGTCGTTCACGCTCGGCGGCTCGGGCGGCGGCATCGCATACAACCGCGAAGAGTTCGAAGAGATCTGCAAGCGCGGTCTCGACCTGTCGCCCACGCGCGAACTGCTGATCGAAGAATCGCTGCTCGGCTGGAAGGAATACGAGATGGAAGTCGTGCGCGACCGCGCCGACAACTGCATCATCGTCTGCTCGATCGAAAACCTCGACCCGATGGGCGTGCACACCGGCGACTCGATCACGGTCGCGCCGGCGCAGACGCTCACCGACAAGGAATACCAGATCCTGCGTAACGCATCGCTCGCGGTGCTGCGCGAGATCGGCGTCGACACGGGCGGCTCGAACGTGCAGTTCTCGATCAACCCGAAGGACGGCCGCATGGTCGTCATCGAGATGAACCCGCGCGTGTCGCGTTCGTCGGCGCTCGCGTCGAAGGCGACGGGCTTCCCGATCGCGAAGGTCGCCGCGAAGCTGGCGGTCGGCTATACGCTCGACGAGCTGAAGAACGAAATCACCGGCGGCCAGACGCCGGCATCGTTCGAGCCGACGATCGACTACGTCGTCACGAAGATCCCGCGTTTCGCGTTCGAGAAGTTCCGTGAAGCGGATTCGCGCCTGACGACGCAGATGAAGTCGGTCGGCGAAGTGATGGCGATCGGCCGCACGTTCCAGGAATCGTTCCAGAAGGCGCTGCGCGGCCTCGAAGTCGGTGTCGATGGCCTCGACGAGAAGTCGACCAACCGCGACGAGATCGCGATCGAGATCCACGAGCCGGGCCCGGACCGCATCTGGTATGTCGGCGATGCCTTCCGCATCGGCATGACGGCCGAGGAAATTTTCGCGGAAACCGCGATCGACCCGTGGTTCCTCGAGCAGATCGAGCAGATCATCCTGAAGGAAAAGGCGCTGTCGGGCCGCACGCTGGCATCGCTGTCGTTCGACGAACTGCGCTACCTGAAGCAGAGCGGCTTCTCCGACCGCCGCCTCGCGAAGCTGCTCGGCGCGACGCCGGAAGACGTCCGCCGCCGCCGCGTGGAACTGAACGTGCGCCCGGTCTACAAGCGTGTCGACACCTGCGCGGCCGAGTTCGCGACGAAAACGGCCTACATGTACTCGACCTACGAGGAAGAGTGCGAGGCGCAGCCGACCACCAACAAGAAGATCATGGTGCTGGGCGGCGGCCCGAACCGGATCGGCCAGGGCATCGAGTTCGACTACTGCTGCGTGCACGCGGCGCTCGCGATGCGCGAGGACGGCTACGAAACGATCATGGTCAACTGCAACCCGGAAACGGTGTCGACCGACTATGACACGTCCGACCGCCTGTACTTCGAGCCGCTGACGCTCGAAGACGTGCTCGAGATCGTCGACAAGGAAAAGCCGGTCGGCGTGATCGTCCAGTACGGCGGCCAGACGCCGCTGAAGCTCGCGCTCGACCTCGAGGCACACGGCGTGCCGATCGTCGGCACGTCGCCGGACATGATCGACGCGGCCGAAGACCGCGAACGCTTCCAGAAGCTGCTGCAGGACCTCGGCCTGCGCCAGCCGCCGAACCGCACCGCACGCGCCGAAGACGAGGCGCTCGCGCTCGCCGACGAAATCGGCTACCCGCTCGTCGTGCGCCCGTCGTACGTGCTGGGCGGCCGCGCGATGGAAATCGTCCACGAGCCGCGCGACCTCGAGCGCTACATGCGCGAGGCCGTGAAGGTGTCGAACGATTCGCCGGTGCTGCTCGACCGCTTCCTGAACGACGCGATCGAATGCGACGTCGACTGCATCTGCGACGGCGAAGCCGTGTTCATCGGCGGCGTGATGGAGCACATCGAGCAGGCGGGCGTCCACTCGGGCGATTCGGCATGCTCGCTGCCGCCGTACTCGCTGTCGAAGGAAACCGTCGCCGAGCTGAAGCGCCAGACGGGCGCGATGGCGAAGGCGCTGAACGTGGTGGGCCTGATGAACGTGCAGTTCGCGATCCAGCAGGTGCCGCAGGCGGACGGTTCGAAGCAGGACATCATCTACGTGCTGGAAGTGAACCCGCGCGCGTCGCGCACGGTGCCGTATGTGTCGAAGGCGACCAGCCTGCCGCTCGCGAAGATCGCGGCGCGCGCGATGGTTGGCCAGAAGCTCGCGCAGCAGGGCGTGACGAAGGAAGTCGAGCCGCCGTACTTCAGCGTGAAGGAAGCAGTGTTCCCGTTCGTCAAGTTCCCGACCGTCGATCCGGTCCTCGGGCCTGAAATGCGTTCGACCGGCGAAGTGATGGGTGTCGGCCAGACGTTCGGCGAAGCGCTGTTCAAGTCGCAGCTCGCGGCCGGCTCGCGCCTGCCGGAGTCGGGCACGGTGCTGCTGACCGTGATGGACGCGGACAAGCCGAAGGCTGTCGAAGTCGCGCGCATGCTGCACGACCTCGGCTACCCGATCGTCGCGACCAAGGGTACGGCCGCCGCGATCGAAGCGGCCGGCGTGCCGGTGAAGGTCGTGAACAAGGTGAAGGACGGCCGTCCGCACATCGTCGACATGATCAAGAACGGCGAGATCGCCCTCGTGTTCACGACGGTCGACGAGACGCGCCAGGCGATCGCCGATTCGCGTTCGATCCGCATGAGCGCGCAGGCGCACAAGGTCACGTACTACACGACGATGTCGGGCGCGCGCGCGGCCGTCGAAGGCTTGCGCTACCTGAAGGATCTGGAAGTCTATGATTTACAAGGTCTTCACGCTCGCCTAAACTAAGCAGTCAGTTACCTGTCGAAGCAACACGTGCCGCGATTAGGCGGTGTTTCCAGTGCATCGGAAACGCGCTTAATCGCGGTGATTTTTTTTATAGCCGTTTTTAGCGATTGAGCCGTTTATGAGCACCATTCCGTTGACAAAGCGTGGCGCGGAACTCCTGCGCGATGAATTGCAGCGCCTCAAGTCCGTCGAGCGGCCGGCCGTGATCAACGCGATCGCGGAGGCCCGCGCACAGGGCGACCTGTCCGAAAACGCCGAATACGATGCCGCGAAGGAAAAGCAGGGCTTCATCGAGGGTCGTATCGCGGAACTCGAATCGAAGCTGTCGGCCGCGCAGATCATCGATCCCACCGTGCTCGATGCGGAGGGGCGCGTGGTCTTCGCGTCGACGGTCGAACTCGAGGATCTCGAGTCGGGCGACACTGTCAAGTACCAGATCGTCGGCGACGACGAAGCCGATATCGATCACGGCCTGATCTCGGTCAGCTCGCCGATCGCGCGCGCACTGATCGGCAAGTCCGAAGGCGACGTCGCGGCCGTGCAGGCACCGAGCGGCGTGCGCGAGTACGAAATCATCTCGGTCAGCTACATCTGAAGCGGGGCGACGTGATGCCGCATCGCGTGTTCCGTCTGCTGTCGGCCGTGTGGGTCGGCAGCTTGCTGACGATCGGGTATGCGGTCGCGCCCGTGTTGTTCAAGACGCTGGAGCGGATGACGGCCGGTTCGGTCGCCGCCCAGCTGTTCCGTATCGAGGCGATCCTCGGTGTCGTGTGCGGCGTGCTGCTGCTCGCGTTGTCGAACCAGCAGGTGCGGCGCGGCAGCAGCGAATATCGCCGCGTGCGCTGGGTCGTCGCCGCGATGGTCGTGTGCGTGCTGGTCGGGTATTTTGCGCTGCAGCCGTTCATGAACGCGCTGCGGGTGGCCGCGATGGATGCGGGCACCGATATCGCGAACTCGCCGTATGCAAGCCGCTTCGGGATGCTGCACGGCGTCTCGAGCGTGTTCTACCTCGTCGAGAGCGTGCTGGGGCTGATGCTGATCTGGCGTCTGCCGGCACGCGACGCCTGAGCGTCGCGCGGGCAGGGCGGCACGGGATGCCCCGTGCCGCATGCGTGCTTACTTGTCCTGGAACGGCCGCTTGGTGCTGGCCTGGCGCTTTTTCGCACGCTTCACGTTGCCGCCGGCCGTCACGCGCTCGTTGCCGCGCACCGTGACCTTGACCGGTCGCGGGCGGCGCACGGGGCTCGCGTTCGGCGACACCTTGACGACCTTGACGGTGCGCGGTGCGCGGCCTTTCTTGTCGTCGACGGCTTCGGCCGCGCTCGGCAGCGCGCCGGCACGACGGCCGCGGGCGGGAGCCGCTGCGGCGGCTTCGGGCTTCCAGATCACCAGCAGCTTGCCGATGTGCTGGATCGGCGCCGCGCTCAGGCGGTCGCAGATCTCGTCGTAGATCGCGATGCGCTCGTCGCGCTCGTCGCCGAACACGCGGATCTTGATCAACTGGTGCGCGTCGAGGTGCACCTTGATTTCTTTCAGCACGGCGTCGGTCAGCCCTTCGGCGCCGATCAGCACGACGGGCTTGAGCGCATGGGCCTGGGAGCGCAGCGCGGAGCGCTCGGCGGGAGAAAGCGAAAGGGCGGGCATGGAAATGTCGAAATCTAAATAAGGGCGCGCTGACTGAATGGCGATCGCGGGAAGTTACCGCGTCAGCCGTGCGCCGAAACCACGTAAAATCGCGGCTTGGGCCTGAAAAGGGGCCGCAGCCGCGCGAAGAAGACGCGTATTATCCGCTAAAAGCGCGGCTTCACGAAGCAATTGGCAGCAATCTCTCTCTCGAATGGCAAAAAACCGCTTCAACCAGCACTGGCTGCACGACCACATCAACGACCCGTACGTCAAAATGGCGCAGCGGGAGGGCTATCGCGCGCGTGCCGCGTACAAGCTGAAGGAAATCGACGAACAGGACAAGCTGATCCGTCCGGGCCAGGTGATCGTCGACCTCGGCGCGACACCGGGCAGCTGGAGCCAGTATGCCCGCAACAAGCTCGCGCAGGGCAAGAAGCGTGACGCGGAGCGCGAAGGCGGCATCGACGGCACGATCGTGGCGCTCGACATCCTGCCGATGGAGCCGATCGCCGACGTCCACTTCCTCCAGGGCGACTTCCGCGAGGACAGCGTCCTTCACCAGCTCGAAGAAGTGCTCGAAGGGCGCTCGGTGGACCTTGTTATTTCCGACATGGCCCCCAACCTCTCCGGCGTGGCCTCGGCGGACGCGGCGCGCATCGAGCATCTGTGCGATCTGGCGCTCGAATTCGCGCAGAATCATCTGAAGCCAGACGGTGCGCTGCTCGTGAAGTGCTTTCACGGCAGCGGCTACAGCCAGATCGTCGAGAAATTCAAACAGCAGTTTAAGACCGTCGCGCCGCGCAAGCCGAAGGCGTCCCGCGACAAATCGTCCGAAACGTTCATTTTGGGTCGGCATCTGAAGCATCCGCGGTGACGCGGAGCGGGATGCCGCAAACGGGCTCCGGCCCTTGCCAGACAAGCGAAGCGCTATCGCGGCGGTTGTCAATGCTTATGGCGAGGGTGGTCGGACTGGATTAGAATGACCGAGGGGCGCCGCAAGGAAAATGTAGGCGCTCGTCTACGAGTGAAGGAGTGGTGCTTTGAACAACAATATGTTTTCGAAGGCAGCGGTGTGGCTGGTGATCGCACTGGTGCTGTTTACGGTGTTCAAGCAGTTCGACAAGCCCCGCGTCCAGGAAGGCGTGTCCTATTCGCAGTTCATGGACGACGCCAAGAACGGCAAGGTCAAGAACGTCATCGTTCAGGGGCGGAACCTCACCGTCACTCCGGCTGATGGCCAGAAATACCAGATCGTGTCGCCCGGCGACATCTGGATGGTCGGCGACCTGATGAAGTATGGCGTGCAGGTCAGCGGCAAGGCCGACGACGAGCCGAATGCGCTGATGTCCGCGCTGTACTACCTCGGGCCGACGATCCTGATCATCGTGTTCTGGTTCTACATGATGAGGCAGATGCAGGGGGGCGGCAAAGGCGGCGCGTTCTCGTTCGGCAAGTCGCGCGCGCGGCTGATCGACGAGAACAACAACGCGGTGAACTTCTCCGACGTCGCGGGTTGCGACGAAGCGAAGGAAGAAGTGTCCGAGCTCGTCGACTTCCTGCGCGATCCGCAGAAATTCCAGAAGCTGGGCGGTCGCATTCCGCGCGGCGTGCTGCTCGTCGGCCCTCCGGGTACCGGCAAGACGCTGCTGGCCCGCGCGATCGCGGGTGAAGCGAAGGTGCCGTTCTTCAGCATCTCGGGTTCGGACTTCGTCGAAATGTTCGTCGGTGTCGGTGCGGCCCGTGTGCGCGACATGTTCGAGCAGGCGAAGAAGCACGCACCGTGCATCGTGTTCATCGACGAAATCGACGCGGTCGGTCGCCATCGCGGCGCCGGCATGGGCGGCGGCAACGACGAGCGCGAACAGACGCTGAACCAGATGCTCGTCGAGATGGACGGCTTCGAGGCGAACTCGGGCGTGATCGTGATCGCTGCAACCAACCGTTCCGACGTGCTCGACAAGGCGCTGCTGCGTCCGGGCCGTTTCGACCGCCAGGTCTATGTCGGCCTGCCGGACATCCGCGGTCGCGAGCAGATCATGCGCGTGCACCTGCGCAAGGTGCCGATCGCGAACGACGTCGATGCGGCAGTCATCGCACGCGGCACGCCGGGCTTCTCGGGCGCCGATCTCGCGAACCTCGTGAACGAAGCTGCGCTGTTCGCCGCCCGTCGCGGCAAGCGCATCGTCGAGATGCAGGATTTCGAGGACGCGAAGGACAAGATCTTCATGGGTCCGGAGCGCAAGTCGGCCGTGATCCGCGAGGAAGCGAAGCGCGCGACCGCGTATCACGAGTCGGGCCACGCGGTGATCGCGAAGCTGCTGCCGAAGGCCGACCCCGTGCACAAGGTCACGATCATTCCGCGCGGCCGTGCGCTGGGTGTCACGTGGCAGCTGCCGGAGCATGACAACGAGACGTACTCGAAGGACTACCTGATGGACCGCCTCGCGATCCTGTTCGGTGGCCGCGTGGCGGAAGAGTTGTTCATGAACCTCGTCAGCACCGGTGCATCGGACGACTTCAACAAGGCAACGCAGACCGCACGTGCGATGGTCGCGCGTTTCGGCATGACCGATGCACTCGGACCGATGGTCTACGTCGACGACGAGAACGATGCATCGCCGTTCGGCCGTGGCTTCACGCGCACGATCTCGGAAGCGACGCAGCAGAAGGTCGACTCGGAAATCCGCCGCGTGCTCGACGAACAGTACGGCCTTGCGCGCCGTCTGCTCGAAGAGAACCGCGACAAGGTCGAAGCGATGACGGCCGCACTGATGGAGTGGGAGACGATCGACGCCGATCAGATCAACGACATCATGGAAGGCCGTCCGCCGCGCTCGCCGAAGAGCTCGCCGGCTGTCGGCGGCGATTCGTCGGGCGGCGGCAGCAGCGCCGAGGTCAAGCCCGCTACCGCGCCGGCACCGGCTTCGCCGGCGGCATAACCTCCGCTTTAGCATCGTTCACGGGCTGGTGTGGCTTCACACCGGCCCGTTTTGCATTCATCTACGCCAGTTGCTCGTGTCCGATTCCGCAGTTTCCCCGTTCATTCCCGCGCCACTCCAGTGCGGCCGTTTCGAGCTGACGTTCGAACGCCCGCTCGTGATGGGCATCCTCAACGCCACGCCCGATTCGTTCTCCGACGGCGGCCGCTTCCTCGCGCGCGACGATGCGCTGCGCCAGGCCGAGCGGATGATTGCAGAAGGCGCGGACCTGCTCGACATCGGCGGTGAGTCGACGCGCCCCGGCGCGCCGCCCGTGCCGCTCGACGAGGAGCTCGCGCGTGTGATCCCGCTCGTCGAGGCCCTGCGGCCGCTGAACGTGCCGCTGTCGATCGACACCTACAAGCCGGCCGTGATGCGCGCGGCACTGGCCGCCGGCGCGGACCTGATCAACGACATCTGGGGGTTTCGCCAGCCGGGTGCGATCGACGCCGTGCGCGAGGGCAACAGCGGGCTATGCGCGATGCACATGCTCGGCGAGCCGCAGACGATGCAGGTCGGCGAACCCGATTACGGCGACGTCGTGACCGACGTGCGCGACTTTCTTGCCGCGCGTGCACAGGCGCTGCGCGACGCGGGCATTGCGCCGGAGCGGATTTGCGTCGATCCCGGCTTCGGGTTCGGCAAGGCGGTCGTCGACGACAACTACGCGCTGCTGGCCGCGTTGCCGGATACGGCGCCGGCGCGGCCCGACGGGCGTGCCTATCCGATACTCGCGGGCATGTCGCGCAAGTCGATGCTCGGCGCGGTGATCGGCGGCAAGCCGCCGATGGAGCGCGTCGCGGCGAGCGTGGCGGCCGCGTTGTGCGCGGTCGGGCGCGGTGCCGCGATCGTGCGCGTGCACGACGTCGCGGCGACGGTCGATGCGCTGAAAATATGGAATGCCGTGCGCGAAGCCGCGCGGCAACGATAAGTCAGAAGACGAAGGAGGAAGGACCCCATGGGACGTCGATTTTTCGGCACGGACGGCATTCGCGGCACGGTGGGCGAGGCGCCCATCACACCGGATTTCGTATTGCGTCTCGGCTACGCGGCCGGCAAGGTACTGGCTGGTTCGGCCGACGTCGCGGCGGGCTCGCGTCCGACCGTGCTGATCGGCAAGGACACGCGCGTGTCGGGCTACATGCTCGAGGCCGCGCTCGAGGCCGGCTTCTCGGCGGCGGGCGTCGACGTGATGCTGGCCGGCCCGATGCCGACGCCGGGCGTCGCGTACCTGACGCGCGCGCTGCGCCTGTCGGCCGGCGTCGTGATCAGCGCGTCGCACAACCCGTATCACGACAACGGGATCAAGTTTTTCTCGGCTGACGGCAACAAGCTGCCCGACGACACCGAAGCCGCGATCGAAGCGTGGCTCGACAAGCCGCTCGAATGCGCATCGTCCGACGGCCTCGGCAAGGCGCGCCGCCTCGACGACGCGGCAGGCCGCTACATCGAGTTCTGCAAGAGCACGTTCCCGGCGGCGTTCGACCTGCGCGGGCTGAAGCTCGTGATCGATTGCGCGCACGGTGCCGCGTACCAGATCGCACCGCACGTATTCCACGAGCTCGGCGCGGACGTGATCCCGATCGGCGTCGCGCCGAACGGCTTCAACATCAACGACGGCGTCGGTGCGACCGCGCCGGACGCGCTGGTGCGCGCCGTGCGCGCGAACCACGCCGATCTCGGCATTGCGCTCGACGGCGATGCGGACCGCCTGCAGGTCGTCGATTCGACCGGGCGCCTGTACAACGGCGACGAACTCCTCTACGTGCTAGTGAAGGACCGGATCGCGACCGACGGCAAGGTCGACGGCGCGGTCGGCACGCTGATGACGAACCTCGCGGTCGAAGTCGCGTTGCAGCGCGAGGGCGTGAAGTTCGTCCGTGCGGCGGTCGGCGACCGCTACGTGCTCGAGCAGTTGCGCGAAAACGGCTGGCAGCTCGGTGCGGAAGGTTCGGGTCACATCCTGTCGCTCGACCGGCATTCGACCGGCGACGGCATCGTGTCGGCGCTGCTCGTGCTGGCCGCGCTGAAGCGCAGCGGCCGCACGCTCGCGCAGATGCTCGACGGCGTCACGCTGTTCCCGCAGAAGCTGATCAACGTGCGGATGAAGCCGGGCGCCGACTGGAAGGGCAGCGGGTCGATTCGCGCGGCGATCGACGCGGCGGAAGCCGCGCTCGCCGGCAGTGGCCGCGTACTGATCCGCGCATCGGGCACCGAGCCGGTGCTGCGCGTGATGGTCGAGGCGCAGCAGGCGGCCGATGCGGTGCGCCATGCGGAGACGATCGCCGACGCGGTGCGCGCGGCGACAACCTGACCAGGATAGGCGCGCGCGGCGGTCCGGCCGCCCGCGCGCCGGCTCCCGACGAATGTGCGTGCGGCGCCCTCGGGCGCCGCAGTTTTTGTAAGACGCAAAGGTTTGCCCTGCCTGATAACAGCGACCTTCGCAAAACGCATTCTTCCGATCGAATCAGGCATCCGACCCCGAAATCCTGCTTGCTGCCGGGCCGGGCTTCCCGTCCGGCTGACGCTGCGCTACGATGCGCGGCATGCCCTTGAAAACGGGCGTCAATCCCGCCCTCCGAGCCAGGCAATTCTTGCCGCCAGCGCTGCTCGCGCGCCCCCGACGCGCCACCCGATACTCCCTTTCAACCAGTCATGTTACTGTCACGCCAGTTTCATCGATTGTCACATTACCGTCATGAGGAGCCCCTAACCTTCGCGGTGCCGTAGTCATCCGCTCACACACTGGAGGTCTCATGAAATTGATGCAAACCGCGATTGCCGGCCTGGCTGGCGCGCTTTTCGCCGTCGCCGCCCACGCTGCCGACATCACGGGCGCAGGCAGCACGTTTGCGATGCCGATCTATACGAAATGGGCTGCCGACTATCAGCAGTCCGGCGGTTCGAAGGTCAACTACCAAGGTATCGGCTCGTCGGGCGGCCTGAAGCAGATCGTCGCGAAGACGGTCGATTTTGCCGGTTCGGACGCTCCGCTGAAGGATGACGAGCTCGCGAAGGAAGGCCTGTTCCAGTTCCCGACGGTGGTCGGCGGCGTGGTGCCGGTCGTCAACGTGCCGGGCGTGAAGGCCGGTGAACTGACGCTGTCGGGCCCGGTGCTCGGCGACATCTACCTCGGCAAGATCAAGAAGTGGAACGACCCGGCGATCGCCGCGCTGAACCCGAAGGTCAAGCTGCCGGATACGGACATCGCCGTGGTTCGCCGCGCTGACGGTTCGGGCACCAGCTTCATCTGGACGAACTACCTGTCGAAGGTCAACGACGAGTGGAAGTCGAAGATCGGCGAAGGCACGACGGTCAACTGGCCGACGGGTACGGGCGGCAAGGGCAACGACGGCGTTGCAGCCTTCGTGCAGCGCCTGCCGGGCGCGATCGGCTACGTCGAATGGGCGTACGCGAAGAAGAACAACATGATCTACACGGCCCTGAAGAACTCGACGGGCACGGTGGTCGAGCCGAAGACGGAAACGTTCAAGGCCGCTGCTGCAGGCGCGAACTGGTCGAAGTCGTTCTACCAGATCCTGACGAACCAGCCGGGCAAGGAAGCATGGCCGGTCGTCGGCGCGACGTTCGTGCTGCTGCACGCCAAGCAGGAAAAGCCGGAGCAGGGCGCCGAAACGCTGAAGTTCTTCAGCTGGGCGTTCAAGAACGGCGAGAAGGCTGCTGACAGCCTCGACTACATCTCGCTGCCGCCGGCTGTCGAGACGGAAATCCGCAAGCAGTGGAAGACCAAGGTGACGGACGCGTCGGGCAAGCCGGTCGCCGCCGAGTAAGCAGTGCAGCGGTTCGCTGCCCGGCCGCGCCGGTCGGGCAGTGTGTGCGGTGAAGCCGGGCGTCATGGCGCCCGGCAATCAAAAGCAGGCACCCATGTCTGATATTTCCTACACGTCCTCCCGATCGCCCGACGGTGCGCAGCGCGCGCCTGGCCGTCTCGGGGATGTCCTGTTCGGCGGCCTCGCTCGGCTCGCCGCGATCGTGACCCTGCTGCTGCTGGGCGGGATCATCGTTTCCCTGATCATTGCGTCGTTGCCGACCATCCAGAAGTTCGGCCTCGGCTTCCTGTGGCAATCCGAGTGGGATCCCAACTCGGACATCTACGGCGCACTCGTGCCGATCTACGGCACGATCGTGACGTCGGTCATCGCGCTCGTCATCGCGGTGCCCGTCAGTTTCGGCATCGCCCTGTTCCTCACCGAATTGTCGCCCGTCTGGCTGCGCCGCCCGCTCGGCATCGCGATCGAGTTGCTCGCCGCGATTCCGTCGATCGTGTACGGCATGTGGGGCCTGCTCGTGTTCGCGCCGATCTTCGCCGAATACTTCCAGAAGCCGATCGGCCGCCTGTTCAAGGACGTCTGGGTGATCGGTCCGCTGACGGCCGGCCCGCCGATCGGCATCGGCATCCTCGCGGCCGGCGTGATCCTCGCGATCATGATCATCCCGTACATCGCGTCGGTGATGCGCGACGTGTTCGAGGTCACGCCCGTGCTGCTGAAGGAATCGGCGTACGGGATCGGCTGCACGACCTGGGAAGTGATGTGGAAGGTCGTGCTCCCCTATACGAAGACCGGCGTGATCGGCGGCGTGATGCTCGGCCTCGGCCGCGCGCTCGGCGAGACGATGGCCGTGACCTTCGTGATCGGCAACACCAACCTGCTCGACAGCGTGTCGCTGTTCGCGCCGGGCAACAGCATCACGTCGGCGCTGGCGAACGAATTCGCGGAAGCGCAGCCGGGCCTGCATACGTCCGCGCTGATGGAACTGGGCCTGATCCTGTTCGTGATCACGTTTATCGTGCTGTCCATCTCCAAACTGCTGCTGCTTCGTCTCGAGAAGGGAGAGGGCAAGAAATGAGCGAGCCCATCATGAATTTCCCGGGGGCGGACGGCGCCGTGCTCGAAGCGATGCGCAACCGCCTGCAGCGCAAGCGCAAGGCGATCAACGCGATCGCGCTCACCGCGTCGCTCGGCGCGATGGCATTCGGCCTGCTGTGGCTCGTGTGGATTCTCTACACGACGATCCACCTCGGTGTCGGCGGCCTGTCGCTGCAACTGTTCACCGAATCGACGCCGGCGCCGAACACGGAGGGCGGCGGTCTGGCGAACGCGATCGTCGGCAGCCTGCTGCTGTGCGGTTTCGGCACGCTGGTCGGCACGCCGATCGGCATCCTCGCGGGCGTCTATCTCGCCGAATACGGCCAGAAGAACCTGCTGGCGAGCACGATCCGTTTCATCAACGACATCCTGCTGTCGGCGCCGTCGATCGTCATCGGCCTGTTCGTGTACGCGATCGTCGTCGCGAAGTCGGGGCGCTTCTCGGGTTGGGCCGGCGTGATCGCGCTCGCGCTGCTGCAGATTCCGATCGTGATCCGCACGACCGAGAACATGCTGAAGCTCGTGCCGAATGCGCTGCGCGAAGCGGCGTTCGCGCTCGGCACGCCGAAATGGCGAATGGTGCTGAAGATCACGCTGCGTGCATCGGTCGGCGGGATCGTGACGGGCGTGCTGCTCGCGGTCGCACGGATTGCCGGCGAAACGGCGCCGCTGCTGTTCACCGCGCTGTCGAACCAGTTCTTCTCGGTCGACATGGGCCAGCCGATGGCGAACCTGCCCGTCACGATCTACAAGTTCGCGATGAGCCCGTTCGCGGAATGGCAGTCGCTCGCATGGGCGGGCGTGTTCCTGATTACGCTCGGGGTGCTCGGACTCAACGTCCTGGCGCGCTCGATCTTCTCGAAAAAGTAACGGCGGAGCAATCCGATGAATATGGCAGAGAGCCACCTGAATCCTGTCGAGCGCACCGCTGCGCCGGCCGGCACCCATGACGCGGCGAACGATCGCCCGCTCGCGCCGCTGAACGCGAAGATCGAGGTCAACAACCTCAACTTCTTCTACAACAAGTTCCATGCGCTGAAGAACATCAACCTGCGCATTCCGGACGGCAAGGTGACCGCGTTCATCGGCCCGTCGGGTTGCGGCAAGTCGACGCTGCTGCGCACGTTCAACAAGATGTTCGCGCTCTATCCGGAGCAGCGCGCCGAAGGCGAAATCCTGATGGACGGCGAGAACCTGCTGACGACGAAGCGCGACATCTCGCTGCTGCGCGCGCGGATCGGCATGGTGTTCCAGAAGCCGACCCCGTTCCCGATGTCGATCTACGACAACATCGCGTTCGGCGTGAAGATGTTCGAAAAGCTCACGCGTTCGGAAATGGACGACCGCGTCGAGTGGGCGCTCACGAAGGCCGCGCTGTGGAACGAAGTGAAGGACAAGCTGGGCCAGAGCGGCTATGGCCTGTCGGGCGGCCAGCAGCAGCGTCTGTGCATCGCGCGCGGCATTGCCATCCGTCCGGAAGTGCTGCTGCTCGACGAGCCGTGCTCGGCGCTCGACCCGATCTCGACGGGCCGCATCGAAGAGCTGATCGCGGAGCTGAAGAGCGACTACACGGTCGTGATCGTCACGCACAACATGCAGCAGGCCGCACGCTGCTCGGATTACACGGCCTACATGTACCTGGGCGAGCTGATCGAATTCGGTGAAACCGAAAAGATCTTCATCAAGCCGGTGCGCAAGGAAACGGAAGACTACATCACCGGTCGTTTCGGTTGATGACGGAGAACAACAGCCATGTCGGATAAACATCTGTCGAGCCAGTTCGACGCGGACCTGAATGCCGTGTCGTCGAAAGTGCTGGAAATGGGCGGGCTCGTCGAGTCGCAGATCGTCGGCGCGATGCGCGCGCTGAACGAATTCGATCGCGATACGGCCGAGAAGGTGATCGCGGCCGAGGAAACGCTGAACGCGATGGAAGTGGACATCGACCAGGAGTGCGGCAACATCATCGCGCGGAGGCAGCCTGCCGCGCGCGACCTGCGTCTTTTGATGTCGATTTCGAAAACGATTACGAACCTCGAGCGCGCCGGCGACGAAGCCGAGAAGATCGCCAAGCGTGTGCGCCGCCTGGTCGACGAGCCGGCTGCACGCGCGGTCAACATCGCCGAGATCAAGGTGTCGGGCGAGATGGCCGTGACGATCCTGCGCCGCGCGCTCGACGCGTTTGCGCGTCTCGATACGGTGGCTGCCGCGCAGATCGTCAAGGACGACAAGGAAATCGACATGGAATTCCGCGCGTTCGTGCGCAAGCTCGTGTCGTACATGCAGGAAGATCCGCGCACGATCTCGGTCGGCCTCGATTACCTGTTCATCGCGAAGGCGATCGAACGGATCGGCGACCACGCGAAGAACATCGCCGAATTCATCATCTACATCGTGAAGGGCACTGACGTGCGGCACCAGCCGCGCGACACGCTCGATCGCGAAGCCAACAGTTAACACGACCCAGCACAGGAAGAACAGAGGTGCCGATGCCCAGCAACATTCTCGTCGTTGAAGATGAGCCCGCGATTTCCGAACTGATCTCGGTGAATCTCCAGCACGCCGGTCACTGCCCGATCCGTGCGTACAACGCCGAACAGGCGCAGAACCTGATCAGCGATGTGCTGCCCGATCTGGTGCTGCTCGACTGGATGCTGCCGGGCAAGTCCGGTATCGCGTTCGCGCGCGACCTGCGCAACAACGAACGGACCAAGCACATCCCGATCATCATGCTCACCGCCCGCGGCGACGAGCAGGACAAGGTGCTCGGCCTCGAAATCGGCGCGGACGACTATGTGACGAAGCCGTTCTCGCCGAAGGAACTGATGGCGCGGATCAAGGCCGTGCTGCGCCGCCGTGCGCCGCAGCTGACCGAGGACGTCGTGTCGATCAACGGGCTGCGCCTCGACCCGGCCACGCATCGCGTCGCCGCGCACGGCGACGGCAGCGAGATCAAGCTCGATCTCGGCCCGACCGAGTTCCGCCTGCTGCATTTCTTCATGACGCATCCGGAACGCGTGCACAGCCGCACGCAACTGCTCGACCAGGTGTGGGGCGACCACGTATTCGTCGAGGAGCGTACCGTCGACGTGCACATCAAACGATTGCGCGCGGCCTTGAAACCAGCCGGTTGCGATGCGATGATCGAGACCGTGCGCGGCAGCGGCTACCGGCTCGCCAAGCACGCGTAACGTATCCGGACATGCCGTGTGCCGCGGCATGCCGTTCATTCTTTCGGACGCTGAATCATGAACATCATCTGGGCGCGCTTTCTGGTGTCGCTCGTGCTGCTCGTGCTGATCGGCGTATTGGTCGGCGTCTTCGCCGGCCCGACCGCGGGCCTCGTGTTCGTGGTCGTGATGCTGGTCGCGCAGGGCTTTTTCAGCACCTTCCATACGCAGCGTCTGTGGCGCCTGCTCGACGCGCCGGTTTACGGCGAAGTGCCGAGCGCGCCGGGCATCTGGGGCGAGATCTACTATCGCCTGCACAAGCTCGCGAAGCAGTGGCATGCGCAGGTGAGGCAGGTCGAACAGCAGCATTCGCGCTTCATCCAGGCGATCCAGGCGTCGCCGAACGGCGTCGCGATGCTCGACGACCACGACCAGATCGAGTGGTGCAACGCGATCGCCGAGGTTCATTTCGGCCTCGATGCGAAACGCGACCTGCGTCAGCACATCACGAACCTGGTGCGCCATCCCGATTTCGTCCGCTACCTGAATGCGCAGCATTACGAAGAGACGCTCGTGATGCGCGGCATGGGCGATTCGCGGCAGAACGTGCTGGCCGTGCAGGTGTTTCCGTACGGCGAGAACCGCAAGCTGCTGCTCACGCAGGACATCACCGAGCTCGAGCGGACCGACGCGATGCGGCGCGACTTCGTCGCGAACGTGTCGCATGAGCTGAAGACGCCGCTCACCGTGCTGTCGGGTTTCCTCGAGACGATGCGCGAGCTGCCGCTGAACGAGGAAGACCGCGCGCGCTACCTCGACATGATGGAGCAGCAGGCATCGCGGATGCGGCACATCGTGACCGACCTGCTGGTGCTCGCGAAGCTGGAAGGCGAGAGCAGGCCGCCGCTCGATCGCGCGATCGACATGCGTGCCGTGTTCGACCATCTGAAGGAGGACGCGCAGACGCTGTCGAACGGGCATCACGACATCGCGTTTGCGATCGACGAGACGCTCGGCGTCACGGGTGCGCAGACGGAGTTGTTCAGCGCCTTCGCGAATCTCGTCACGAACGCGATCCGCTATACGCCGGAAGGCGGCAAGATCGTCGTCACGTGGCGGCGCGAGGGTGCGCAGGGCGTGTTTTCCGTCACGGACAGCGGCTTCGGCATTCCGGCCGCCGACCTGCCGCGGCTCACCGAGCGCTTCTACCGCGTCGACCGCAGCCGGTCGCGCGACACGGGCGGCACGGGGCTCGGGCTCGCGATCGTCAAGCACGTGCTGCAGCGGCACGACGCGCACCTGTACGTGCAGAGCGAGGAGGGGCGCGGCAGCACGTTTACCGCGCGGTTCCCGGGTTCGCGCATCATCGCGATCCGGCCGGCCGCGTACGAGGCTTGATCGCGTAGCGTTCCGGCGTAAAAAAAGCAGCCCGCGGGCTGCTTTTCTCATGGCGATGCGGCGCGCGACCCGCATCGCGCCGACGGCTCACGAGCAGAACTTCGCGAGCAGCCCGAGTTGCGCGTTGCGGACCGTCTTGCCGGCGCGGCGGCGGCGGTAGTGACCGTCGCTTTGCATCTGCCACGCGGACTGGTTGTCGCCGAGACACACCGACAGGCCTTCGGCGATCACGCGCCGCTTGAGCTTGCGCTCGCGGATCGGGAACGCGACTTCGACGCGGCGGAACAGGTTGCGGTCCATCCAGTCGGCGCTCGACAGATAGACGTCCTCGGCGCCGTTCGCGTGGAAGTAGTAGATCCGGTGGTGCTCGAGGAAGCGGCCGACGATCGAGCGCACCGTGATGTTTTCCGACAGCCCCGGCACGCCGGGCTTCAGCGCGCAGACGCCGCGCACGATCAGGTCGACCTTGACGCCGGCCTGCGACGCTTCGTACAGCGCGGCGATCACCGACGGCTCCAGCAGCGCGTTCATTTTCGCGACGATACGCGCGCGCTTGCCTGCCTGCGCATTGTCGATCTCCGCGCGGATCGAATCGATGATGCGCGGATGCAGCGTGAACGGCGACTGCCACAGCTCGTGCAGCGTCAGTTCGCCGCCGATCCCCGTCAGTTGCTGGAACACGTGATGGACGTCCTCGCAGATCTTCTGGTCGGCCGTCATCAGCCCGAAGTCGGTGTAGAGGCGCGCCGTGCGCGGGTGGTAGTTGCCGGTGCCGAGGTGCACGTAGCGGCGCAGCGACGCCTTGCCGGCCTGCACGACGCGCCGAACGATCAGCATCATCTTCGCGTGGCACTTGTGGCCGACCACGCCGTACACGACATGCGCGCCGACGGCTTCGAGCTGCGACGCCCAGTTGATGTTGGTTTCCTCGTCGAAGCGCGCGAGCAGCTCGACGACGACGGTCACTTCCTTGCCGTTGCGCGCGGCTTCCATCAGCGCGTCCATCAGCGGCGAATCGGTGCCGGTGCGGTAGATCGTCTGCTTGATCGCGACGACGCTCGGGTCCTTCGCGGCCTGCTGCAGCAGTTCGAGCACAGGCTGGAAGCTTTCGTACGGGTGGTGCAGCAGGATGTCGCCGTTGTCGATCGCGTCGAACATTGTCGGCGCGTTCGTGATCGCGGCCGGAATCGACGCGGTGAACGGCGCGAACTTCAGGTCGGGGCGGTCGACGAGATCGGGAATCTGCATCAGGCGCACGAGGTTCACGGAGCCGGCCACGCGATAGCAGTCCTTGTCGCCGAGCTCGCTCTCCTCGAGCAGGCGCCGCACGATGTGCAGCGGCGTGTCGGCCGACACTTCGAGGCGGACCGCGTTGCCGAGGTGGCGTGCGGGCAGTTCGCCCTGCAGCGCGACGCGCAGGTTCGTGATTTCGTCTTCGTCGACGAACAGTTCACTGTTGCGCGTGATGCGGAACTGGTTGCAGCTTTTCACGACGAGCTGCGGGAAGAGTTCGCCGACGAAACGCTGCATGAACGAGCTCAGCAGCACGAAGCCGTGTTCGAAACCCGACAGCGCGTGCGGCATCCGCACGACGCGCGGCAGCGCGCGCGGCGCCTGCACGATGCCCATCACGGCCTGGCGGCCGAACGCGTCGCGGCCTTCGAGCTCGACGACGAAGTTCAGGCTCTTGTTCAGCACGCGCGGGAACGGGTGGGCCGGATCGAGGCCGATCGGCGTCAGCACCGGCAGCAGTTCGTCGAGGAAGTAACCCCGCGCCCATTCGAGCTGCTCGTCGTTCCACGTGTCGCTCGCGTGGAAATAGATGCCTTCCTGTTCGAGCGCAGGCAGCACGGTTTCGTGCAGCATCGTGTACTGTCGATGGACGAGCCGCTGCGCGCGTTCGACGACGAGATCGTAAGCATGCTGTAACGACATGCCGTCGGGTGTCAGCGCGCCGGGGTTGTCGCGGATCTGCTCCTGAAGGCCGGCCATGCGGACTTCGAAGAATTCGTCGAGGTTGCTGCTGGTGATGCAGATGAAACGGAGGCGCTCGAGCAACGGGACTTGAGGATCGGCCGCCTGGGCCAGCACGCGCTCGTTGAAACCGAGGATGCCGAGTTCACGATTGAGAAGCGGGTAACGGACGGACATCGGCAGAGTAGGGGATGATTCAGGCGATGATTCGAAAGGACGCTCGGAAACTCTCACGGTACGATGACGTGCTGATGACACGATTGTATTTATATCGGCAAATTCTACGCTGGAACCCTTTCGTCTCATAAATGTTTCGGCTATATGGAATCAAGCAGTGTGCATGCCCGTGAAGCGTGGCAACGCCAAGCGTTCCACGCTTAAAATGTCGCCTTTGATTGATCGCCCTGGGCTGCCGGTCCGGCTGCTGCGGGTGAACGCGCACGGAGCCCCCTTCTGATGGTTACAACTCCCCACTTGCTGGCTGCCGTGGATCTCGGCTCGAACAGCTTCCGGCTGATCGTCGGTCGCGTCGAGGAAACGCCGGCGGGCAGCCAGATCTATCCCGTCGACGCGCTGCGCGAGCCCGTTCGGCTGGCCGCGGGCCTGTCGAGCGACAAGATGCTCGATCGTGCGTCGCAGGAGCGTGGCTGGGAGGCGCTCAAGCGGTTCGGCGAGCGCCTGCGCGATTTCCATCCCGATCACGTGCGCGCGGTGGCCACCAACACGCTGCGCGTCGCGAAGAACGCGGGCGAATTTCTCGGCGAGGCCGAAGCGGCGCTCGGTTTCCCGATCGAAGTGATCGCGGGCCGCGAAGAAGCGCGGCTGATCTATGCGGGCGCCGCGCACTCGGTGCCGGCGAGCGCCGGCAAGCGGCTCGTCGTCGACATCGGCGGCGGCTCGACCGAATTCATCATCGGCTCGCACTACACGCCGATCGTGATGGAGAGCCTGTATATCGGCTGCGTGAGCCACAGCCGTACGTTCTTTCCGGCCGGCAACGTCGACGAATACACGATGCGCCAGGCCGAACTCGCGGCCAAGCGCGAGATCCAGATCATTTCGAGCGAGTACAAGAAGGCCGGCTGGGACCAGGCGATCGGTTCGTCCGGCACCGCGCGTGCGCTCGCGGAACTCGTCGAGGCGAACGGCTTCAACGATCCGGGCATCACGCACGGCATTTCGCGCGGCGGCCTCGAACGCCTGAAGCGCGCGCTGATCAAGTCGGAGAACGTCAACCGGCTCAAGCTGATCGCGCTGAAGCCCGACCGCGTGCCGGTGCTCGCCGGCGGCCTGGCGATCATGCTGGCGGTGTTCGAGGAGCTCGGCGTCGATTACGTCGACACGACCGACGGCGCGCTGCGCCTCGGCGTGCTGTACGACCTGCTCGGCCGGACGCAGCACGAGGACATGCGCGCGGTGACCGTCGAGGGCTTCACGCGCCGCTACGGCGTCGATCGTGCGCAGGCCGAGCGGATCGGCGCGCTCGCGGGGCGTTTCTACGACGAACTCGAGGAAGACGACGAAGAGGCGCGCGAGGAAGGGCGGATGTTCCTCGGCTGGGCGGCCGCGTTGCACGAGATCGGGCTGTCGATCTCGCACAGCGCGTATCACAAGCATTCGGCCTATATCGCGAGCAATGCGGACATGCCGGGTTTCTCGCGCACCGACCAGGCGCGGCTCGCCGCGCTCGTGCTCGGTCACGCAGGCAAGCTCGGCAAGCTGTCGCAGGCGCGCGAGGTCGAGTGGCCGCTGCTGTTCTGCCTGCGGCTCGCGGCGCTGCTGTGCCGGCGCCGGACCGATGCGGGGCTGCCCGACATTTCCGTGTCGCAGATGAAGAAGGGCGGGTATGAAGTGCGCCTGCCGAGCGCATGGGTCGAGCAGAACCCGTTGACCGACTACAGCCTCAGCCAGGAGGCGGCCGAGTGGGAGAAGGTCGGTATCCCTTATCGCGTGGTTTATACCGGCGCGTGACGGGTCGATAGCGGGCTGTAGCGGGGCCCGGAAGCCGTTGGGCGGGAAGGTGGCTGCGGTTCCCCTCGGGCGTGCCGTACGACCGCCCCGACGCCCCGCTCAATCCGACGAGCAGACGATCGCGGTCAGGAACGGGAACGCCTGCTTGACGGTCGCGTCGCTGCCGGCCTTGCGCACGGCTTCCTCCACCGAACTCTTCGTACCGCGTACCACGACGCCGTAGGCCCAGTCGCCGATCGGCGTGCCGTCGCCCGGACGGAAGATCGGGTCGTTCGCCTGATAGCCGAGCACGACATAGACGCCGAAGCCGTACGCGGTCAGCGCGTGGTTCGTGCGGAACGCGTTGACCGAGTTCGATTCGACATGCATGGGCTCCGACTGGATGTCGCCGGCGGCGAGCAGCGGCGCGACGAACTTGTGGCCGGTCGAATGGCAGTCGAGCGCATCGTCGAGCGCCTTGGCCGACGCGGTGCCGGCGGTCGCCAGCGCGAGCAGAGACGCGCAGAGGGCGGTCTTGAGAATGTTGTTTTTCATGCGCGGGTGCAGGTTGTTCACGCGCATTATCGCGTGTTCCTGGAAGTGTCGCGCGGGGGTTGGCGGGCAGAGTCTCGCGCGTTGTCGCGTCGGTGCCCCAATGAATTTCTACAATGAATTGAAGTGCGCGAGCAGGGGGCATGTGCGGGCGATACATGGGCCCAGAAACGGAAAAGGGGCTACGGTGCTTAACCGTAACCCCTTGATTCCTTTGGTCGGAGCGATAGGATTCGAACCTACGACCCTCTGATCCCAAATCAGATGCGCTACCAGGCTGCGCTACGCTCCGACGAGCCAAAGATTATATCGGTGCATGACCGATCAGGTCAATCACGACATGCGGGTAAATGCCGCGGCGGCGAACCGGCCGCGATTTGCGACAATTCGCACGGCAATCGGTCGTAACCGTGCGCATGGGTGTGCGCCGCTCGCCGAAGCAAGGAGAACATCATGATGAACCTGATCCTGTGGCGTCACGCTGAAGCCGAAGACTACGCGTCGAGCGATCTCGCGCGCCAGCTGACCGTCCGTGGTCGCAAGGACGCGCAGGCGATGGCCAAATGGCTGCGCGGCAGGCTCGAGACGAACAGCGTGATCCTCGCGAGCCCGGCGGCCCGAACCGTGCAGACGGTCGAGGCGCTGACCGACCAGTACCGGACCGTCGATGCACTCGCGCCGGGCGGCAGCGTCGACGACGTGCTGGAAGCGGCCGGCTGGCCGGCAGGCATCGCGCCGACGGTCGTGATCGTCGGACACCAGCCGACGCTCGGCAGCGTCGCCGCGCAACTGATCGCGGACAGCGACGACAGCTGGAGCGTCAAGAAGGGGGGAATCGTGTGGCTGGCGAGTCGCACGCGCGACGGCAGCCGGCAGGCCGTATTGCGGGCGGTATTGACGCCGGAACTGGTGTGAAGCCCGGCTGAATTGGTTTGAAGGGATTGATCATACGGTTTCGCAAGCTTTCTGCTAAAGTCAATTCGGCGACACGTCATTGAAAGGACACAGTCGTGCCACATAACGGTCACGGCCGATTACTACATTGGCGGGCATGTCGTCCTATTCCTTACGACCAGGAAAGCCTAATGCGAGAACTGCCGACGCCTACGCTCCCTTTTGCCTCGCTGCCCCTCGACACGTCGCGGCGCCACCTGCCGCGCGCCAGTGAAACCGTCACATCGGAGTACCGCCTGCGCGCCGCATGGGCGCGTACGGAAGACGAATTGCGCGAAGCCCAGCGCCTGCGCTACAGCGTGTTCGCCGAAGAGATGGGCGCGCAGGTCAGCGGCCCGTCCGGTCTCGACGTCGATCCGTTCGACGCGTACTGCGACCACCTGCTGGTGCGCGATCTCGACACACTGAAAGTCGTCGGCACGTACCGCGTGCTGCCGCCGCACCAGGCGGCGCGTGTCGGCCGCCTGTACGCCGAAGGCGAATTCGACCTGTCGCGCCTCACGCACCTGCGCGGCAAGATGGTCGAGGTCGGCCGCTCGTGCGTGCACAGCGACTACCGCAGCGGCGCCGTCATCATGGCGCTGTGGGGCGGCCTCGGCGCGTACATGATGCAGAACGGCTACGAGACGATGCTCGGCTGCGCGAGCGTGTCGATGGCCGACGGCGGCCACTATGCGGCGAACCTGTACCAGTCGCTGTCGGGCGGGTCGCTGACGGCGCCCGAGTACCGCGCGTTCCCGCACACGGCACTGCCGGTCGACGAACTGCAGACGGGCACCGTCGTCGCGCCGCCGCCGCTGATCAAGGGCTACCTGCGTCTCGGCGCGAAGATTTGCGGCGCACCGGCTTGGGATCCCGACTTCAACTGCGCGGATTTCCTGACGCTGTTCCGCCTGTCCGACATCAACGCGCGCTACGCCCGCCACTTCCTGGGCTGAGCCGTTGAACCGCGCCGCGCCCGTGCCGGGCGCGCGCAAGCGAACGCCGTCGCGCCGCAATGGCCATGCGACGGCGTTCATTCATTTGACCCTGATAATTTCCGCGGTACGCGGTTCCAAGCACGCCACGGGATGGCGCGTTTCAGGACGGTCCGGGTTCGATGCGGACCGGACTGCGCGGTAGCTCGCTCAGTGCTTGCGCCGCCAGTCGAGCAGGTGATGTTCCGCCATCCAGTGGTGAATCATCCCTTCGCCGCCATGGCTGCGCTTGTATTCGCGCGACTCGAAGTACGACAGCGCGGCCAGCACCATCAGGCCAATGAACAGGCCGATCAGGCCCGCAATTTCCTCAGTCGACATGGCAGCCTCCTTTGCGCGGCACAGCGCCATGCGTACATAGTAGGACATGCGCGGCGCGACCCTGAAACCGGATTTCCGCTAGACTCGGCGCGGTCCCGGCGCGCGATGGGCGCACCGTTTTCCGGAGCCATACCCGATGACCCGTTTCATGCTGGCCGTGCTGGCCGCATCCTTCCTTGCCGGCTGCGGCAGCGATCCTCGTCAGGCCCGTCGCGGCCACCCGCCGGAAGATCCGGCCGACTATCACGGTGTGCCGACCGACATGACGCCGCCGTCGATGCTTGACGCGCCGCCGCCGAAACCGACGCAATGACGGCTCGGCCAGGCCGACGTCACGCGCGGCCGGAAGACGTGGCGTGCGCGTCGGCGCCGATGCGCCGCAGCAGCCCGGGCAGGTAGCGCGCGAGTGTCGCGCCGCGTGCGGCCATGAACAGCAGCAGCGCGAACCAGAGGCCGTGATTGCCGAACGTGCCGACGGCCGCGAGCGTGGCCGCGACGAAAATCGAGAACGACACGATCATCGCGCGCATCAGCGATTGCGTCTGCGTGGCGCCGATGAACACGCCATCGAGCAGGAAGCCCCAGACCGATACGATCGGCGAGATCGCCGCCCACGGCAGGTAGCGCAGCGCGACGGCGCGGATCTCGGCCTGATCGGTCAGGCGCGCGACGATCCAGCCGCCGGCTGCCCAGTAGACGAGCGCGAACAGCAGCGCGCCGAGCGCCGACCAGAGCAGCGTGACGCGCACGGCCTGCCGGAATGCGCGGTGGTCGCGCGCGCCGGCCGCCGCGCCGACGAGCGCCTCGGCCGCATGGGCGAAGCCGTCGAGGCCATATGCCATGAAGGTCTGGAAATTCAGCAGCAGCGCATTTGCCGCGAGCGTCGCGTCGCCCTGTCTGGCGCCGAGGTGCGCGAACCAGCCGAACGCGCCGAGCAGGCACAGCGTGCGCAGGAAGATGTCGCGATTGAGCGCGATCAGCCGCTTGAGCGCGGCGCGATCGGCGAGCGCACGTACCGCGATCGACGGAAGGCCGCGCGGGCGCAGCCGCCACAGCATCCATGCACCGAGCGCGAAACCGCAGGCATCCGCGGTGGCCGTTGCGGCACCGATGCCGACGATGCCCCAGCCGAAGCCGTACACATAGAGCAGGACGGCGCCGATGTTCACCGCGTTGATGAACACCTGCGCGACGAGCGCGAGCCGCACGCGCTGCACGCCCAGCAGATAACCGAGCACGACGTAGTTCGCGAGCGCGAAGGGCGCGCTCCAGATTCGCGCATGGCTGTACGCGAGCGCCGTTGCGCGCACGGCATCGCTGCCGCCGAGCGCGGCCAGCGCGAACGACAGCAGCGGCACCTGCAGCGCGAGCACGGCGCTGCCGAGCGCGAACGCGACGATCAGCGCGCGCAGCAGGTTCAGGCGAATACCGGCGGTGTCGCCGGCGCCATGCGCCTGCGCGACGAGGCCGGTCGTCCCCATCCGCAGGAAGCCGAAACCCCAGAACACGAAATTGAAGAACAGCCCGCCGAGGGCGACGCCGCCGAGATACTGCGCGCCGTCGAGGTGACCGGCGACGGCCGTGTCGACGGCGCCGAGGATCGGCTGGGTCAGGTTCGCGAGGACGATCGGGAAGGCGAGCGCGAGGACACGCCGATGCGTGACGGTAGCCGAGCCGGCACCGGCCCCCTGCGGTAACGCGGATTCGGACATGGCGAACGCGTCAGGCGCGTTCCTGCACGCAGACCCACGGCGAGACGACGACCGCCCACAGCTCCGGGTTGCGCGCCGCGAAGTCGGCGGCCGTTTCGGCCGGCATGCGGGCGACGAGGCCGGCCGACAGCCAGCGCGTGACCTGTTCGGCATCGTCGCTGGCGACCGCTTCCGCGACGCTGACGAGATCGAGGTCGCGCGCGACGGACAGCAGCTTGCCCTGCGCGAAGAAGCGTTCGAGATCGCACCAGTCGATCTTGGCGGTTTCGCCGAGGAGTTTGGCGTAGAGCGGGCTGTGCGACGCGCCCGCGGCGGAGTGCTGATCAGAGGACATCGGTTTCTTGGAAAGACTGCGTGGCGCCACTATAAACCATTCGGCCGCACGGGCCGCGCCGCCGGCGGGCGGGTCACGCGTCGCGCAGCGCGCGGCGCACGATCTTGCCGGTCGCGGTCATCGGCAGGCTGTCGACGAACGCGATCGCGCGCGGATACTCGTGTGCGGCGAGCCGTGTGCGCACGTGTGCCTGCAGTGCGAGCACGAGTGCGTCGTCGCCGACGTGGCCGGGGTTCAGTACGACGAACGCCTTGACGATCTCGGTGCGCGTCGCGTCGGGCACGCCGACGACGGCCGCCATCCGCACCGCCGGATGCGTGAGCAGGCAGTCCTCGATCGGGCCCGGGCCGATCCGGTAGCCGGCGCTCGTGATCACGTCGTCGTCGCGGCCGACGAAGCGCACGAAGCCGTCGGCGTCGATCGTGCCCGTATCGCCGGTGAGCAGGTAGTCGCCCGCGAACTTGTCGCGCGTCGCAGCGGGGTTGCGCCAGTATTCGAGGAACATCACCGGGTCGGGACGGCGCACCGCGATGCGGCCTTCGACGCCCGGCGGCAGCGGCGTACCGTCCGCATCGACGATCGCGACCGCATGACCGGGCACCGCCTTGCCGATCGCACCGGGCTGCGCGTCGAACAGCGCCGCGCACGACGACAGCACCATGTTGCACTCGGTTTGCCCGTAGAACTCGTTGATCGTCACGCCGAGCGCATCGCGGCCCCACGCCGTCAGCTCGGTGCCGAGCGATTCGCCGCCGCTCGCGACCGACTTCAGCGACAGCGCATGGCGTTCGCGCGGCGCCGTAACGGTGCGCATCAGCTTCAGCGCGGTGGGCGGCAGGAATGCGTGCGTGACGCCGTGCCGCGCCATCAGCGCGAACGCCGCGTCGCCGTCGAACTTCTCGAAGCGGCGCGCGAGCACCGGCACGCCGTGATGCCATGACGGCAGCAGCACGTCGAGCAGGCCGCCGATCCATGCCCAGTCGGCCGGCGTCCAGAACAGGCGCGCGTCGCGCGGGAAGCATTGCTGCGACATCTCGACGCCCGGCAGGTGGCCGAGCAGCACGCGATGGGCGTGCAGCGCCCCTTTCGGTTTGCCCGTGGTGCCGGACGTGTAGATGATCACCGCCGGATCGTCGGCGGCCGTGTCGGCCGGCACGAAATCCGGCGTTTCGGCGGCAAGCGCCGCGTCGTAGCGCAGCACGCCCGGCGCATCGGGTGTATCGTCGCCGACGCAGTACACGGTGTGCAGCGCCGGCAGCTGCGCGCGCAACGGTGCGATTTTCGCGTAGCCGGCCGCGTCGGTGACGAGCGCGGCGGCCTCGCTGTCCGCGAGCCGGTATTCGAGCGCATCGACGCCGAACAGCGTGAAGAGCGGCACCGCGATCGCACCGAGCTTGTACGCGGCGAGGTGCGCAACGGCCGTTTCGGGGCCTTGCGCGAGAAAGATGCCGATCCGGTCGCCGCGTCGCAGGCCGGCGCGCGCAAAGCTGTTCGCGAGCCGGTTAGAAGCATTCCTCAGGTCGTCGAACGTGAGGCGGAACACGTCGCCGTGTGCCGTTTCGTAGATCAATGCGAGGCGTCCGCTACCGTCGGCCCATTTGTCGCAGACGTCCACGCCGATGTTGTAGCGGGCCGGAATGTCCCACCGGAAGCGGGAGAGCAGGTCGTCGTAGCGGTCGGCGGCGGGCAGCATCGCATTGTCTCCTGGGTGTCGATCATGGCGCCGGCGCACCGCTTACATCAGGTTTTCACGCAGGCGAATCCACAATGGTGTCTGCTGATAGGGAATGTTCGGACTCGTCCAATAGCCACGGCTCAGTGCACGATTCCACAATGACGCATAAGATCAAGTCAAAACAGTGATGTGACCATGGATTTGCTTCTGATAGCTGCGGGGTTCAGCCTGATCGGAATCGGTGTGCTGGTGGCGTTTGCTCGTCACGTCGATCCGTTGTCCGGCCGTTTCACCGGACGTCTGCGCAAGCGCTGACTCAACCATTTCCCGTTTTCGCCGCGACGGCACGCGATGCGCGCCGGCATCGCGTGTCGTCCGTCGTGCGCTCAGCGCGCCGGTAGGTAGCGTGACGGGTCGATCGACCGGCCGCCGTAGCGCAGCTCGAAATGCAGCGCGACGCGATCGCTGTCGCTGTTGCCCATCTCCGCGATCGACTGTCCCTGCGTAACCGACTGGCCTTCCTTCACCAGCAGCGCACGGTTATGTGCGTACGCGGTCAGGTAGTCGGCATTGTGCTTGAGGATGATCAGGTTGCCGTAGCCGCGCAGCCCGTTCCCGGCATAGACCACGACACCCGGTGCGGCCGCGACCACCGGCGTGCCCGGTGAGTTCGCGATGTCGATCCCCTTCGATTTCGAGCCGTCGAACGTGCGAACCACGTTGCCGGCCGCCGGCCAGATCAGCCCGATGCTCGTGGCCGGCTTGACGGCCGATTCGACCGGCGCGGAAGGTGCCGGACGCGCGCGCCCGGCGCTGCCGGTGCCGGTGGTCGACGGCGTCGATGCGGTGGTCGTGCCGGGCGGCGGCGCGACGCGCAGCACCTGGCCGACTTCGATCGCGTCGGGGTTCGTCATCTGGTTCCAGCGCACGACGTTCTGCACCGACGTGCGGTTGTCGCGCGCGATCTTGTAGAGCGTGTCGCCACGCTCGACGCGATAGAACCCGGGGCCGACGGGCGCGGAGCCGCACGCGGCGAGCAGGGCGGCGCAGGCGGCTGCGAAGAGTCGCTTCGTTGTTGTTCCGAACATTGAACCTCGCAAAACCCTGCCGCGGGTGGAGCGGCAGGCAACACAAAACGTCCGATTTTAACGGGTTCGACCCGCGCACCGCAGTTCAGTCCGTCGTTGGGGCTGTCGCGCGCCGGCTTGGCGGCTCGCGTATCAGCCGGCGAGCGGGTGCACGCGAATGCGCAGCGTGGCCGTTTCGGTTGCGCCCGGTGCGAGCATGCGCAGCCCGAGGCCGTTGTGGATGGCGTCCGGCAGGCCGAGCCACGGCTCGACGCAATAGAAGTCGGAATCCGGCTTTTCGGTCCAGGTCGTGACCGCGTACCACGGGATCGAGCCCGGCACGTCGAGCGCGATCTCGATCGTGCGGCCGCGGCCCGGCATCACGATGCGCACCGGCGAAGACGGTTCGCCGTCGAGGCAGTGGAAGCGGTCGACGATGGCCGGATCGTCGAGGCGGTAACGCGCTTCGCCGGGTTCGAGCGGGCTGATCGAGCCGTCCGCGCGCTGCTGGCAGCTGCGGGTCGGCGGCAGTTCGAGCGTGGTTTCGGCGCGTTCGCCATGCGGCAGCGCGAAATAGAAGTGGTGGCCGGCGTAGTAGGGCAGCGGCGTGTCGCCGCGATTGGTCGTCGTCAGCGCGACGTCGAGCGTGTGCGCGTCGGCCAGCCGGTAGGTCGTCTCGAACCGGAAGTCGAACGGGTAGCTCGCGCGCAGCGCGTCGCTTGCGTCGAGCGTCATCGACAGCGCGGCGCCGTCGGCCGACGGGTGCGCGTCGAACGGCAGGTCGCGCGCGAAGCCGTGCATCGGCAGGTCGCGGACCACGCCGGCGGCGTCGCGCCAGCGGCCGAGTTCGCCGTCGACGCGGTGGCGGCCGAGGAACGGGAACAGCAGCGGATTGCCGCCGCGCACGCGGGCGAGGTTGCTCCAGTCGGCCGTTTCCGGCCAGAAGATGACCGGTTCGCCGTCGACGTGCCAGGACAGCAGGCGGCCGCCGAATTGCGGAGCGACCCGGACGAGCGACGGGCCGGCGTGAAGTTCGTGGATATCGTGTTGCTGGAAGATCGGCATGGCGAATCGGATTGGACGGGTGGACGGAGCAACGTGCGTTCCATTATCGGGCCGCGACCGCTCGGGGAAAACCCTTCTCGGGAAATTGCGAGTTTTTAAGACTGTCAACGGTCTGGATAATGCATCTAAACCGGTGATGTTGCCGGGTCATGACACTTCGTGGAGGGGGCCATGGATCTGGCAATGGCAATGGGAATCGCACTGTTCGGCATGTTCACCGGCAGCACGGTATTATTTTTCTATCAGCTCGGCCGCTGACGGCAATTCCTGCCGAAGTCGACAGGCCCGCCATGCAAATGGCGGGCTTTTTGCTTTCTGTGCGCTTACAAATTGCAAGCGTTTGTGTGCATTGCCGCAATAAGCTGCCAAATGCCTTGGCGCAGTAATCCTGGCTCGGCATAATCAGGGCGCGTTTTTTCGGACGCGCATCGCGTCGTCCGTCTTTCTTCCCGCTCAATCTCGACTAAAAGGACCGACGCGTGAGTCTCTGGTTTCTGGTATTCCTGAGCGTCCTGCAGGGCGTCACCGAACTCTTCCCCGTCAGCAGCCTGGGCCATACGCTGCTCGTGCCGGCGCTGTTCGGCATGCATATCGACAAGCACGCGCCGCAATTGCTGCCGTTTCTCGTTGCGCTGCACCTCGGCACCGCGCTCGCGCTGCTGTGGTACTTCCGCGCGCGCTGGATCGCGCTGATCAGCGGCTTCTTCGCGCAGCTCGGCGGCCGCAAGAACGACGACGGCCACCTGATGTGGGCGCTGATCATCGGGACGATCCCGACCGGCATCGTCGGGCTGCTGCTCGAGAAGCGTATCGAGCGCGTGTTCCACGACCTGCGGATCGTCGCGATCGCGCTGATCGTGAACGGCGTGCTGCTGTGGCTCGGCGATCGCATCCAGCGCAGCCGCGCGCACCAGGCACCCGAGAAGATGACGTTCAAGCAGGCGTTCTTCGTGGGTCTCGCGCAGATCGGCGCACTGATTCCGGGTTTCTCGCGCAGCGGGCTGACGATGATTGCCGGCAATGCGGCCGGGCTGACGGCGGAGAAAGCGGCGGAATTCTCGTTCCTGCTCGGCACGCCGATCATCTTCGCGGCCGGTGTGCTCGAACTGCCGAAGCTGTTTCATGCGCGCGACCAGCTCGCCGACGCGCTGCTCGGCGGCGTGCTGACGGCGATCGCCGCATACCTGAGCGTGCGGTTCCTGATGCGCTATTTCGAAGGGCGCGGGCGGCTCGCGTCGTTCGGCGTGTATTGCGTGATCGCCGGCGTGTTCTGTCTTGGCTGGTTCATGCTGCATCCGCAGCCGGTTTGAGGTTGCGATGGCTCGCTTCGCGTGATGTGACGCGATGATCGGGTATAATTTCGGGCTCGGTTCCATACCGGGCCCGTTTTGTTTCGGAGCGTTGAGTTGGGCGGTGCGGATGCTGCTGCGCGTGACTCGATAGCCCGATACCGAATGCGGTCCGCGAAAGGCCGTGTCTTTTCTCCCCGACCGCCCTTAGCTCAGTTGGATAGAGCAACGGCCTTCTAAGCCGTAGGTCACACGTTCGAATCGTGTAGGGCGGGCCAGTTTTATTGCTTGACGACCTTCACGGGCCTGCCCGCCCGGGCAACGCAACCCCATCACTCCACCGTCACCGATTTCGCCAGATTCCTCGGCTTGTCGATATCCGCGCCGCGCAGGCACGCCGCGTGATACGCGAGCAATTGCAACGGCACGACGTGCAGAATCGGCGACAACAGCCCGTAGTAATCCGGCATCCGCAATACCGACACGCCTTCGCCGTTGTCGATCCGCGTATCCGCATCGGCGAACACGTAAAGCTGCCCGCCACGCGCCCGCACTTCCTGCATGTTGGACTTGAGCTTCTCCAGCAGCGCGTCGTTCGGTGCGATCGTCGCGACCGGCATCGTGTGCGTCACGAGCGCGAGCGGCCCGTGTTTCAGCTCACCGGCCGGATACGCTTCCGCGTGGATATACGAAATCTCCTTCAGCTTCAGCGCACCTTCGAGCGCGATCGGGTAGTGCAGCCCGCGCCCCAGAAACAGCGCGTTTTCGTGCTGCGAGAATTCCGCCGCCCAGCGCTCGATCTGCGGTTCCAGCCCGAGCACGTCCTCGAGCGCGCCAGGCAATCGCCGCAGCTGCATCGTGTAGCGCGCGAGTTGCGCGTCGTCGACGTAGCCGCGCAGCCGCCCGAGCGTTACCGCGAGAATGAACAGCGCGACGAGCTGCGTCGTGAACGCCTTGGTCGACGCGACGCCGATTTCCGGGCCTGCCCGCGTCAGGAAGCGCAGGCCGGTCTGGCGCATCATCGCGCTGGTCGGCACGTTGCAGATCGCCAGCGTGTCGATATGGCCGAGCGCCTGCGCGTACTTGAGCGCGGCGAGCGTGTCGGCGGTCTCGCCGGATTGCGACACGCTGACCACCAGCGTGTTCGGCATCGCGAGCGCATCGCTGTAACGGTATTCGCTCGCGATCTCGACCTGCGCGGGGATGCGCGCGATCGTTTCGAGCCAGCGGCGCGCGGTCAGGCCGGAATAATGGCTCGTGCCGCACGCGAGAATCAGCACGTTGTCGATCTGGTCGAATGCCCGCGCGGCATCCGGGCCGAATACGGCCGGATCGAACAGCCCCGCGTCGGGGATGGTCGCGGCCACGGCCTGCGGCTGCTCGAAAATTTCCTTCTGCATGAAGTGCCGGTACGGCCCGAGCTCGACCACACCCTGCGCGGATGAAACGGTCTGGATCGCGCGTTCGATCGGTGCACCGGTGCGATCGAGCACCCGCACGCTGCCGGGCGTCAACTCGACGATGTCGCCTTCCTCGAGAAAGATGAAGCGGTCGGTAATGCCGGCCAGCGCGAGCGCGTCGGACGCGAGAAAGCATTCGCCGTCCTTCACGCCAACGACGAGCGGCGAGCCGGCCCGCGCACCGATCAGCCGCTGCGGCTCGTGTTTGCTGAACACCGCGATCGCGTAAGCACCGTGAAGCTGCGACGTCGCATCGCGCACGGCGGCGAGGAGGTCGCCGCGATACTTGCTGTGGATCAGGTGAGCGACGACTTCGGTGTCGGTCTGGCCGTCGAATTCGTAGTGCTCGTCGGACAGTTGCTTGCGCAACGTTTCGTGGTTCTCGATGATGCCGTTGTGCACGAGCGCGATCTCGTCGCGAGAGAAGATCGGGTGTGCGTTGCAGGTTGCCGGCGCGCCATGGGTCGCCCAGCGCGTGTGAGCGATGCCGGTGCTGCCGGTCAGGCCGGCGCTGCGCACGTGGGCGTCGAGATCGGCGACGCGCGACATGCTGCGCTCCCGGCGCGCCTGGCCGTCGACGACTGTCGCGACGCCGCATGAATCGTAGCCGCGATATTCAAGGCGGCGCAAACCTTCAATCAGAATCGGGACGATGTCCCGTTGCGCGACCGCGCCGACGATGCCACACATGACACGTCTCCTTCCCTGTCGATTTTGCCGGAGCGCATGCACGCCGTGTCAGCGCGCCGCAGTCTCCGTTGCCTCGGCCGTCGTGAAGCCGCACTGAGCGGGCGCGACGGGGTCGGCCATCCTGCTTTCGAATGCGAGATAAAGCGATTCCTCCAGTACGTTCCAGTGCGCACCATGCCGGTACGGGCCCGATCGCGCATGCCAGCAGGCGACCGTGTTCCAGTCGTTCATCTTGAATGCGACCAGCGCAATCAAGCCCCATGGATAATCGCTACCGGCCAGTTGCAGCCAGGTCTTGCCGTATTTCTGCATCCACTGCGCGTAGATCGCCTCGTTCGATTGATCGGGAACCTGAATCCCCGACAGGAGCGGGAAGATCTGCGCGACTTTCGCCGGATAGAAGGTCGTGTCGCTGATGCGCTGCGTGCTCGCGCGAAAGCCGGATTGCGTGCCGCGCCAGAACACCTTCAGGATCGCGGACGAGAGCCGGTCGGCGCGCTGGCGCCACGGGCTCGCGTGTGTGTTGTCGGCATGCCGGACGTAGTACGCGGCGAGCGCCTGGAACGCGCTGTGGACCTCGACGTTGTCCATGAGCAGCGCGACGTGCAGCGTGGACGATATCTGATAGACGCCGGTGGGCTTGCTGAGCAGCGTGTCCAGATGCGCACCCGCGCGGTTCAGGCTGAGTTCCCACGCGGCGGGCATGCCGTCGGGCGGCGCGAAGCGGGAGAGCAGTTCGATCCAGGTGGCCATCATCGCGTCGTCGGCGTCGGCTTCCGCGCATGCGCTGTACTGGCCGCTCTTCAAGCAGTAGCGATCGAAGCCGCCGTCGGGGCGCTGACGCGGCAACAACCATGCGATCCACGCGAGTGCGGCCTGGTGGGTGTCGAGCCCGGCGTCGGCGGCGGCGAGCAGCGCCTTCGCCGCGAAATACGGATCGATGCCGGCGCCATTCAGGCGCACGGTGATCGCGCCGTCGGGGCGCTGGTAGAGTCCGTTGAGCTGGAGCTCGGCGGCGCCTGCGTGCAGCGCGAAGCCGAATGCCGACACACAGCAGGCAACGCGCCACAGGCGGCATAGCCGGGCGGTGGCCGCCACGCGTGCGCGTGCGGCCGGGAACAGCGCGGGCCGGTTCATGATCGGGGGCTCCTGCGCGGTGGTCCTGCGCAAATGCCGCCGGGCGCGACGTTGGCCGCGTCGCGCGCCGGCGGGTGGGTCGAGTTGCGGCTCAGTGCACCTTGGCGCTGGTGAACTTGATGCTGGTGCCGCTGTTCGCGGTCACGAGCCAGTACATCGAGTCGGTGATGACGACGCTGCCGAGGCCTTGCGTGATGACCGGCAGTGCGTAGGCCTTCTTCGGCAGCAACCAGGTCATGTTCGCAAGGCTCGTCGGGTGGCTGGCGGCGAATGACCAGCTGCTGCCCGTGTCGGTGGCCGACCATGTGACGTTCAGGCGTGCACGATCGAAGATCGTGATGTCGCTCATCGTGTACCACTTGAACTGACCGAGCAGCTTCAGCGTATTCGCTTGCGAGAAGATCGCGTTCAACGTCGACGTGTAGGACGACGCGCCGAGCGGGTGTGCATAGATCAGCCGGCTGGTGCGGTTCGCGACGACGAAGTTCATCAGGGCTGCATACCAGTTGTTCACGTCGGACGTCGGCACCGCGTATTGCTGGAACTCCTCGAACGTCGCGTACTTGCCGAACGGCATCACCGGGTAAGCCCACAGGCCCGGGTTCAGCAGCGCGCCGTTGCGGTATGCGCGGGTCGGCGCCGAGCCGGTGTGACCGGTGAAGTAATAGCCGTTGAAGCCGTTGCTTTCGAGCCAGTTGACCGACCAGGTCGGCGTGTTGCCTTCCGGTGCCGCGTACTCGACGTCCGGTTGGCCCGTCGCTGCCTGGACGGCCTGATGGTTCATCACCAGGTACTGCGTGAACGTGCTCGCGTTCGTTTCGCTGGCATTGGCTCCCCAGTAGTCGTGAATCCAGCCGCCGTGGCTGCCGACGTGCTGACCCTTGCTCACGAGATACTTGACGAGATTCTGCGCGGTCGGGTTGTTGGCGAGGTTGATGCCGTTGCCGTCGCCGAACGTCGCTTCATCGGGGCCGGCCGTGATTACCAGCGAGAACGGCCCGTTGTTCCACACGCCGAGGTTCTTCAACTGGAGCGCCGGCTGGATCTGGTCGCCCGCGCAGAAGTGCCAGTTGAACACCAGCCCGGCCATCGCCTTCGGCAGCGGCGACAGCGACGGCAGGTTCAGCATCTGCGTGCCGAAATAGTGCAGGTAGCCGTGGATCAGCATGCCGTCGGTCTGGCCGTCGAGGTAGGCGAGCGGCAGGTTGACGAACAGGACGCCGCCGTTGCCATATGTGTTGTAGCCGGACACCAGCCCGAACGTCGGCGAGGTCAGGATCGTCGTGCCGGTGTAGGTCCCCTGCGTGACGAAACTCGGATAGGTCAGGAATCCGTACACATAGCCGGAGATGCCTTCGAGCGTGTCGGTGGTCGTCGCCATCGTGGAGGCGAGCGCGGTTGCCGCCTTGCCGGTCGTGGTGCTGACGAGCGAGTTGGCGCTATACGTGCCGGACTTCACCTGCTTGCCGTTCGCGACGCCGGTCAGCTTCGGCGCCGTCTGGTTCAGCAGGCCGCTGCCTGCAGGCGGCGTGTCGTACTGGAACCATGCGCCGTGGTTGTAGTTGGCGAGGCCGCCGGGGTTCGACGGACTGCCGGACAGATAGAGCGCGTTACCGGTGGTCTGCTTCGACGCGTTGCTCGTCTTCGCGTTGCCGGTGGTCGCCGCGGCCATGACGCTGGCGGTCGTCGCGGCCGAAGCCGTCGTGGTCCACGCCATCGACTTGCCGGGAGGCACCTGGAGCGTGCGCAGCCAGCTGCTCATGCCGGTTACGTTTCCGAGACCGATCATGTTGCCGCCGTATTGGTCATACAACACATAGTCCACACCCACCATGCTGCTGAAGCGGGATTTCGGGCTCACGTAGAAGCCGGCTGAATTCAGCACGCCGAAATCGTAGACGAGCATCACCTTGCCGCCGTTCAGCGCATAGTTCTGGATCGCCGTGACGAGCGTGTCGTCGGCCGTCGTATGCACCTGATCGGGCAGGATCAGGCCGGGAAACTGCGACAGCGACGCGCCGGCCGCCATGAACTGGCTGTCGGTCATCACCGTGATCTGCAGTCCTTCCTCTTGTGCGGTGTCGAGCCATGCGGACACACGCGGATCGGGCAACGTCAGCGTGTTCGGCACCAGCAGGATGAGCTGGTTGGTGGCCGCCCGAACGCCGCCCGGACTGAATGCGAACGCGAGCGCGAGCAACGCGAACAGGATCCGCAAGAACTTGCCTGACTTTGCCAACATGGTGTACTCCTCGCTCAAGGAATGGGGGGCGTGCGGCAGCCGTGATGCGCGTGCCGCCAGGTCGACCAATCCTGCCCCGCAGGTGTGTGCGGCTGTCCGGTGCGTCGGAGATCGAGCGGCACCTGTCGACGGCAGCCGGACCAACGGGATACGTCGGTACGTCGCGCTGTCGTCGTTGACGAAGGGACTCGATGCGACGCATTGAGTGAAGCGAACAACGTGCCATTTACCCCGAAGGCCCGGTCCTGTTGGCTTCATGTAATGCGAGTCGCGCGGCACGGCAGAAAACGTAATGGATTCGTTTCATCGCTGATACGGCGCGTTTGTGTGCGAAATCAGCAGACGGAATCGGTGCCGTGCGTCAGCGTGCCGGGCCAGCTCGCGCAGTAGGTGTAGAGCGTGACCAGCAGGCCGATCAGCAGCGGTCCGCCGAGCAGGAAATAGCAGAACGGCAAAAACAGCAGCGTGCCGTGATGGACGATCATCGCGTGCAGCAGCATCACGAACGGCAGCGCGAAAATGAAGTAGCCGAGCACCAGTACCGACGCGAACGCCTTCTGCGGCAGCGAGAAATCGAGCGGGTAGTACAGCGCCGCCATCACCAGCGGGATCATCGCGATCGCCGCACCGAGCAGCACGAACATGTCGCGCAGATGCAGCAACGGGACATACGGAAACGTGCCGGGCGCGAGCCAGAAATACACGCAAATCAGCAGCTGGGTGAAGCTCGCGATACGTAACAGATATGCAACAGGCAGCCAGTTCCGGTGCCGTATGAAGGATGCGGCGAAGCCGATCGCGCAGAGCGCCGCGGTGAGGGCCAGCAGCATGTCGCCCGGCATGCGCGCGGCAACGTCGATCGACAGCAGCGGTACGCGCGGCGCATCGGGCGGATAGCCGATCACGATCACGTGCAGCGCCGGATCGATCTGGTATGCGCCCCAGACCATCACCGCGCGCCAGTAACGCCAGGCGATCGGCAAGCCGACCCACAGCGATGCATACAGCGCAGGCGTCAGCAGTGCGATCGACGACAGCCAGCGCTGCGGATGGGCGTGAATCCGCAGCGAACGGTCGGCGTGAGGACGGACAGGGTGCGTCTGCATGGCGCCCGCCCGGCTACCAGCGATAGAACACGCTCAGCTCGCCGCCGATCCGTGAGTAGTACGGATTGTGATAGTAGTCGAACTCGAGCTGCGTTCCCCACTTGCGCGTGAACCAGTAGCGCCATTTCGCGTCGATCTCGTGGCTGCGAAAATCGGCGATCTGCGAGCCGGAGCCGGTGACCTGGTAGGCCTCGCGGCCGAACCCGCCGCGCAGCACGATCACGCTCTTGCCGACTTCGCCGTAGGTGACGGCACCGTAGTAGGCGGGCGCCTTCACCGATCCGGGCGAATCGACCGTGTAGTTCATGCCGGCCTCGAAGATCCATTTCGGCAGCGCGTACCAGATCACGCCGGCGTGATAGAGCTGGTCGCGATGGCCGCTGCGGTTCCATGCGTGGCCGGCGCCCAGCGACACGACCAGCGAACGATCCGGCAACAGCTTGCGATTGATCGACAGGTCGACGCGTGCGCTCGGCAGGATCGTCCCCGACGTGGTGCCGGCAAAGCCGATGCCGCCGAACCAGTCGGGGCCGATATCCTGCACGTAGGTCAGCGAGCCGAGCTGCGTGTTCTCGCCGAAGCGGTGCAGTTGCGCGAGTTCGCCGAGCACGGTGCGCCCGCCATCCTGATAGACGCCGCGCAGATGCACGCCGTACCAGTCGCCATAGCCGTGTGTCAGATGCGCGCTCGAATAGCCGAGCGACAGTTCGGTGTGCTTTTCTTGCGGTGCCTGGACATGTGTGACGATTGCATCGGGCAGCGGTGGCCGGTTCGTATCGTCAGGCGTGAACTCGGCGAGCGACACGCCGTCCGGCAGGCCGTCGGCACTGACGCGCACGAACGTGGATTCGTCGCGCGGCCGTGGCGTGATGACGGCCGGGACGTCGGGCGGCTGCACGGGCGGTGCGGCGGCGCTGTCGTCCGGCAGTGCCGCCAGCACCGGTGGCGTACCGAAGGCGACGCCGCACAGCACCGCGAGGGTGGCAACCGGCACGCGCGGGCCGCGATGGCAGGGGCGATCGGACATGGGGGGCGCTCCTTAACGGGATGCGTGGAACCAGCCGCTGCGCCACGCGACGAGGTCGCCATGCACGCACGCGTGACCGACGACCGAGACATCGCGCGCACACGCGCTGACAGGATGGCCGGCGACGCCGATGCGCGCACCGGTCAGCCGCAGCAGGCCGCCGGCCGACACGACGCCGTCGATGCAGCTCGCATGGGCGAGCAGTACGTCGTCGCGCGCGAACACGGCGCCGTGCAGCAATGCGTGACGTTCGAGCTCGACGCGATGCGCCTTGACGCTGCCGCGCAGCACGGAGCCTTCGCCGAGCACGAGCGTACCGCCGACGATGAGGTTGCCTTGCACGACCGTGTTCGCGGGCAGGCGCACGTCGCAATGCACCAGGTAGCGGCCGTGCAGGAAGCGATGCGGCAGCGATGCGAAGTGGCGGGTGAGCGAGATCGCGCGGCGCGGTGCGGCAGGCATGCCGGCGGCGCGTGTCCCCGGCGCAGCGCCGAAGACGATCGGTTCGCCGTACAGGCACGCGAATCCGCCGGCGCCGTGCAGGTGCACCGTGCCGCCGACCACGACGCCGCGCAGCACCGCGCCGTCGACGTCGATTTGCGGCGCGTGCGCCAGTGCGCCGATCGTCGCTCCCGCGTGAATGTCGATGCGTTCGCCGGCGAACGCATACGCCGCGCGGGCGCCGCCGTCGAGCGTGATCGCGCGATCGGCATGGAGCACGTCGTCGCGATGCTCGTCGTGTGCGACGTGAATCATGTCGGCATGCTGTACGGCCAGCCCGAGTGTTTGCCAGGGCGGTGCGGCGGACGGATCGGTCGGCGGTTCGCCGGCCGCGTCCGCCCGCAACGCGTCGTGCCATCGCGTGGCGAGCAATGCCTGATCGACGAACGGACCGTCGCCGATCGGCAGCGCCGCGACGTCGCTGCGCCGGATCAGTTCATGCAGCATCGGCAGGAACGGCAGGCTGAGCACACCGGCCACCGGCACCATCAAATTGAAGGTCGTCATCGATCATCGCTCCGGTTTCAGTTGCCGGCGAAAACGCTCGGTCTTGTCCCATTTCAGTTCGCGGCGGAATGCGGCGTCGAGCGTGAGCCCCCATAGCGCGGAGACGACGGCCGCGATCGTCACGCAAAAGCCGACGACGTTGACCGGCACGAGCCGCAGCCGCGTCGCGCGGCCGTCGAGCCGGGCCGCGACGACGATCTCGAAGAACACGCCGAAGTTGCCGAAGGTGCTGAACGAAAACAGCGCGAACAGCGACACGATCAGGCCGAGCGCGGTCGAGTTGACGCCGTTGAACAGGTAGAGCGCGAGCGCCGCGCTCCATGCGACGGCGAGGAGCGCGGGCATCACGAACACGCCGAGCAGCAGCGCGCCGTCGAGACGGCAGCGCCGCGAGATCAGCGGATTGCGCAGCACCGGGAGCAGATAGCGCAGCAGCGTCTGGTTGTGGCCTTTCGCCCAGCGCGTCAATTGCCGGGCCCGCACGGCCCAGCGTTCCGGCACTTCCTCATAGCATTCGGCGTGATTCAGGTAGACCGTGCGCCAGTCGCTCAGCAGCAGGCGATAGGTCATGTCGGTGTCCTCGGCGAGCGTGTCGTCGCGCCAGCCGCCCACCGCGTCGAGCGCGCTCTTGCGGATACCACCGACCGTGCCGCCGTATTGCGGCACCAGGTTGAGGTTGTTGCGGGCTTGCTGGTTGACCTGGTAGCCGCCTGCGCGCTCGAGGTCGAGCAGCCGCGCGAGCAGGTTGCTGTCGGCGTTCTGCGGCACGACGCGGCCCATCACCGCGCCGACTTCCGGATCGAAGAACGGTGCGACGAGTTCCTTCAGCAGCCCCGGGCGCGGCAGGTAGTCGGCGTCGAACACCACCATGATGTCGCCGCGGATGAAGCGCAGCGCATCCTTCAGCGCGGCCGCCTTGCCCGGCTTGCCGGTCTCGCGGTGAAACGGCTGGATGAGGTCAGGCGCGAGTGCATGAACCTGGTCGATCAGCGTGCGGGTGTTGTCGGTCGAGCGGTCGTTGACCGGAATGATCGTCAGCCTGTCGCGCGGGTAGGTCGTCGCCAGCAGTGCCATCAGGCAATCGACGACGACGGCTTCTTCGTTGTGGGCGGCGACGAACACCGTGAGCCGCGGCCATTCGCCGTGGGTGATCGTCCGGTAGGGCGCGCATTGCGGCTTGAACAGGCGATCGAGGCTGAACACGTAATGCCGTCCGGCGTAGACGCACGTCAACAGCATGAACAGCCACAGGTACCCGACGCAGGGCATCAGCAGCAGGTCGCGGTCGAACGTGGAACGCGGCGCGCCGGCGGGCGGCGGCTCGATCGACATGTCCGCATCGTTCGACACCGGTACGGCGATCGCGAACGGCGCGCTGTCGAGGGCCGGGCGCTCGACGGCGACTGCGGCGTTTGCGGCAGGCAGGGTGATCCGCGCCGGTTCGGCGATCGCCTGCGATGCGGTGTCGCGCACGGTCAGCGAGAAGGCAAGCAGGATCAGCAGCAGAATGCCTTGCTCACAGAGCGACGCCATCCGCGCTTTCTTCATGTCCTGGTCCCCGGTGTCCGCGACGACGACCGATGAGAGCTGAAGGCGCCCGTGGATCGCGCGGATGTCGATGGGACGCGGCCGCATGTTCGTCGCGCGAGGGCGGATGTCGTTCGCCCCGGCGGACGCGTCGCGTCGCCTCCCGGCTTCGTTGCTTTGGCGTCCCCGTCTGTCTGCTGCTGCCGTGCAAGTGCATCGGGACGCACCTGTCCGACATTAAGCAAGGCGTGAGCCATGGGTCGCGATGCCCCGTGCAGCAAGGGGCCGGGCGCGAGGTGCGCGCATAGTCGCGGTCGCGGCGACGTGTTTTGATTCACTGACGTATCAGCATAGGCACATGCCGGTCGGCCCCAGGTCGTCTGCAGCCCATCCCGAGTACGTCGCACGGCAGGCGGTTTGCTTGACGAGTCGCATCCTCCTTGCTCGAGGAGGCTTCGCGAGAGGCACCGTCGTGCATTGTTCGACGCGCGCGCGTTGCCCCGGAGATCGAAACGGCGATCGCCGTCGTCCGTACAGAATGGACCGGACTCTGATGTATCTGCCTGCGCCGGGTCCGCGTTACACATTCGCAACGTTTCCCGCGCGTCCATTCGTGCGACGCAAGCGACACTGCATGTCCGGTAAATCGTGCGCACGCGACCTTGGTCGGCGGCCGCGTGCACGCCGGGCGCTGCACAGACAAAAGTGCCGAATCGAGACGACGTAAAGCTTTTCGAAAGATGCAGACGGTTCGATGCGCAATGGGTGTCCGACATGCATTCGCGATTCATCGGACGACGTCGTCAGACGGATCGCGCGGTCGGGCAGCTGTTTATCGCTGTCGTGCCTATCCGTAGACGGGACGTCCCGTAGCAGTTGTGAAACATTCCATCACGCACCGCGCGTGTGCGGTGCGCGTCGCGCGAACCGGACTCGGCCGCAGTGCGGCTGGTTTGAATATTGCTGGTGTGGAAGCGGCGTGACGGACAGCCGTGACGCCCGACACAGCGAGGAACGACTCATGACGTGACTGATCAGTGCAACGGGACGCCGGTAGTACGACGATTCGCGCGGCCGGGACCGCACGGACAAGACGGCGCGCTCGCCCCTCGGCACCGCCGCGTGCCGACCGCGTGCGAGTACGGGAAGCGCCGCCTGGATACATGCTTCGCGCCACGTGCGGGGTCTTCCGCGCGAAGTGGCTAAACGAGGATAACGATGAAGAAGATTTTGCTTGTGTTCGGGACTCGGCCGGAGGCCATCAAGATGGCACCGCTGGTGCGCGCGCTGAAGGCGCAGGCAGATGTCGACGCCCGGGTGTGCGTGACCGCGCAGCATCGTGAAATGCTCGACCAGGTGCTGACGCTGTTCGACATCAAGCCCGACTACGATCTCAATCTGATGCGGCAAGGCCAGACGCTGACCGACGTGACGACCGGTATTCTTCAATCGATCGGCATGGTCTTCGACGACCTGCGTCCGGACGTCGTGCTGGTGCACGGCGATACGACGACCACGCTCGCGGTCAGCCTCGCGGCGTTCTACCGCTATCTGCCGGTCGGGCACGTGGAGGCCGGGCTGCGCAGCGGCGACATCTGGTCGCCGTGGCCGGAGGAACTGAATCGCCGCGTGACCGACGCGGTGTCGTCGTGGCATTTTGCGCCGACCGGGCAGGCGCGTGACAACCTGCTCAGCGAGGGCGTGCCGGGTAGCGGCGTCTCGCTGACCGGCAATACCGTGATCGATGCGTTGCACGAGGTCAAGCGCATGCTGGACCGCACGTCCACGCTGTCGGACAAGATCGCCGCGTATTTTCCGTTTCTCGAGCCGTCGCGGCGCGTCGTGCTGATCACCGGCCATCGCCGCGAGAGTTTCGGCGAACCGTTCAAGCAATTCTGCGAAGCGCTCTGTACGCTCGCGGGCCGCTATCGCGACGCGCAGTTCGTCTATCCGCTGCACCTGAACCCGAACGTGCGTGAACCGGCGCGTGCGCGGCTCGGCGGTGTGCCGAACATCTACCTGATCGAGCCGCAGGAATACCTGTCGTTCGTATTCCTGATGTCCCGCGCGCACTTCATCATCACCGATTCGGGCGGCATCCAGGAAGAAGGGCCGGCGCTCGGCAAGCCGGTGCTCGTCACGCGCGAGACGACCGAGCGGCCCGAAGCGATCCAGGCGGGCACCGCACGGCTCGTCGGCACCGATCAGGAACGGATCATCTGGGAGGCATCGCGCTTGTTCGACAGCGAGAGTGCCTACGAGGAAATGTCGCGCGCGAGCAATCCGTATGGCGACGGTCACGCGAGCGAGCGGATCGTTCACGCGCTGATGCGCACGCCGGGCGTGACGACGAAGACGACGAGTTTTTCGCTGGGAGCCGCTGAGATGCCGTTCAACGCGCTCACGCTGGGGCTGCAGGCGTTGCGCTCGCCATGAGCGGGAGCACGCGATAGCGTCTTCCGTATCGTTCGCCGCAGTCGCACAAGGATCCGGTCCGGCCGCCAGGCCCGCCGGATCCTTGCATTTGTGCGACCCGGAGCGAATCTTCTCGCCGGGTTCAAAACGCGCCAGTTCCCGGGCAAGCCGGTGATGCTCGTCGGATAGCGGAAGCGATCGACGCGCGCGAAGCGCTGCATCGGGCGCGCCGGCGCAAAACCGTCGCACTTCGGTTAAAGTCGGAACTCGGCCCAATCCCCATACGAATCCGCCCGCCCGGGCAATATCGACGCCGTTCGGGCGGAACGTCGCGCGCGGGTGACGACGATCGGGCGCGCCGTTTCTGGCAGCCAGGACAGGTTCGCGTTGCCGGCGTGACGGTTTGCGTGGGGCAGAATCGGGACCCGCAGGCGCCCGCCTTCGAGCGGAGTCGTACGCGCGGCAGCCCTCGGCGGTCCGCAGCATCCGTAATCACATCGACCGCCGGTTCTACCGGCGAAGCAGTCCACCAGGCGGTGCCGGGCCGGCACCGTTCGAATCCCCACACGGCACCCGTGGTGCGACGCGGGCGCCTCGACCAGGAGGTGAACGATGATCACGCTGACCATCAACGGTAGCGAGCAGCACTTCGACGGCAATCCCGACATGCCGTTGCTCTGGTATCTGCGCGACATCCTCGGCCATACCGGCACCAAGTTCGGCTGCGGCATGGCGCTGTGCGGCGCATGTACCGTGCACCTCGACGGCGTCGCGATCCGGTCGTGCATCACGCCCGTTGCGGCGGCTTCCGGCAAACGCGTGACGACGATCGAGGGACTGTCGACCGACCTGACCCATCCGCTGCAGCAGGCGTGGCAGGAACTGAACGTCGCGCAATGCGGCTACTGCCAGTCCGGGCAGATCATGCAGGCCGCGTCGCTGCTGAAGACGAATCCCCGTCCGACCGACGCCGACATCGACGATGCGATGTCCGGCAACATCTGCCGCTGCGGCACCTACACGCGCATTCGCGCGGCGATCCGGCTGGCCGTGCGCCGCGGAGGTGCCGCATGAGTGCGCCCGAACTCTCCGTCCACAACGAAAGCCGTCGCGCGCTGCTGCTGGGCTTCGCGTCCGGCGGGCTGCTGCTCGCATTCGGCGTGCCGTCGCTCGTGCATGCAGCCACGCCGGTGCAGCCGCCCGTCAGCGCGAATCCGCAGTACGGCGGTGCCGGGATGCCGCACGGGTTGCGAGACGATCCTCGCCTGTTCGTTGCGATCGCACCGGACGGCACCGTGACCGTGACCTGCATCCGCTCCGAGATGGGGCAGGGCGTGCGCACGAGCGTCGCGCTCGTGGTCGCCGACGAACTGGGCGCGGACTGGGCACGCGTGAAGGTCGCGCAGGCCGTCGGCGACGAGCCGCGCTACGGCAACCAGAACACCGACGGCTCGCGCAGCCTGCGCCAGAGTTTCGCCGCATTGCGCCGCGCGGGCGCGGCTGCGCGCACGATGCTCGAGCAGGCTGCCGCCGCCGCGTGGGGCGTCGACGTGGGTCAGGTCAAGGCGACCGTGCACGAGATCGTCGACACGAAGAGCGGGCGCAAGCTCGGCTTCGGCGAGCTCGCGGCGAAAGCGGCCGCGTTGCCGGTGCCCGATACGAAGACACTCGCATTGAAGGCACCGGCGGAGTTCCGCTATATCGGCAAGGGCAAGACCGCGCTGATCGACGGGCGCGACATCGTCGGCGGCCGTGCGCACTACGGGATCGACACGCGGCTCGACGGCATGCTGTATGCGGTCGTTGCGCGACCGCCGGCCTACGGCGACACGGTCGCGTCATACGATGCATCGGCGGCCGAGAAGCTGCCGGGCGTCGTCAAGGTCGTGCAGCTCGCGTCGGCGCCGTTGCCGTCCGGCTTCCAGCCGCTGGGCGGCGTGGCCGTTGTCGCGCGCGACACGTGGACGGCCATCCAGGCGCGCGCGCAGCTGAAGATCGACTGGCAGCACGGGCCCAACGCGGGCTACGACTCGGCCGAGTACCGCAAGACGCTCGAAGCGGCCGCCGCGCAACCGGGCGACGTGATCCGCAACGACGGCGATGCAGCTGCGGCGCTCGCGGGCGCCGCGAAACGCGTGCGCGCGACGTACTACATTCCGCATCTCGCGCACGCGACGATGGAGCCGCCCGCGGCCGTCGCGCGCGTCGCCGACGGCCGCTGCGAAGTATGGACCTGCACGCAGGCGCCGCAGACCACGCGCGACGAGATCGCGAAGGCGCTCGCGTTGCCGACCGAGCGCGTGACGGTCAACGTGACGTTGCTCGGCGGCGGATTCGGCCGCAAGTCGAAGCCCGATTACGTGGTGGAAGCCGCGCTGCTGTCGAGGGCGGTCGGCGCGCCCGTGAAGCTGACGTTCACGCGCGAGGACGACATCGCGCACGACTATTTCCATGCGGTGTCGCTCGAAGCGTTCGACGGCGGGATCGATGCATCGGGGAAGGTCGTCGCGTGGCGGCATCGCACGGTCGCGCCGTCGATCCAGTCGACCTTCAGGCCGGGCATCGTGCACGAGCAGCCGGGCGAACTCGCGCAAGGGATCGCGGACCTGCCGTTCTCGATCCCGAACGTGCGGATCGAGAATCCGGCTGCCGAAGGGCACACGCGGATCGGCTGGTTCCGCTCGGTCTACAACATCCCGCATGCGTTCGGCATCCAGAGCTTCGTGTCGGAGCTCGCGCACGCGGCCGGCCGCGACCCGAAGGATTTCCTGCTCGAACTGATCGGGCCCGCGCGGCGTTTCGAGCCGCACATCACGGTGAAGAACGTGAATTACGGCGAGGATCCCGCGCTGTATCCGGTCGATACGGGACGGCTGCGGCGCGTGGTCGAGACGGTCGCGCGCGAAGCCGGCTGGGGGCGCAAGCTGCCAAAAGGGCGGGGGCTCGGGATCGCCGCGCATCGCAGCTTCGTGTCGTACACGGCGGCCGTATGCGAGGTGCAGGTCGGCGAGGATGGCAAGATCGCGGTGCCGCGCGTCGACATTGCGATCGACTGCGGGCCGCAGGTCAATCCGGAGCGTGTACGCTCGCAGCTCGAGGGCGCGGTGGTGATGGGGCTCGGTATCGCGCTGCACGGCGAGATCACGTTCAAGGACGGTCATCCGGAACAGAGCAATTTCAACGGTTTCCAGGTGCTGAGAATGAACGAGGCCCCGCGCGAAATCCGCGTGCATCTCGTCGCGCCCGACGACTTCACGGTGCCGCTCGGCGGCGTCGGCGAGCCGGGCCTGCCGCCCGTCGCGCCGGCGCTGACCAATGCGATCTTCGCGGCGACCGGCACGCGCATCCGCAGCCTGCCGGTCGCCGATCAGCTGGCGAAGCTGCACGCAAGTTGACGCACAATGCCCCCGCGCCGGTCCGCATCGTGCGGCCCGGTCCGCATCAACCCCTGAACAAGGAGTGTGACGTGGCCTCATCCGATCTCAGTGTGCAGCAGGCGGTTTCTCCCGCCGAGTGGGAGGCGCGAGTCAACCTCGCGGCGGCCTATCGTCTTACGGCGCTGTTCGGCTGGGACGATCTCGTGTTCACCCATATCTCGGCGCGCGTGCCGGGCCCGGAACACCATTTCCTGATCAACCCGTACGGGATGATGTTCGACGAGATCACGGCGTCGTCGCTGGTCAAGATCGATCTCGACGGACGCAAGGTGTCCGAATCGCCGTACGAGATCAACCCGGCGGGCTTCACGATTCACAGCGCGGTGCATGCGGCCCGCGACGACGCGCTGTGCGTGATGCACACGCATTCGATCAACGGCGTTGCTGTGTCGGCGCAGGAAGCGGGCTTGCTGCCGCTGTCGCAGCAGTCGCTCGGCGTGCTGGCGTCGCTCGGGTATCACGACTACGAAGGCATCGCGCTCAACGAGGGCGAGAAGGCGCGCCTCGTGCACGACCTCGGCAGCAACACGAACCTGATGCTGCGCAATCACGGGCTGTTGACGGTCGGCGCGACGCCGGCCGACGCGTTCGTCGCGATGTACTTCTTCGAGGCGGCCTGCATGATTCAGGTCCGCGCGCAGGCCGGCGGCTCGGCGCTGCTGCCGATCGCGCAACCGATTCTCGACGGCATCAAGCAGCAGATCGCCGCGGTCACGCGCGGGATGGGCGCCGGCGCGCTCGTCTGGCCCGGCTTGCTGCGCCGGCTCGATCGACGCAATCCCGGGTACGCGGACTAGCTCGGCCGTCGTTGTCGTTTGCGAACGACCGTGCTAAATTCCTGCCAGCACTTGCAGTCACGGAACCCTTCATTCGGCTGACAAAGCCGGCACCCCGGGAGGCAGCACGATGAGCCTGTTGATGTCGCGACGCGATCTCGCGTTCCTGCTGTATGACTGGCTCGACGCGGAAGCGCTCGTCGCGCTGCCGCGCTACGCGGAGCACAGTCGCGAGACCTTCGACGCGGTGCTCGATACCAGCGAGCGGATTGCCGGCGATCTGTTCGCGCCGCATGCGGCGCGCGGCGATCGCGAGGAACCGCATTTCGACGGCGAGCGCGTGACGCTGATCCCCGAAGTCGAACCGGCCGTGCGCGCGTTCGCGGACGCCGGGCTGATCGCTGCAGGCCATGACGAGGCGCTCGGCGGCATGCGGTTGCCGAAGCTGGTCGAAGCCGCGTCGTTCCTGTTCTTCCAGGCCGCGAACATCGCGACGGCCGCCTATCCGTTCCTGACCGTCGCCAACGCGAACCTGCTCGTCGCGCACGGCAGCCCCGCGCAGATCGACGCGTTCGCGCGCCCGGAGCTGGAAGGGCGCTTCCTCGGCACGATGTGCCTGTCCGAACCGCAAGCCGGCTCGTCGCTGTCCGACATCGCGACGCGCGCGGATTTCGAGGGCGACTCGCCGCTCGGCCCGCGCTACCGGCTGACCGGCAACAAGATGTGGATTTCCGGCGGCGAGCACGAGCTGGCGGAGAACATCGTCCACCTCGTGCTCGCGAAGATTCCCGACGAACACGGCCGGCTGCAACCCGGCACGCGCGGCATCTCGCTGTTCATCGTGCCGAAGTTCCTGACGGGCGCCGACGGCAGCGTGCAGGGTGAACACAACGACGTCGTGCTCGCCGGGCTGAACCACAAGATGGGCTATCGCGGCACGACCAACTGCCTGCTGAATTTCGGCGAAGGCACGCGCTATCGTCCGGAAGGGCGCGCGGGCGCGATCGGCTATCTGGTCGGCAAGCCGAATCATGGTCTCGCGTACATGTTCCACATGATGAACGAGGCGCGCATCGGCGTCGGCGCGGGCGCGGTGGCGCTCGGCTACACCGGCTATCTGCACGCGCTCGACTATGCGCGCAACCGGCCGCAGGGGCGTCCGCTCGGGCCTGCCGGCAAGGATGCGGCCGCGCCGCAGGCGCCGATCGTCGAACATCCGGACGTGCGGCGCATGCTGCTCGCGCAGAAGGCCTATGTCGAAGGCGGTCTCGCGTTGATCCTGTACTGCGCGAAGCTGGTCGACGAAGCACGCGCGCATGACGACGAGGCAGTACGCGTGCATGCCGTGCGCCTGCTCGATATCCTCACGCCGATCGCGAAGAGCTGGCCGTCGCAGTGGTGTCTCGTCGCCAACGACCTCGCGATCCAGGTGCACGGCGGCTACGGCTACACGCGCGACTACGCGGTCGAGCGGCTCTACCGCGACAATCGCCTGAATCCGATTCACGAAGGCACGCACGGGATCCAGGCGCTCGACCTGCTGGGCCGCAAGGTCGCGCAGGACGACGGCGCACTGCTGCGTGCGCTCGACGCACGGGTCGGCACGACGGTCGAACGTGCGCGGGCGCTGGATGCCGGTACGCGCGAGCAGGCCGATGCATTGGCACGGCGCTGGGCGCGGCTGCGCGACGTCACGCAGCAGTTGGGCGCGATCGGCGACCAGCAGAAGCGGCTGGCGAACGCGAGCGTCTATCTCGAAGCGTTCGGCCATCTCGTCGTCGCATGGCTGTGGCTCGACGTGACGCTCGCCGCGCACGGGCATGACGGCGATTTCCACGACGGCAAGCGTGCGGCAGCCCGGTACTTCTTCCGCTGGGAATTGCCGAAGGTGGATGCGCAGCTCGACCTGCTGTCGAGCGTCGACACGACGACGCTCGACATGCACGACGCGTGGTTCTGAACGTTGCGTCACCGACATTCCGGAATGCAGACGATATCGCGGGTGCCGGCGCCGCCGGCCGTCGCGTACTCGTCGTGAACCGGCCGGGCGGGGGCATCCCGCCGACCGCACCGATGCGCGGCCGCGCCGCGCAAGGAGAGAGAAGCGCATGAAAGCCCTGTTGTGTACCGCATTCGGCCCGATCGACAGTTTGCGCATCGAGGACGTCGCGATTCCCGAACCGGCCGCCGGCCAGGTGCGGATCCATGTGAAGGCCGCGTCGCTCAATTTCCCCGACGCGCTGATCGTCCAGGGGTTGTATCAGGTGAAGCCGGCGCTGCCGTTCTCGCCGGGCGCCGAATTCGCCGGCGTGATCGACGCGGTCGGCGACGGCGTGACCGCGTGGCGGCCGGGCGATTCCGTGGTCGCGTTCACCGGGCACGGCGGGTTCGCGCAACAGTGCGTGGCCGACGTGCACCAGGTCGCCGCGCTGCCGCCGGGGATGTCGTTCGAGCAGGGCGCGGCGCTCGTGCTCGCCTACGGCACGTCGCTGCACGCGTTGCAGCAGCGTGCACGGCTGCAGGCGGGCGAGACGCTGCTCGTGCTGGGCGCGGCGGGCGGGGTCGGGATCGCCGCGATCGAGATCGCGAAGGCGCTCGGCGCGCGCGTGATCGCGGCCGCGTCGAGCGCGGACAAGCTCGCACTGTGCCGCGAGGCGGGCGCCGACGAGACGATCGACTATGCGACCGACGACCTGCGCCGCCGCGTGGACGAGCTGACCGGCGGGCGCGGTGCCGATGTCGTCTACGATCCCGTGGGCGGCGCATACAGCGAGGCGGCGCTGCGCGCAACGGCGTGGCGCGGCCGGTTTCTCGTAGTCGGTTTCGCGGCCGGCGAGATTCCGAAGATCGCGCTGAACCTCGCGCTGCTCAAGGAGCGCGACATTCTCGGCGTGTTCTGGGGCGACGCGGTGCGCCGCGACCCGGCGCAGCATGCCGCGAACATGCGGCTGCTCGCCGAATGGTTCGCGGCCGGCAAGGTGCGGCCGGCGATCACCGAGCGCGTGTCGCTGGCCGGCGCGGCCGACGCGATCGCGCGGATGGCGAACCGGCAGGTGAAGGGCAAGGTGGTCATTTTTCCGGACGCGTGATCCGGTTTGCCGCGCGGCGCTTCAACCCGCGCCGCGCTGCCGCCGCGCGACGAGATGAACGCCGCGCGCGCCTCGTCAGCGCGTCAATCCTTCGGCAGGCGCAGCGTGTCGAGCGCGTCCTGCGAAAACTCCACCCAGAACCGCTCGTTCGCGATGCCGGCCTGCAGCACCAGGTGCTGCAGGCGTTTCGCGCGCGAGTCGGCACCTTCCGCAAAATCGCGCGCCTCGATCTTCAGATACAGGTCGAGCTTTTCCTGGTGAAGCGCGATGCGCCGCCTGATTTCGTCCTCGAGGCCGGACGGGCCGAGCACCGCCTCGGCACGCAGGCGCACCATCAACGCTTCGCGCAGCGGCGTCGGATCTTCCTGTTCGGCGATCCAGCGGCGCAGTTCCTTCTTGCCGGCCGGCAGGATCCGGTACGCGCGCTTGCGGCCACGCCCCGATTCGGCGGGCAGCGATTCGATCCAGCCCGTTTCCTCGAGGCGCCCCAGCTCGCGATAGATCTGCTGATGCGTCGCTTGCCAGAAATAGCCGATCGAGCGATCGAAGCGATCGGCGAGTTCGGACCCCGAACCGGGGCGTTCGGCAAGCGCGGTGAGGAGTGCGTGAGGCAGGGACATGTCGGATCGGAGGAGGGCGCGAATGAATCGCATCTTGCCATATCGGGGCCACAGTACAAGCCGATGGCCTCGTTTATGCAACATGTTGCATAAACGGGATCGGTGAACTACCATCTGTGCAACTTGTTGCATAAAAATGGAGACACCGATGACATCCCGCTATCCGCATTTGACGACGCCGCTCGACCTGGGCTTCACGTCGCTCAGGAACCGCGTGTTGATGGGATCGATGCACGTCGGCCTCGAGGAAGCGCCGAACGGCTTCGAGCGGATGGCGGCGTTCTACGCGGAGCGCGCGCGAGGCGAGGCCGGCCTGATCGTCACGGGCGGATTCGCGCCGAACGAGCGCGGCCGCCCGGCACCCGGCGGCGCGCTGCTGACGACCGAGGCGGAAGCCGAACGCCATCGCGTCGTGACGCGCGCGGTGCAGGCGGAAGGCGGCAAGATCGCGCTGCAGATCCTGCATTTCGGACGCTACGCGTATCACCCGGCGCTGGCGGCGCCCAGCGCGCTGAAGGCGCCGATCAACCCGTTCACGCCGCATGCGTTGAGCAGCGACGAAGTCGACGAGACGATCGCCGATTTCGTGCGTTGCGCGGCGCTCGCGCAGCACGCGGGCTACGACGGCGTCGAGATCATGGGGTCCGAAGGATACCTGATCAACGAATTCATCGCCGCACGCACGAATCATCGCGACGACGCGTGGGGCGGCGCGTACGAGAACCGCATCCGCTTCGCGGTCGAGATCGTGCGGCGCGTGCGCGAGCGCGTCGGCACGCACTTCATCGTCATCTACCGGCTGTCGATGCTCGATCTCGTCGAAGGCGGCTCGACGCTGGACGAAGTAATCCGCCTCGCGCAGGCGATCGAGGCGGCCGGCGCGACGATCATCAACACCGGCATCGGCTGGCACGAGGCACGCATTCCGACCATCGCGACCAAGGTGCCGCGCGCCGCGTATGCGTGGGTGACGCGGCAGCTGATGGGCAAGGTCGGGATCCCGCTCGTCGCGACCAACCGGATCAACACGCCGGAAGTGGCCGAGCAGCTGCTCGCCGACGGCTATTGCGACATGGTGTCGATGGCACGGCCGTTCCTCGCCGATGCGGCGTTCGTGCGCAAGGCGCGGGAAGGGCGCGCGGACGAAATCAACACGTGCATCGGCTGCAACCAGGCGTGCCTCGACCATACGTTCAGCGGCAGGATCACGTCCTGTCTCGTGAATCCGCGCGCCTGCCATGAAACCGAGCTCGTGATCCGCCCCGCGCAGCAGCGCAAGCGCATCGCGGTGGTTGGCGCGGGGCCCGCGGGCCTCGGCTTCGCGGTCACGGCGGCCGAACGCGGTCATGCGGTGACGCTGTACGAAGCCGCTGCCGAGATCGGCGGCCAGTTCAATCTCGCGAAGAAGGTGCCAGGCAAGGAAGAGTTCAACGAGACGCTGCGCTATTTCCGCCGGCAGATCGAGCTGCGCGGCGTGACGCTGCACGTCGATACGCGTGCGACCGCCGAGATGCTGCTGCAGGGCGAATTCGACGAAGTGGTGATCGCGACGGGCATCGTGCCGCGCACGCCGCCGATCGACGGCATCGGGCATCCGAAGGCGCTCGGCTATCTCGACGTGCTGCGCGACGGCAAGGCCGTGGGCCGCAACGTGGCGATCGTCGGTGCCGGCGGCATCGGTTTCGACGTCGCGGAATATCTCGTGCATCGAGGCGACGGCGAGCACGTCGCCGCGGATCGGTTCTTCGCCGAGTGGGGTGTCGACCGGACCTATGCGAATGCCGGCGGTGTCGGCCGTGCCCGGCCCGAACCGGCGGCGCGCCACGTCCATCTGCTGCAGCGCAAGACGTCGAAGGTCGGCGACGGGCTCGGCAAGACCACCGGCTGGATTCACCGCACGGGGCTGAAGGCGCGCGGCGTCGGGATGTCGTCGGCGGTGACGTACCGGCGCATCGATGACGAAGGATTCCACGTGACGATAGACGGCGTCGAACAGACGCTGCCGGTGGACAACGTGATCATCTGCGCGGGGCAGGAGCCGTTGCGCGAGCTGGCCGTGCAACTGGAGGCGGCCGGATGCAAGGTTCACGTGATAGGCGGCGCGTGCGAAGCCGCCGAGCTCGATGCTAAGCGCGCGATTCACCAGGGCACGACGCTGGCCGCGACGCTTTGAGGCCGATTCGTTTCCTTTCCGTTCGATGTTTCAGGAGTCTACGAAGATGAATGCACCGACGCAGGTTCATCCCGCTGTCGCGAAGTCGCTCGATGCGTGGCACGTGATGGTTGCGAGCAAGGACTTTGGCGCGCTGGAGTCGATCGTCCACCCGGACGCCGTGTTTCGTTCGCCGATGGCGTTCAAGCCGTACGGGCCGGCGCCCGCGCTGTTGCTGGCGCTGCGCACGGTGATCACGATCCTCCAGGATTTCACGTATCACCGCCAGTTCGTCACCGACGACGGCAAGGGCGTCGTGCTTGAGTTCAGCGCAGCCGTCGACAGCAAGGCGTTGAAAGGGATCGACATGATCCGCTTCGACGACGACGGGCTGATTGTCGAGTTCGAGGTCATGATCCGGCCGTTCAACGCGCTGCAGGCGCTCGGCGCGGAAATGGGCGCGCGGCTCGGGCAGCAATTGCCGACGTTCAAGATCGGCGGCTGAGCGGGGCGGCGGCTACCGTGTAGCCGTTCCGCCGCCGCATGTCGTCACGCCCCGCGCCAGCCGCTCGACGAACCAGTCGCACACGAACGCGGTGCGCTCGGACGCGTGGTTGTAGATCGTGTGCGCGCTCGATTCCGGTTTCATGCGGGATGCCTCCTTGACGGGCTCATTCGTTGGTTTGCCGTGTGTGCGGCTCAGCGTGCGCTCGAGCCCGGCAGGTTGCAGTCGAAGGCATCCTGCAGCAGCGCGCGCAGGCCGTCCCGTTCGATCGGGCGCGGGTTCCAGTAAGGATTGGCCGCCGCGATATCGGCTGCGCGATCGAGATCGGCCTCCTGCATGCCGATCGCCTTCAACGAGACCGGCGCACCGTTGTCGAGCGCCAGCGCGTAGACGCCGCGCGCGGCGTCGTTCGTCCCGATCGCGCGGGCGATCCGCTGCATCGCGTCCGGCGCATGCGCCGCGTTGTACGCGAGCGCATGCGGCAGCACGACCGTGTGGGTCGGCGCGTGCGGCAGATTGAAGCTGCCGCCGAGCGTGTGACAGAGCTTGTGATGCAGCGCCATGCCGACATTGCCGAGTACCATCCCGCACAGCCACGCGCCGTAGAGTGCGTCGCCGCGCGCTCGGCATCCTGATCCAGCCGCTCTACATCGTCCATGACGACATCGTCGCGGGGAAGCTGGAGCCGGTGCTCACCGGCTGGCAACTGCCGGCGCTCACCGTCAACATCGCGTACCAGAGCCGCCGTCACCGGCCGGCGAAGATCCGCGTCTTCACCGAGTTCCCGATCGAGCGTTTCGAACGCCTCGGGCTCGCGCGCAAATGGAAGGAAATCGGCCGCTGATTGCAGGCCGGTACGGCGGCGGAAAGCTGACGAATTCCTGACGAATCAAGTTGATATATTGTATCATCTGAGGTTTTCGTCGCCGGCGCACGGCGATGACATCCAACCAAGATCGATACGACGTGACGAAATCCGGAAACCATCCGGCGCGCGGGGAGCGGCACCATGCCGCGCCGCGCCGGAACTCGGGCGCCTGGCGCGCACGCGCGGCGCGCAGCTGCACGGCGCTGCTCGGCTGCGCGATGGCCACGTCCGGCGCGCTGGCCGCCGAAGCCGCGGTACCCATGACGGACGACCGGCACGCGCTGCCGGCCATCAAGGTCACAGCGTCATCCGCGCCGGTGGATCCGCTGACGCAGCCGCTCGAAACGGGCTCGCGGCTCGGGCTGGCCAGCCTCGATACACCCGCGAGCGTCGAAACCGTTACGGCCGCCACGATCGAGGCCCGCGGCGATCGCACGGTGCTCGACGCGGTCACGCGCACGGCCGGCTTTTCGAGTGCGATGGCGCCGGGCAACGGTGGCACCGCCTTGAGCGTGCGCGGTTTCAGCGGACAGGAATCGGTGACGACGCTGCTCGACGGCGTGCGGCTGATGCCGGCGGCCGGCACGATCACGTTTCCGTTCGATACGTGGTCGGTCGAGCGCATCGAGGTGCTGCGCGGCCCCGCGTCGGTGCTGTACGGCGAAGGCGCGATCGGCGGCGTCGTGAACGTGGTGCCGAAGCGGCCGCAGCGCACGCGCGAGACGACGCTGCAGGCAGGTGTCGGCCCCGACGGCGCGAAGCGCCTTGCGTTCGATACGACGGGCGCACTCGGCCCGCAGGCGTCATACCGTTTCTACGCAAGCGATGCGCGCGCGAACGGCCTCGCCGAACGGGCCGATGCGCACACGACGGCCATCGGCGGCGCATTGAAATTCGACGTGAGCCCGCAGCTCACGCTGACGCTCGACTACGACTACGGCCGCCAGATGCCGGCCACGTACTACGGCGAGCCGGCACCGAACGGCGTGCTCGATCCGTCGCTGCGCAAGCTCAACTACAACGTCGGCGACGCGACGATGGCGTATTACGACCAGTGGACGCGCCTGTCGGCGAGCTACCGGCCCGCGGCCGGCGTGACGATCGACAACCAGCTCTACTACCTGACGTCGAACCGCCACTGGCGCAATGCGGAGTCGTACGCGCTCGACCGGGCGACGGGCCTGGTCACGCGCAGCGACTATCTCGACATCGGCCATCACCAGCGGCAGATCGGCGACCGGCTGAGCGCGCGCTTCGACGGCACGCTGTTCGGCCGTGCGAACCGCTTCGTCGTCGGCACGGAGTTCAGCCAGATCACGTTCAGCGGCACCAACAACTCGCCATACGGCGGCGAATCGACGGTGCCCGCGCACGGCTTCGATCCCGGTACATTCACGAGCCCCGACCCGACGGTGCCGCAGTTCAGCACGCGCGCAAGGCAGGCCGCGGTGTTCGCGGAGAACCGGCTCGAAGTGCTGCCGCGGCTCGCGTGGGTGAGCGGCCTGCGCTACGACCACATCGCTTTCAGCCGCGAGCAGGCGGCGACCGGCGCGGGCTTCGACAAGCGCTTCGCGAACGTCGGCTGGCGCACCGGCTTCGTGTTCGAAGTCACACCGACTTTTAGCGCGTACGCGCAGTACACGACGGGTGCGGAGGGGCTCGGCTCGCTCGTGACGCTGTCCGCGTCGCAGGCGAACTACCGGCTCGCGACCGGCGAGCAGTGGGAGGCCGGACTCAAGCAGACGCTGCTCGACGGCCGCGCGTACTGGACCTTCGCCGTGTACGACATCACGAAGCGCAACCTGCTCAGTACCGATCCGTTCAATCCGGCGCTGCGCCGGCAGGTCGGCCGGCAATCGTCACGCGGCGTCGAGCTGACGGGCGGTGCGCGGCTGCCGCACGGCTGGACGATCGATGCGAACGTCGCGCTGCTGCGCGCTCGCTACGACGAATTCAACCAGGCTGCCGGCGGCGCGACGGTATCGCGGGCCGGCAACGTGCCGTCCAACGTGCCGCAGCAGACCGCGAACCTGTGGCTCGGCTGGGCGTTCGCCGAGCGCTGGCAGGCGAATGCGGGCGTGCGCTACGTCGGCGCGACCTACGGCGACGATGCGAACCGCCTGCAGGTGCCGTCGTACACGGTATTCGATGCGTCGCTGCGCTGGCAGTCGACATCGCGCACCGAGCTTGCGCTGTATCTGCGCAATCTCGCGAACCGCACGTACGCGGTGACGACGTCGAACGGCGGCGAGCAATGGCTGCTCGGCCCGTCGCGCTCGGCGGAGCTCGTCGCGACGATGCGCTTCTAGTGCGGCGCGACGTGCATCCCGTCACCCACATGCTCGACATCGAACGCGTGAGCTGGTCTCCCGGCGGTGCGATCGACGTGCTCGATTCGGTGACGCTGACGGTTGCCGAAGGCGAGTTCGTCGGGCTGGTCGGCCCGAACGGCAGCGGCAAGACGAGCCTGCTGCGCTGCATATTCCGCTACGCGCGGCCCGACGCGGGCAGTGTTGCGCTCGATGCGCAGGACGTATGGCGCATGCGGCCGCGCGCGGTTGCGCAGCGCATCGCGGTGCTGCAGCAGGAGACGCCGGACGATTTCGGGCTGACGGTCGACGAACTGGTCGGCATGGGCCGCACGCCGCACAAGCGACCATTCGAGGCGGAGTCGGCCGACGATCGCCGGATCGTCGAAACCGCGCTGCACGACGTCGGCCTCGTCGAGCGCCGCGCGCAACGCTTCGCGTCGCTGTCGGGTGGCGAGAAGCAGCGTGCGCTGCTGGCCCGCGCGCTTGCCCAGCAGCCCGAACTGCTGCTGCTCGACGAACCGACCAATCATCTCGACCTGCGTCACCAGCTCGAACTGCTTGCACGCGTGCGCCGCCTCGGCATCGCGACGCTCGCGACGATTCACGACCTCAATCTCGCGGCCGCGTACTGCGACCGGCTCCACGTGCTCGCGCACGGCCGGGTCGTCGCGTCCGGCGCACCCGGCGACGTGCTGACCGAAGCGCTGCTGCGCGACGTGTTCGGCGTTGCCGTGCTCGTCGACCGGCATCCCGTCTCGGGCCGGCCGCGCATCACGCCGCTCCATCCGGAATGACCGCCATGCCGTTTCCAGTGTCCTTTGTCGCACGCCGGCTGCTTGCCGCCGCCGTGCTCGGCTGCGCCGCCGCTCACGCCGGCGCCTATCCCGTCACCGTGCGCAGTTGCGACCGCGACGTGACGTTCGAGCGCGCGCCGACGCGCGCGGTCAGCAACGACGTCAACCTGACCGAGATGATGCTCGTGCTCGGCCTGAAGGACCGGCTCGTCGGCTATACGGGCATCGGCGGCTGGAAGACGGGCACCGCGCGCGTACGCGACGCATTGCGCGGCGTCCCCGAACTGGCGAGCCAGTATCCGTCGCTCGAGGTGCTGGCCGCCGCGCGCGCCGACTTCTATCTCGCGGGCTGGAACTACGGGATGCATGTCGGCGGCCCCGTGACGCCCGCGACGCTCGCGCCGTTCGGCATTCGTGCCTATGAGCTGACCGAATCGTGCTCGCATGTGATGAAGCAATCGGCCGCGTCGTTCGACGACGTGTTCCGCGACCTGAACAATCTCGGCCGGATCTTCGGCGTCGACGCGCGCGCCGCGCAGGTCGTCGCCGCAATGCGTGCGCGGCTCGCGGCGGTGTCGCGCGCGATCGGGCAGCCGGCGCCGCTGCGCGTGTTCGTCTACGACAGCGGCACCGACAAGCCGATGACCGCGGGCGGGCTCGCGATGCCGACCGCGTTGCTCGCGGCGGCCGGCGCGCGCAACGTGATGGACGACCTGCCGCGCAGCTGGACGCAGGTGAGCTGGGAGAGCGTGGTCGCGCGCGATCCGCAGGCGATCGTGATCGTCGACTATTCGGCGGTGACGGCCGCGCAGAAGCAGCAGTTCCTGCTGAGCCAGCCGGCGCTCGCGCGCGTGGCTGCGATCCGCGACCGGCGCTTCGTCGTGATTCCGTACGATGCGGCGACGCCGGGGCCCGAGAACGTCGCGGCTGTCGAGACGCTCGCGCGTGCGCTGTATCCGGCCGCGTTCACCGGGCCGGTGCGATGAGCCTGCGCAGACGGGCGTCGCGACCCGGCATGCGCGTCGTGCTGCCGGCGCTGGCCGTGCTGCTGATCGTGTCGATCGTCGTATCGGCCGCGTTCGGTCCGGCGCAGATTTCGATGCCGGCCGCGGTGCGAGTCGTCGTCACGCACATCGCGTCGGCGTTCGGCGGCGCCGGCGCGTTCGCGGCGGGCGCGGGCGACGACAGCATCGTGTGGCTGATCCGGATGCCGCGCGCGCTGCTGGCCGCGATCGTCGGCGCGACGCTGGCGGCGGTCGGCGTCGCGTTGCAGGCGGCCACCGCGAATCGCCTGGCCGATCCGCACCTGCTCGGCGTGAGCGCGGGCGCGATGCTCGGCGCCGTCGCGGTCACGGTGATGGTCGGCGCGGCGTTCGGCCCGTTCACGCTGTCGGCCGCTGCGTTCGCGGGTGCGCTCGCGGCAACCGCGTGCGTCGTCGCGCTCGCTCACCGCGGCGGCCGGCTCGAATCGGACCGGCTGCTGCTCGCGGGCGTGTCGGTGTCGTTCATGATGGCCGCGCTCGGCAACCTGTTGCTGTATCTCGGCGACCAGCGTGCCGCGTCATCGGTGCTGTTCTGGATGCTCGGCGGCGTCGGGCTCGCACGCTGGGACTTGCTGCCGGTGCCGGCCGTGTGCGCGGTGCTCGCCGGCGGTGCGCTGTACGCGCGACGGCGCGAACTGAATGCGCTGATGTCGGGCGATGTCGCCGCGGCGTCGCTCGGCGTGCCGAGCGCGTGGATGCGGCGCGAGGTGTTCGTCGTCGCATCGTTCGCGACGGGCGCGATGGTCGCGGTGAGCGGTGCGATCGGCTTCGTCGGGCTCGTGACACCGCATCTGTGCCGGCGCGTCGTCGGCGCCGAGCACGGCCGGCTGCTGCCGGTCGCCGCGCTGACGGGTGCGATCCTGCTCGTGTGGGCCGATGTCGCGGCCCGCACGCTCGCGGCGCCGGAGGATTTGCCGATCGGCATCGTCACCGCGCTGTTCGGCAGCCTGTTCTTCGTTGCGTTGCTGCGCCGCCGCTGAGCGGCGCAATCCCGTCACGTCCGGTCAGGCGAGGACAGGGTGGCGGCCTGCCGTGCCTGTCATCGCAACGGCGCGGCCGTGCGCTTGCCTTCGCCGGGCGTGGCGACACGTGAATCGGTGCCTGTGACGTCGAACAGGCGGTCCGGCAGTGTCAGCGCGGGCAGCGTGATGACGAAGCGTGCGCCGCCGAGCGGCGAATCCTCGAGCCGCACGTCGCCGCCGTGCACCTGCGCGACGCGCCGCACGATCGCGAGCCCGAGCCCGAAGCCGCCGGTCTGCCGGTCGCGGCTGGAGTCGAGCCGCTGGAACGGTTCGAACACGCGTGCGCGTTCGGCGGCCGGAATGCCGGGGCCGTCGTCGTCGACGCTGAGCACGAGCGCGCCGGTCGCGTCGCTGGCGGCGGCCAGCAGGACCGTGTGCGACGCATAGCGTGCGCCGTTGCGGATCAGGTTCAGCAGCGCGCGGGCGACGAGCTTCGGATCGCACACGTGGGTCGCGGGCGCAGCGTGCGCCGACACGTCGAGCGTGATCCCGCGATCGGCGACATCGTTCGCGACGTTGCCGGCGACGCTGTCGATCAGCGCATCGACGACGATCTCCATCGGCGCGAGTTCGCTCGCACCCTGTTCGAGCCGGCCGATCGTCAGCAGCTCGGTGACGAGTTCGTCGAGTTCGCGCACGTCGCGCCGCAGCGCGTCGCGGCGTTCGCGCATCCGCCCCGTTTCGTCGGGCTCGGCAAGCAGCGCGAGCCCGAATTCGAGCCGGGCGAGCGGCGTCTTCAGTTCATGCGAGATGCCGTGCATCATTTCGCGCTGCTGCTTGATCGACGCCTCGATGCGCCCGGCCATGTCGTTGAACTGCTTCGACAGCTCGTAGATGTTCGACTTGCCCGACAGCTTCATGCGCGTCGACAGCGTGCCCGCGCCGAATGCGCGCGCGGCATCCTGCAGCCTGCGAATGTCGCGCCAGTGATAGTGAATCCACAGCGCTACCGCAAACAGCGCCGCGAGCGCGAGCAACAGGTACGCATAGATCCGGATGTCGAGGTCCGGCGGCTCGATCGGGCGCGCGTGCAGCACGGAGCCGTCCGCGAGCGGCATGTAGTAATCCTTGCCGTTGTAGCTGATCGCGATCCTGCCGGCATCGAGATCGCGCAGCGGCGCGCCGCTCAGTTGTGCACGCGCGTCGGCCATCGACATGAAGCCGAATCCTTCGTTGCCGTGCAGTGCGAGTTCGCGCAGCGCGAGCTCGCGCTGCGCGCCCGGATGGCGCTCGAGGTAGTCGTTCAGCACGAACGAATAGGTCGTCAGCGAGTCGCGCTGCGCCTGCGCGACGCGTTCGTAGAAGATCCGGTCGAACGCCAGCTGGATGAACATGATCGACGCGGCGACGCATACGATCACGATGAGGTACAGCCTGAGCAACGGGCGCAGCATTTATTCGTCCCACGCGGAAGGGCTGAACAGATAGCCGCGACCCCAGATCGTCTTGATCTTGTGCGGCTCCGATGATGCATCCTCGAACCGGCGGCGCAGCTTCGAGATGCCCGAGTCGACCGAGCGATCGAGTCCGTCGAATTCGATCCCGCGCAACTGCTTCAGGATGTCGTCGCGGCTCAGCACGGTGCCGGCCGCGCGCGCGAGGATCAGCAGCAGGTTGAATTCGGCCGTCTTCAGGTCGACCGGCTCGCCGCGCCACGTGACGGTGCGGTTCGGCGGCGAGATCGTCAGTTCGCCGAACACGAGTGCTTCCGGCGCGGCGACGGGCGCTTCGGAGGCAGCCGGCTGCGCGCGGCGCAACAGCGCACGGGCGCGCGCGACGAGCACGCGCGGCTCGATCGGCTTCGTCACGTAATCGTCGGCACCGGTCTCGAGGCCCGCAACCTGGTCGTAGACGTCAGCGCGCGCGGTCAGGATCAGCACGGGGACGTTGGTGAACGCGCGGATGCGCCGGCAGACTTCCATCCCGTCGAGGTTCGGCAGCATCAGGTCGAGGATCACGAGGGCCGGCTGGTGCTCGCGCACGGCCGCGACGGCGAGGTCGCCGCGCCGCACGACCGTCACCGCGAATTCGTAGCCGTCGAGATATTCGCGGACGAGCTGCGCGAGACGGTCGTCGTCCTCGATCAGCAGCACACGGTATTTGAGCGGGTCTTCGTTCATGGTCTCCTCAAGGGGCACGCGCCATCTCGCACCTGGCAGGCTGATGGAGCGGCGCGGCACGCGAATTCTATCCGGCGTAGCGGAGGGCGGGGGAGCAGGGCGACAATCTCGAACAATCGAACACAATTGCGCACAGATTCGCCGCACATTCAGGACAGTCTCGGCGCAAGGCGGCACCTAGACTGCGGGCTCCGTCACTCATATCTCAATATTGTGCGCCCATCACTTCGCCGCTACCGCTATTGCATGCCGCTCGCCGGCCTGACCCTCGCCGCTGCCGCCCACGCGGAAAACCAGTATTCGTTGTCGTTCGGCGGTGGAGTTGCACCGCGCTACCAGGGCAGCAAACAGTATCGCGGCGTCGTTGCGCCGTCGTTTTCCGCCACGTTCGGCAACGGCTTCTTCGTCGACAGCACGCAGGGCGCCGGCTACCGGCTGGACCTGCCGCACGGCGTGTTCGTGTCGGCGGCCGTGAACTACGACCCGGGCCGCGCGGACGAGAACCGCTTCGACCTGCCGGGCTCCGACTACCTGAAGGGCATGGGCCGGATTCCGGGCTCGGTGCTCGTCGGCGTGCGCGCCGGCGTGACGCTCTTCAATGCGGCGGAACTGAGCGTCACGATCGATACGCCGGTGACGCACACGTCGCGCGGCGTGTCGGGGCACGTGGATCTCGCGGTGCCGGTGTTCAAGACCGCACAGCACGAGATCATCGTGACGGGCACCGTGCACGCGGGCTCGGGGCGCTACACGCAGACGTTCTACGGCGTGACCGACGCGCAGTCGATGACGAGCCGGTTCCGGCCGTATTCGGTGAGCGGCGGGATCGACAGCGCGTCGATGGCGCTCGCATGGAACTGGACGCTGTCGCAGCACTGGTCGGTACTTGCGACGGGCGGCGTGACGCGGCTGCTCGGCCGCTCCGGCGACAGCCCGATCGTCCAGTCGCGCAGCAACTATTACGGGATGGCGGGCGTGACGTACAAGTTCTGAGCGGCCGGCGTGATGCGCGCGCTCCGTACAGGGAGCACGACTTCGCCGCGGATCGTTGCGGTAACATGACGGCGGCCCGCCTTCGGCTTCGGGATCAGCCCGTCGAGGTGACGGTGCGAAGCCGATTCGACACGAGCGGATCGCGCAATACGGTGCGTTACCGGCCGGTGGCGCGCGGAACCCGTCATGGATCCAGCGCCCGGTGTGTGCGCGCATCCCGCGCCTGCTGCGCTGGGCCGCGACACGGAGAAAACGATGAAGAACACGATCGCGATGCTCGTTGCACTCGTTGCTGGTGCAACTTTGTCAGGATGTGCCGACATGGACACGAAGCACCCCAACGCCACCGCCGGCGGCGCGGCTCCGATCCCCGCGCAGGTGTGCAAGGCGGACGCCACGCCAGACGACGCGCTGATCGGCAAGACCGAGGCCGAAGCGACCGCGCTGCTCGACGGTTGCCTGTGGCGCGTGCTCGAGCGCGACGGCAAGTCGTTGCCGGGCACGATGGATTATCGGCAGGAGCGCCGCGACCTCGGTATTCGCGACGGGAAAGTGATCTGGGTGCGGCGGGGGTGACGGTCGGCGTCGCGTTATCTGCGCGTGTATTTCAGGAAGAACGGCACGGCCGAACTGCAATGGGTGGACGACATGAACGCGCCTGAACTGCGGCCGACCGCGGACCAGTGAGCGCCGCGCCGCGCGTGCGATCGGACGCGCGTTACTTCGAGATGTACCACAGCGCGTCCGCGCTGGCGCGCGACGGCTGAGCGGCCGCGGCCGGTGCTTGAGCCGGCGTGGGCGGCGGCGTGTTCGACGTGATGGCTGTCGGCAGCGTGGCGGGAACGTTCGCGGTCGAAGGCGAGGCCGCCGCGGTTCCCGACGTCGACGGCGTATTCAGGTACCACAGCGCATCGGCCGACGCCGTGCGTTTCGCTGCCGTATCGGGTGCCGTGTTCTTCGCCGCATTCGCGGCCGTACTGGCCGCCTTCTTCGATGCCGAGGCCGATGCCCCGGCCGTCGCCATACCGGCCGTACCTGTCGTGCCGCCCTGCGCGGTCATGCCTGCGGCCGCCGCACCACGTTGCGCACGCGCCTCGAACGGCCCGAGCTGGAAGATCAACGTTTGCGCGGGACGCGTGAGGACGGCATACGGAAACTGCAGCTCCCACGACATCAGCACGCGCCCGCTCGACGTCTCGGTGAAGATCGCCGGCACGTGCTTCATGTCGCTGAACTGCACGTAGACTCGCGCGCCGTCGTCGAATACCTGGGTCGGCTTCGCCTGGTCCGCACCCGTGACCGTCCAGCCGAAGTTGTACGAGCCGGCCGGGCCGGCGGGGCCGCCCTGCGGCGGCGGGGGCGGCGGGGCCGACGATATCGTGCGCGGACGCGTGACCGGCGGCGCGGACACGCTCAGGCTCGCGAACGGGTTGTACGCCTCGGCCTGTTGCGGCGGCGTAAAAGAGGGGGGCAGGATAGGCATGGGAGTATCGGGCGAATCCGGCATGGTCCGGATTGCATCATAGACCTTGCGCGCATACGCGAGGCGCTTGTCTGGCGAGGCGGAGTTATATGCGCCGATCGCGTTCCAGTTGGGGCCGAGCTGGCGGATGTTCTGCGACAGGATCCACGCACCGACATACGCGTTCGTGCACGCATCGAACAGGCTTTCCCGCGTGATGCCCTCGCGCGCGAGCGTCGGCAGCCACGTGCTGTTGATCTGCATCAGCCCGATGTCGACCGTGCCGTTCGTGTTCGTGTTGACGGCGCGCGGATTCATCCCCGATTCGACCTGCGCGATGCCGCGCATCAGGCTGACGCTCACGTGCTGGAACGCGGCCGCGTCGTCGAGGCAATCGGCCCGCGCGACGCCGTGCAGCGCGCACGACATCGCGATCGCCGAGGCGATTTTCAGCGTTTCGCGGCTGATCGAACGGGTTGTATGACGCGGCATGGCAGGTTGGGGCGGAATCCGGCCGCCCGGTGCAAGGAAATTACGCAGACGCGAAGTGTGCCATAGCGCGGACGCAAATGGCTCGCGTCAAACTTTCCTTTGCATTTGTGCTCGCGTTAGCCACGCATTTTTATCGCGTCGGACCACGCGGCCTGACGACGCCCGATCGGTAAAAATGGCTGGATTTTCGATGAATACCGGTGCGATCACAGCTATCGGGACCTGACGCATTGCGTCAGTCGCGCCGTAAGCACGGGATTGAATGGTGTGAACGGGATTTCACCGGGCAATCCTTGCGCGGCTCGAATAAAAGCGGCAAAGAACAACGGCGACCGAAGCCGCCGCGTGCGCAATGCGGATGCGACCGGCCTGCGCCGTGCGCAGCCGGCCGTTTCACATCAGAAGCGGTGACGCAGCCCGAGGTTGACCATCGTCTGCGAACTCGTCCCCGCATAACCGTACGAACCGATCGACGCCTGCGCGGCCATCGAGCCGCCCTTGCCGTCGCCGGTCTGGCCGCTCGCATGCTGGTACGCGGCGGTCAGGTAGACGTCGGTGCGCTTCGACAGGTTGTAGTCGGCGCCGGCCGAGACCTGGTGATAGGTGGCCGACGTGTCGCCGCCCGAGCGCGTGTAGCTGTAGCCGACACCGACCAGCAGCCCATTCGTCGCCTGGTAGTTCACGAAGCCTTGCCCCGTGTTGTAGTGCTCGTTCGAGCCGAACGCCGAACTGGCGTCGCGGCGGTACTGCGCGTTGCTGTAGCCGAGGCCGAACGTGAACGGTCCGGCGACGTACTGGCCCGCGACGCGCGCGATGCCGATCGAGTGGGCGCTCGCATAGCCGTTGTTGATCGGGCCGTCGAACGTGCCGTCCGACGAGCTGGTCCAGCCGGTGCGCAGGCCGTTCGACGCGGGGCTGTTGGACGCATGGAAGTAGCCGCCCGCGACGCTGAACGGGCCGTTGTTGTACGACACGGCGGCCGAGTACGACTGCGCGGCGCCCGTGCTGCCGGCAATGCCGCCGAACGAGTACATCGTCGAGAACTGCAGGCCCGAATAGACGGGCGACGTGTACTTCACCGCGTTGTCGACGCGAAAGCTGTTGTCGTAGTTGTCGACGTCGCCCGGCGTCGCGAACACGCTGCCCAGGTAGTTGTCGGCGGTGATGCCCTGCACGAGATCGACGAGCGGATCGTACTGGCGGCCGAACGTGAGCGTGCCGTAGCGGTCGCTCGTCAGGCCGACGAACGCCTGACGGCCGAACATGCGGCCACCCTGGCCCAGCCGGCCGTTGCTCGGGTCGAAGCCGTCCTCGAGCTGGAACAGCGCCTTCAGCCCGCCGCCGAGATCCTCGGTGCCTTTCACGCCCCAGCGGCTGCCGGCCAGGTTGCCCGCGCTGCTGTTGCCGAGCATCCACGCATTGTCCTTGCCCTGCGCATGGTTCACGTAGGTGATCGACGTGTCGATCACGCCGTACAGCGTGACGCTCGATTGCGCATGTGCGACCGGAATCGCCGCGAATGACGCGACCGAAATCAGCGAGAGGGTCGTGCGTTTCATTTCATCTCCTTGCGCATTGCGCTCGTGTTCGTGATCCGGAATGGCAGGAGACTACAGAGCCGCAATAAAACGGCAAAAATGAAATTCTCTTTTGTGGTCTGACGCAGACAGAGGCGTCCTCCGAAACGAATTATTGAGGGATTTGAATTATTGATGGTCGCGTATCAATGGGTTGTCATTTCGCGATTTGTTCATTGCGTCTTGCATATCCCGTGACAATCGCGCGCAATCGATGGGGGAATGGCGACGGTCCGAATATTGTTATTGATCCGTCAAATAATTATTGAATGAATTGAATTGGCCGCGATGTGACGGGTGTGTTAGGGACGTATCGTCCGCGGCCGGCACCGGCATCGCGGCGTCGCCATCACGCCGCACCTGATCATGGCTGCGCGCACCGGCGCGCATCAAACCGGGGGCCCAGGCTTACTTTTGTATATAATAATCATTCTCATTTACAGAATCGTTGACGCCTGCGCACCCGGAACCCGGCCATGTCCGCTGACAAGCTGTCCCTCCATCGAGAAATCGACGCCCTCTATGCCGGCCACCACGCGTGGCTGCGCGGTTGGCTGAGCCGGAAGCTCGGCTGCGCGCACCGCGCGGCCGATCTCGCGCACGACACCTTCATGCGCCTGCTTGCACGCGACGAGCCGATCGGCGCCGACGAGCCGCGCGCGTTCCTGACGACGGTCGCGCAGCGCGTGCTGAGCAATCACTGGCGGCGCGAGCAGATCGAGCGGGCGTATCTAGACGTGCTGGCGCAGCGCCCCGAAGCGTATGCGCCGTCGCCGGAAGAGCGGGCCGTCGTGCTCGAGACGCTGCTCGAAATCGATCGACTGCTCGACGGCCTGCCGCTCGCGGCGAAGCGTGCGTTCCTGCTCGCGCAGCTCGACGGGCTCACGCAGGCCGAGATCGCGCGTGAACTCGGCGTGTCGCTCGCGACGGTGAAGCGTCATCTCGTGAAGGCCGGCACGCAGTGCTTCTTCGCGATGGCGGCCTGACCGATGGCCGCTCCACGCGCACCGTCGGTGCCACCGCACGTTGCACGCCGCGCAGTCGAATGGTGGGTCGACCGGCAGTCCGGCCGCACCGACGACGCATTCGCCGCTGCGCTCGCGCGCTGGCGCGCGGAGGATCCGTCGCACGATGCGGCATGGCGTCATATCGAAACGATGCAGGGCCGCTTCGGCCGGCTCGCGGCCGGGCTCGACCCGCAGGCCGCGCACGCGGCGCTGCTGCCGCCGCGGGCGGGCCGCCGCCGCGCGGCCGTCAAGGCGCTGGCTGTGCTGCTGTTCGCGGGCGGTGCCGCATGGATGGCCGAGCCCGCGCGGCGCGCGGCGATCTGGCCGGCCGACCTGCGCACGGCGGTGGGTGAGCAGCGCACGGTGACGCTCGCGGATCGTACGGTCGTCGTGCTCGATACCGACTCGGCGCTCGACGTGGATTTCGACGACGCAGCGCGCCGCCTGCGCCTGCTGCGCGGCACGATCATGGTGACGAGCGGGCATGACGAGCGCGTCCCCGCGCGGCCGCTCGTCGTCGCGACCGCGCAAGGCGAGTTGCAGCCGCTCGGCACGCGCTTCGCGGTACGGCAGCGCGACGGCGCGACACGCGTCGAAGTGTTCGCCGGCGCGGTGCGCGTGCAGCCGGGCGACGCGACGGCCGGCACGCGCGTGATCGCGGCGGGAGAGGGCGCGGACTTCACGCGCGATGCGATCGGCGTGCCGGCGCCGCTCGATCCGAATGCGTCCGCGTGGACGGGCGGCATGCTCGTCGCGTCGCGCATGCGGCTGGCCGACCTCGTCGCCGAGCTCGACCGTTATCGGCGCGGCAGCCTGCGCTGCGATGCGGCCGTGGCCGACCTGCGTGTGTCGGGCACCTATCCGCTCGACGATCCCGCACGCGTGCTCGACACGCTGAAGGCGACGCTGCCGATCGACGTCCACTACCTGACGCGCTACTGGGCGACGGTCGTGCCGGCCCGTTCGTGAGTTCGTCGAAAAATATTTCCGCCGACCTGAGCTGTTTCTCGATGTTCGCGTGACATGGGTATTGAAAGCAGCACTGGCCCATCGTCCACCGACTCTCCGATCATGGTTTCCATCCGTCTCACGTATCGGCGCCGTCCGGCGCCCGCCCGTCATCTGCCGCGCGCGGCCGCGCCGGGCCGTCTTGCCAGCAGGCTGGCCGGCGCGGTCCTGCTGTCGGCGCTGCTGCCGCTGCCCGCGCTGGCCGACACCGACGCCGATGCGGCGCCCGCCGCGCAGCGCGCGCCGCGCCGCACATTCGACATTCCGGCCGGCGCGCTCGAAGCGGCGTTGAACCGGTTCGGGCGCGAGGCGGGCATCCTGCTCGCGTTTCCGGCCGACATGGCAACGGGCCTGACGAGCGGCGGCGTACATGGCCGGTTCGACATCGACGGCGCATTCGATCGCCTGCTGGCCGGCACGGGGCTCGTCGCGCTGCGCCAGCCGGGCGGCGGCTACACGCTGATGCGCGCGGACGGTTCGGCGGCGCGGCCCGTGGCGGCAGACATCGCACCGGCCGCCGAGCTGCCCGCGATCAACGTGCGCTCCAGCGCGTTGCGTGCCGAAAGCTATCGCGCGCCGAAGGAAGCCGGCGTGCTGCGCTCGGAGATTCCGCTGCTCGACACCGCGCAGGCCGTCAACATCGTGCCCGCGCAAGTGTTGCGCGACCAGCGTCCGCGCAATCTCGACGACGCGCTCGGCAACGTGAGCGGCATCACGCAGGGCAACACGCTCGCGGGTACGCAGGACACGATCATGAAGCGCGGCTTCGGCGGCAACCGCGACGGCTCGATCATGCAGAACGGCATGCCGCTCGTGCAGGGCCGTGCGTTCAACGCGGCGGTCGACAGCGTCGAGGTGCTGAAGGGGCCGAGCTCGCTGCTGTACGGTCTGATGGATCCGGGCGGCATGATCAACGTCGTCACCAAGCAGCCGCAGCTCGTGCGCTACAACGCGATTTCGCTCGGCGCGTCGACGTTCGGGCACGGCAAGAACGGCGGCAGCGCAACGTTCGATTCGACGGGGCCGATCGGCGATTCGCGGCTCGCATACCGGCTGATCGTCGACCAGTCGAACGAGCAGTACTGGCGCAATTTCGGCGAGAACCGGCAGACCTTCGTCGCGCCGTCGCTCGCGTGGTACGGCCGCGATACGCAGGTCGCGGTGTCCTACCAGTACCGCAAGTTCCACTCGCCGTTCGATCGCGGCACCGCGCTCGATCCGCGCACCAATGCACCGCTCGACATTCCCGCGCGGCGGCGGATCGACGAGCCGTTCAACAACATGGACGGCGAATCGCATCTCGCGCAACTGACCGTCGATCACCAGTTCAATGCGGACTGGAGCGCGCATTTCGGCTACAGCTACAACCGTGAGACCTACGACGCGAACCAGCTGCGCACGACCGGCGTCGATCCGGTGAAGGGCACGATGACGCGCAGCAACGATGCGACGCACGGTTCGCTCAGCACCGACAGCTACGGGGTCGGCTACGTGAACGGCAAGCTGACGCTCGCGGGGATGCGTCACGACGTGCAGGTGGGTTTCGATACCGAATACCGCCGCATCTATCGCAAGGACATGCTGCGCCAGGCCGTGAAGACGCCGTTCAACTACATCGATCCGGTGTACGGGCTGCTGCCGCCGTCGAGCACGGTATCCGCGAGCGACAGCGACCAGACCGACACGCTGCACGATGCGTCCGCGTTCTTCCAGGACACCATTCACCTGACCGACAAGTGGATCGTGTCGGGCGGCCTTCGCTACATCACGTACAACCAGGTCGCGGGGCGCGGCCGGCCGTTCACGGCGAACACCGACCTGAGCGGCTCGAAGTGGCTGCCGCGCGCGGGCATCGTCTACAAGTGGACCGATACGTTCTCGCTGTACGGCAGCTATTCGCAGTCGCTGAAGCCGTCGTCGTCGATCGCGCCGATGACGGGCTACATCATCGACGGCGCGACGCCGCCCGAGGAAGCGACCGCGTGGGAAGTGGGCGGCAAGCTCGACCTGCCGGGCGGGCTGACGGGCACGCTCGCGCTGTTCAACATCGACAAGAAGAACGTGCTCGTGTCGCAGTACAACGACGCGACGAAGCTGACCGACTGGCGCACGTCGGGCAAGGCGCGCTCGCGCGGTGTCGAGCTCGACGTGTCGGGCAAGATCGGCGAACGCGTGAACGTGATCGCGAGCTACGCGTACATCGACGCGAAGACGACCGAGGATCCGCTGTATGCAGGCAACCAGCTGTGGAACGTCGCGCGCCACACGGCGTCGCTCGCGGCCGTCTACGACTTCGGCACGATGATCGGCGGCGACGACCTGCGCGTCGGCGCGGCCGCGCGCTATGTCGGCGCGCGGCCCGGCGATTCGGCGAACAGCTTCACGCTGCCATCGTACGTGCTCGCCGACGCGTTCGCGACCTACGACACGCGGATCGGCAAGCAGAAGCTGTCGTTCCAGCTCAACGTGAAGAACCTGTTCAACCGCACGTACTACCCGTCGAGCGCGAATCGCTACTTCGTCGCGATCGGCGATGCGCGACAGGTATCGCTGCTGACCACGCTGCAGTTCTGACCACGCAATCGCCGCGCGGCCGGTGCGCCGGCGCGCGGTTTTGGAGAAGATCCGGATGACCCTGAAGATGAAGACCGGCGCCGCGCGCGCCGTTGCCGGTGGCGGCGGTGCACGGCGCCGCGCATTGCGCGCGATCGCGGGCTCGGTGCTCGCACTGTCCGCGGGCGTTGGCGTCGGCGTATCGGCGCCTGCGTTCGCCGCCGATGCGCCGCCGGCCGTCACGCGCGTCGCGATGCTCGTGCAGTTGCGCGGCCCGAACCTGAAGGTCGACGAACGCATCGGCCAGCACCTCGGCGAACGCGGCTACGCGGTGCGCCTGATCGACGAGTCGGCCACACCCGATGCGGCGCGCGACGCCGACCTGGTCGTGATCTCGTCGACGGTGTCGTCGAAGAACGTGCGGCCCGGCTGGCGCACGCTCGACAAGCCGCTCGTCACATGGGAAAACGACCTGCTCGACGATCTCGCGATGACGGGCAAGCGGCACGACGTCGATTTCGGCGAAACGGGCAAGGAGCGCTACCTGTGGCTCGTCAACGCGCCGCATCCGATTGCGGCCGGCTTGCCGGCCGGCGCAACCAACGTGTACGGCAAGCAGGCGCCGATGAGCTGGGGCAAGCCGGGGCTCGGCGCGATCACGATCGCGACCGTGTACGGACAGCCCGACAAGGCCGCGGTCTTCGCGTACGAGAAGGGCGCGACGATGGACTACGAGGCGCTCGCACCGGCACGCCGCGTGATGTTCTTCCTCGACAACGACACGTTCACGAACCTGTCGCCGGCCGGCGTTGCGCTGTTCGACGCGGCCGTCGACTGGGCAGCCGGGCGGCGTTGAGTGCCCACGCGCCGGTCAGGCGGGACGCGACGGCACGCCGATCCGCGCCGCCGTTTCGATCAGCTGCGCGAGCTGTTGTGCCGGTTCCGGCATCGTGTGCCGTGCGCGATGCACGAGCCCGATGTCGCGATGGAACGTGTGCGGTCCGAGGTCGATCGCGCGCACGCCGGCCGGCCAGCGGCGATACACGGCCGTCTGCGGCACGATCGCGATGCCGACGCCGTTTTCGACGAGCTTGACGATCGCATCGAGCTCGTCGAGTTCGCAGGTGTCGCGTACCGCGATGTGCATCTTGCGCAGGAAGCGATCGACCTGGCGGCCGCCGAACGACGCACGATCGTAGCGCACGAACGGTTCGCTCGCGAGCAGTTCGGCCCAGTCCTTGCCCTTCACGCCGCGCGGCACGATCAGCCGGAACGGCTCCTGCATGAGCGTCGTCCAGTGCAGGTCGCTTTGCAGCGAAAACGGCGGGCGAATGATCGCGGCCATGTCGATCTCGCCCGTATCGACCCGGTTCACCAGCTCGATAGACAGCCCGGGGATCACGCGCGTCCGGCACGCGGGATGCCGGCGATGGAACTCGGCCAGCGCGGCCGGCAGCAGCGCGCCCTGCACCGACGCGATCGCGCCGATCGTCACGCGCACGGCGGCCGGCGAGCCGGGCGCCGTCGAGCTCAGGTTCTCGTACAGGCCGATCAGCGCCTGCGCCTGGTCGAGCACGTGATGACCCCTGTCGTTGAGCCGCGCCGACCGGCCTTGCCGGTCGAACAGCGCGAAGCCGAGCTCGGCCTCGAGACGCTGCATTTGCGCGCTGACGGCGGCCTGCGTGAGCCCGATACGGTTGCCGGCGGCGGCGAACGTGCCTTCCCGGGCGACGGCGACGAGGGTTTTCAGCTCGCGGATCATTCATCAATTCCGTTTGTGAATCGCGAAAGTATATATTGATTTAATTTTTGCTCGACCTTGTCTACCATGGTGCCGTCCTCGCGCCACGCGAGCGTTTCTTCACGAGGCAACCATGAGTCTTTCCCCGTTTCACCTGGCGATTCCGGTCTACGACCTGCCGGCCGCGCGCGATTTCTACGGCCGTGTGTTCGGGCTGGCGGAAGGGCGCTCGAGCGCGCAGTGGGTCGACTTCGACTTCTACGGGCACCAGCTCGTGATCCACGAACATCCGAAGACCGCGTCGCAGGAAGGCGCGCACACGAATGCCGTGGACGGTCATGACGTGCCGGTGCCGCATTTCGGGGTCGTGCTCGACTGGCCGAGCTGGGAAGCGCTGGCCGAGCGGCTGCGTTCGTTCGGCGTGACCTTCGTGATCGAGCCGTATGTGCGGTTCCAGGGGCAGGTCGGCGAACAGGCGACGATGTTCCTGTTCGACCCGTGCGGCAATGCACTCGAATTCAAGGCGTTCCGCGACATCGGCCAGCTGTTCGCGAAGTGACCGGCGGCAGCGCCAGCGTCGATTGAAATTGGGTGCGAGAATGCGGCCTGCGGCCCGGGCGTGCGCAGCTGCGCCGGCCGGCGCCGCGCCGCACGGCATCCGTCCGTGCGCGCCGTTCTCCAAGGAACCCGTATGGACAGTCACATCGCTCCGGTGGAGCTGAAGAAAGCGTACCGCCTCCTCAACCACGGCCCGACCGTGCTGGTGTCGGCCCGCCATGACGGCGTCGACAACGTGATGGCGGCCGCGTGGGCGTGCGCGCTGGATTTTCTGCCGCCGAAGCTGACGGTCGTGCTCGACAAGTCCGCGAGGACGCGCGAGCTCGTCGAGCGCAGCGGCACGTTCGTGATCCAGGTGCCGACTGCCGCGCAGCTGCAGCTCACGCATGCGGTCGGCAGCCACAGTCTCGCGGAACGGCCCGACAAGCTGCGCGAAGCGGGCGTCGAGCTGTTCGACGTCGAGGGGCACGACCTGCCGTTCGTCGCCGGCTGCTCGGGCTGGCTCGCGTGCAAGCTGATCCCCGAGCCGCACAACCAGCAGACCTACGACCTGTTCATCGGCGAAGTGGTCGGTGCATGGTCCGACACGCGCGTGTTCCGTGACGGCCATTGGTATTTCGAATCGGCCGATCCCGCGCTGCGCAGCCTGCACTACATCGCGGGCGGCAATTTCTATGCGATCGGCGAATCGCTGCACGTCGATCCGGACGCGCAGTAAGCGTCGGGCGACCAGCCCATTCGCTTCAGGGCGCGCGGTTCACGCGCGCTTTTTCAATTCCGCCAGCATTGCCTCGGCGAACGCCTGCGCGACGCGCGGCAGCGTGCGCCCGCGTTTCGCGACGAGCGCGATCGGCCGCACGAACGCGGGATCGTCGATCGGCTTCGCGGCCAGCTCGGGCTCGGCGCGCACCTCGCGTGCGGTCGCGGGCAGGATCGTCACGCCGAGGCCGCCGCGCACCATCGCGACGGCGGTCATCATGTAGGTCGGCTCGCACGCGATGTCGGGCGTGCAGCCGGCCGCTTCCAGCGCGGCGTCGACGACGCTGCGCACGCTGGTGCCTTGCGCGGTGAGCACGAGCGGCACGGCGGCGACGTCGGCGGTGGTGACGCGGCGCTTGCGCGCGAGCGGATGATCCTTCGGGCAGACGGCGACGAGCCGGTCGGCGCCCACATACAGTACCTCCAGCGACGCGTCGAACGTGTCGCCGCCGGTCAGCCCGAGATCGGCTTCCTCGTTGCGCACGAGTGCGGTGACGAGGCTCGCGACGCCGTCGCGGATCTCGAAGCCCGCGCGCGGCACATCGCGCCGGAACGACTGGATCAACTCCGGCAGCACGCTGGAGGCAAAGGTCGGCAGGCACGCGAGCCGCACCGTGCCGCTCGTGCCTTCGCCGAGTGCACGTGCGTCGCGCAGCACGCGCTCCATGTCGTCGAGCGAGCGCTGCAGGAGCGGCAGCAGCTCGCGCCCGGTCTGCGTGAGCGCGACGCTGCGGCTGTTGCGGTCGAACAGGCGCGCGCCGACGATCTCCTCGAGCCGGCGGATCTGTACGGTCAGCGCCGGCTGCGACAGGTGCAGGCGTGCCGCCGCGCGTGTGAAGTTGCCGGCATGCGCGACGGTGACGAAGGCGCGAATGTCGCGAAGATTCAGATCCATAACGGTTCGTGATTGCTGCGATCAAATCATTTCAATTGTGCTATCGCTGCGCCGACCTTACGCTCGTCTCCAACAAAAGACAAGGTAGGAGACACCGATGCTGCCGTTACTCGGGCTGGGCACGATCGTCGTGCTGCTGGCCGCGATTCTGTCGAAGCGGATGTCGCCGCTCGTCGCGCTGATCCTCGTGCCGATCGCCGCGTCGCTGATCGGCGGCTTCGGGCTGCACACCAGCAAGTTCGTCGTCGACGGGCTGAAGGGCCTCGCGCCCGTCGTCGGGATGTTCGTGTTCGCGATCCTGTATTTCGGGACCATCACCGACGCCGGCACGCTCGACCCGATCATCGACCGGATCCTGCGCGCGGTCGGCACGCGGCCGACGCGCATCGTGATGGGCACGACGCTGCTCGCGCTGCTGATCCACCTCGACGGCTCGGGCGCCGTCTGCTTTCTCGTGACGATTCCGGCCGTACTGCCGCTGTACGACCGGCTGAAGATGGACCGGCGCGTGCTGGCCGCCGCCGTGTCGATGGCCGCGGGCATCAATTTCCTGCCGTGGACGGGGCCGATGATCCGCGCGTCGGCATCGCTGCACCTGCCGGTGTCGGCGCTGTTCAATCCGCTGATCCCGGTGCAGGCGATCGGGCTCGTGTTCGTGTTCGGCATCGCATACTGGCTCGGGCGGCGCGAGGAGAAGCGCCTCGGCCTGTCGCGCGACGATGCGTCGATCCCGCTACCGAAGCGCGAACTGACGCCCGACGAGCAGGCGCTGCGCCGCCCGCACCTGTTCTGGTTCAACCTCGTGCTGACGCTCGTCGTGCTCGGCACGATGGTCGTGATGGGCGAGAAGATTCCGCCCGCGATCATGTTCATGGTCGGGCTGTGCATCGCGTTGATGGTGAATTACCCGGACGTCGACATGCAGAGAAAGCGCATCGACGCGCATGCGCGCGCCGCGCTGATGATGGCCGGCATCCTGCTCGCGGCCGGCGTGTTCACGGGGATCATGCAGGGCAGCGGGATGCTGAAGGCGATGGCGCAAGCGGCGGTCGGCTTCGTGCCGCCGTCGATGGCCGGCCACATTCCGGTCGTGCTCGGTATCGCCTCGATGCCGCTCAGCATGCTGTTCGATCCCGATTCGTTCTACTTCGGCGTGCTGCCCGTGATCGCGGAGGTGGCCGGCCAGCTCGGCGTGCCGGCCGTACAGGTCGGGCAGGCCGCGCTGCTCGGCCAGATGACGACGGGGTTTCCGGTCAGCCCGCTGACGCCCGCGACGTTCCTCGTCGTCGGCCTGTGCGGGATCGAGCTGGCCGAGCACCAGAAATTCACGTTCCCGCTGCTGTTCGGCGCCTCGATCGTGATGACGATCGCATGCGTCGTGCTGGGCATCTTTTGATCATTTCCGGCGGCGTGATCCGCTGGACGACGGTACGGACATGACAGCAAATCAACCTGAACCGCGCGTGCGCATCGGCGCGGGCGCCGGCTACTCGGGCGACCGGATCGAGCCCGCGGTCGAACTGGCCGAACACGGGCAGCTCGACTATCTCGTGTTCGAATGCCTGGCCGAGCGCACGATCGCGATCGCGCAGCAGGCGCGCCGGCAGGACCCGGCGCTCGGCTACGACCCGCTGCTCGACGCGCGGATGCACGCCGTGCTGCCGGTCGCGGCGGCGAAACGCGTGCGCATCGTGTCGAACATGGGCGCCGCGAACCCGCGCGCGGCAGCACGACGTACCGCGCAGATCGCGCAGTCGCTCGGCATCGCGGGACTGAAGGTCGCGGCGGTCGAAGGCGACGACGTGCTCGACGTCGTGCTGCGCGGCGCGTTCCGTTTCGAGGAATCGGGCGACGACGTCGCCGCGTATCGCGACCGCATCGTGTCCGCGAATGCGTACCTCGGCGCCGCGCCGATCGTCGACGCGCTCGCGGCCGGTGCGGACGTCGTGCTGACCGGGCGCGTCGCCGATCCTTCGCTGTTCGCCGCGCCGCTGATCCACGCATTCGGCTGGCGGATGGACGACTGGGACACGCTTGGGGCTGCGACCGTCGTCGGCCATCTGCTCGAATGCGCAGGGCAGGTGACGGGCGGCTATTTCGCGGATCCCGGCTACAAGGACGTGCCGAACCTGGCGCGGCTCGGCTTCCCGATCGGCGAAGTCGCGGCCGACGGCTCGGTCGTGATCACGAAGGTGCCGCACGCGGGCGGCCGCGTGAGCGCGGCGACCTGCAAGGAACAGCTGCTCTACGAGATTCACGATCCGGCGCGCTATCTGCAGCCCGACGTCGTCGCCGATTTCACGCGCGTGGCCGTTGTCGAGGAGGCCGTCGACCGCGTACGCGTGACGGGCGGGCGCGGCACTGCGCGACCCGATACGCTGAAGGTGTCGGTCGCGTATGTCGACGGTTACATCGGCGAAGGCCAGATCTCGTACGGCGGACCGGGCGCGCTCGAACGCGCGCGCCTCGCGCTCGACATCGTCCGCGAGCGGCTGGCGCTGACCGGCGTCGCGGCGACCGAGTGGCGCTTCGACCTGATCGGCGTCGATTCGCTGTATGGCGCCGCGACACCGGCCGTGCGCGGCGAGCCGGCCGAGGTGCGCGTGCGGGTGGCCGGCCGTGCGGCGAGCGCTGCCGAAGCCGCGCGGATCGGCAATGAAGTCGAGACGCTCTATACGAACGGGCCGGCCGGCGGCGGCGGCGCGTTCAAGTCGACGCGCGAGGTGATCGCCGTGCAGTCGGTGCTGCTGCCGCGGGCGGTCGTGACGCCGTCGTTCTCATTCGTGGAGGCATGATGCAACTGCGTGAACTCGCGCATGCGCGCACCGGCGACAAGGGCAATACGCTGAACGTATCGGTCATCTGCGTCGACCCGCGCCATTACGACCATCTGCGCCTGCACCTGGATGCGCACGCGGTGAAGGCGTGGCTCGCGGGCATCGTGCATGGCGACGTCGTGCGCTACGAATTGCCGTCGCTCGGTGCGTTCAACTTCGTGCTGCGCGATGCGCTCGGCGGCGGCGTGACGCGCTCGCTCGCGCTCGACGCGCACGGCAAGTCGGTCAGCTCGGCGCTGCTGGCGATCGAGGTGCCCGACCCGGCGTGACGCGTGGCGCCGCTGCGGGCTTTGGTCAGGGGCGTGTCACGGAATCAGCAGCTCGCGCCGACCGTCCGCATGCTCGATGCGCTCGCCGGCGATGTGCAGGCGCTGATCTCGTCGATAGTCGTAGACCGTGCGCGACGCGGCGAGCTGGTCGAAATCGAGTTCGATCGCATGCCGCGATTCGGTGTTGCCGGCTTCGAAGATCAGGTTGCCGTATGGGTCGACCGCCAGACTGCCGCCGGCGAACACGACGTCGTGCGCGCTGTCGCCGACGCGGTTGGCGACCGCCGCGAATACCTGGTTTTCCATCGCGCGCGCCGACACCGACGTGCGATGGACGTTGCGGTACGGCTCCATGTTGCCGTCGGTCACGAGGATCAGCTGTGCGCCGAGCGCGGCGAGCGCGCGGCCGGTCTCCGGAAATTCGCTGTCGTAGCAGATCAGCAGGCCGATCCGCACGCCGCGCCATTCGACCGTCGCGTAGCGGTCGCCGGGCAGCACGACGCTGTGCTCGCTCACCCACAGATGCGTCTTGCGGTAGCGCAGCGCGATACCGTCCGGCGTGACGAACACGGTCGTGTTGTAGAAGCGGCCGCCATCGTTCTCGATCAACCCGACCACGACCGCGACGTCGCGCTCGCGTGCGGCCGCGATCACCGCGCCGACGCTCGGCCCGTCGAGCGGCTCGGCGACTTCGGCCAGATTCGACGGATCGAGGAAGCCGGTGAGCTGCGCTTCCGGAAACATCACGATGTCGGTGCCGGGCGCGCAGGCCGCGATCGCCTCGAGCGTGCGCTGCAGGTTGTAGTGCGTGTCGCCGTCGCGGCCGGCGAGCTGGACGATGTCGAGCTTCAGTTTCATGGGCGGTTTCGGGGCAGTGGCCCGTCGCGACAGGCGACAGGCGGCGGAGCGGTTGGAACGAGGCTCCAGTATGCGCCGAACCCTACCGTTGGCCATCCCGCCGATGCGTTAGCCCGTCGGGGGTATTGATCTCGTGGGCATCGTGCGGGAAGCAACGGCAAAAAAACGCCGACCCTTCTGCAAGGGTCGGCGAAGAGGTTCTGACTGACGAGGAGATGCCATCAGAACCCAGGCCAGCGCGTGTCGCCCGTTTCGTCTCGAACGGGCAGACAGGTCGGATCGCGCAAGGATAGGGGCGCGCTGCCTGTTTGCACAGAAGGCACAGCCGATAGCGCGTATCGGCGGCACCGCGGGGCGAAATGCTGCGGGCCGCGAACACGTCACGCCGCCCGCCGATCGTCACGTACCGGTCTGCGCCTTCAGGAACAGCGAAAACAGTTCAGACTGCGAATTGATCGCGAGCTTCGCGTAGATGTTGCGCCGGTGCACCTTGACCGTTTCGGCCGAGATTTCCAGCTTGTTCGCGACTTCCTTGTTCGAGCGTCCGCTCAGGATCAGCCGGATCACGTCGAGCTCGCGCGCGGTGAGCGGCGTGCCGAGCCGCGTCATCGCGTGCTCGAAGCCGTTCCCGGCATCGGCGCCGGGCCGGCGCGCCGGAGCCGGTTCGGCAAGAGCGGGCTCGTATGCGAGGCGCTGGCGCATCAGCGCGGCGACCCACGGCCGCACCAGGTCGAGCAGCGCCACGTGTTCGGGGCTGAAGCGCCGCTTGCTGCCGAGCGACAGGCACAGCGTGCGCGCATCGTCGAGCACGACGTTGAACTGCACTTCGTCTTCGACCACGTTGTGCGTGAAATAGCGCGTGTAGTACTCGGTGTCGCGAAAGCACTCGGGCGCGACGTCGGACAGCCGGAACAGGCCGCTCGCCGGCGCGTCGCGGTTTGCGATGTAGAACGGATCCAGCAGGTACAGCCCCTGCAGGTAGTCGCGGAACAGCGGATCGGGCCCATCGCCTTCGTACGCGCATTCGGCGAATACCAGCGGGCGGGCGTCGTCGAACATCAGTGCGACCCAGCTGTCGACGGCGACGTATTCCTCGATCAGCCGGATCAGCGACAGCCAGAAGCCCGGCTGGTCGAGCGTCTCGATGAGCCGCCCGACCGAGCGGTGCCAGGCGACGTCCTGCAAGGTCAGGTTCATGCGTGTGTCCGTGTCGGGCCGGCCGATGTGCGCGTGCGGTGGCGCGTCTTGCGTGTACGCTACGGGTTCGCGGGCAGCTTCCCGTGCACATCGGACGGAACCTGGATGAAGAACGAGATCGTAACGCCGGCCGGCGCGAATGGCGAGGCCGTGCGTCGTGACCGGTACGCGGCACTCGCCGTGGGTGCCGTGCTGGCGTGCGCGGGCGTACTGGCCGCGCAATCGGCGACCGCTGCGCCTCCGCCGGCATCGTGCAACGCGCAATTGACGGCGCTGATCGTACCGTCGTTGCGGCAGACCGCGATGGCGCGGCGCGACATCCAGGCCGACTTGGACGAGCGCACCGGCAACGTTTATCGCATCCGGTTGTTCACGGTGCCTGGCCATCCGGGTACGCCTAATCGCGAAGCGACGATCGGCTGGGTGACGCTCGATACGCAGGCGATGCGCGCGCTCGACATCACACGCGATCCCGACCGGCCGGATGTGCTGAAGATCGACCGGCGCGCGCTGTTGCATGCCGTGTCGGTGTGTGATGCGCCTGCTGCGCCGGTGCACGGTGCCGTCGATTGCGACGCGTTGAACCGCCGCGCACAGGGGCAGGGTGATGATGTGATGGGCAGCGACGCCGGGCGTGTCGTCACCGGCAAGGGGCGTCTGCCGTTCTTTTCCGCGCCGGACGACGCATGCAGGATCGACGGGTTGTTCATCGTCGAGCACGACCACGTCGATGCGCGGACCGAATACGGCCGTTTCACGTCGGTCGTCTACCTGAATCCGCACACGCGCGGCATTGCCGAGGGATGGGTGTCAACCGCGCGGCTGAAGCCGGACGGCACCGGTATCGCGCCACGGCAACCGTGATCGTGCACACTTGCAACCCTTCACAACGTTTCTTCCCGACCAGCACGAACCTCGTCATGACCGTCCCGCACCGGAACACACGTCTCAAGCCGCTCGCGGCTTCGCTCGCTGCCCTTGGCGCACTCGCGGTACTCACGGCGCTCTCCGCGCTGTCGCCTGTTTATGCGGCCGAGCCGGTCCAGCTGGACCCTCCGTTGAAGACCTTCGTCCACGACACGTACGGAAACTGGCGTGCCGACCGCAAGGGCTGGCAGGCAGAAGGAGATGATTTCATCTACGCGCCGTGCGGCTCGCTGCGCGTCGCGACCGCGGACGGTCCGCGCACGCTGCTCGCGATGTGCGGCGAGACCGAGGCGGCGGTGCAGAACGGGATGCCGGGTATGGATTCGGACGCGACGCCCGGCACGATCGACCTGTACGTGCTGAAATCGACGGCCGACGGCAAGGCGCTCGAGCCTGTCGTGAAGAAGACGGAGATCGCGTCGGGTCAGCGCGGCGAGCCGGGTACGGTGCGCATCGAGCGGCTCGGGCCACACGTGTTCGGCTTCGTCATCGGCGAAAGCGACTCGCGGCAAGGCTATACGCAAACCTTCCGGTCGATCTGGCTGCCGTATGGCAATGCGCTGGTGCAGGCGGCGGCACGCATCGACCAGGCGCTCGACAATGCCGAATCAAACGAATGTGCGCATGCGCGGGCACGCTGCGAGGAACGTCGCTTCGAGATCGCGCCGGACCTGACCGGCGCCGGCGACGTCTATCCGCTGACGGTCACGGAGACGGGCACGCGCGGCAACAAGGACATCCACGCGCGCCATACGGTGAAGTTCGACGCGGCGCGCGGCCGCTACGTCGTGCCGAAGGCATTGCGCGAAGGGTACTGATCCTTCGCGCGCAGGAACGGGCGGCGTTGCGCCGCCCACGCATCACACGTACAGATAGCGTACGAGGTGGAAGAACACCGGCGCGGCGAAGCAGATGGAGTCGACGCGGTCGAGCATCCCGCCGTGGCCCGCGATCATCGAGCCCCAGTCCTTCGTGCCGAGCGAGCGCTTGACGGCCGACAGCACGAGGCCGCCGACGAAGCCCGCGATCACGATCGCGAGCGAGATCCCGAATGCCGCGCCGAAGCTGAACGGCGTCACGCGATACAGCGATGCGCCGCACAACGTGGCCAGCAAACCGCCGCCGATGAAACCCTCGATCGTCTTCGACGGCGACAATTGCGGCGCGATCTTGCGCTTCCCGAACAGCTTGCCGACGACATACTGCAGCACGTCGCTGATCTGCACGACGAACAGGAAGAAGAACAGCAGCAGCGCGTTCTGCCCCGCGTAGCGCGGAATGTCGAGGATCAGCACGGCCGGCGCATGGCTCAGGCCGTACACGCACACCATCAGCGCCCAGTTGATCTTCGCGTTGCGGCTCAGGAATTCGCGCGTGTCCTGCGTGAGCGCGGAGACGAGCGACATCGCGAAGAACAGGTGCACGGGCACGAAGATCGAATACATCCCGTACCAGTTGATCCCGAGCAGCAGGTACTGCACGGGGATCGCGATGAAGAACGCGATGAACAGCGTCGTATGGTCGCTCGCGGTGGTCGGCGTGAGCGTGATGAATTCGCGCAGCGTCAGGTACGACAGCAGCGCGAACACGAGATACGTGACGTTGTTGCCGAGGCCGATCGCGATGGCCATGATCGCGATCATCGCCCACCACGCGCGGATGCGCTGGTTCAGGTTGACGATGGTCGCGCTCTGGCCGCCGCTGCGCGCGCCGAGGATCGCGCCGATCACGGTCGCGACGACGAGCACGCCCGTGACGCCCGCGACCAGTTCCCAGAAGATTGTTCGCATGGTTGAAATCCGGAAAGGGAGAAGGGGGCCGCGCTCAGCCGGCGGGCCGCTGCGGCGGCGCGAGCGCGACGACCGCGTCGCGCATGCGGGCGAGGAACGTCGGCTTGTCTTCCTGGGCGCCGAGCGCCTCGTTCGCGCCGAAATGCACCTTGCAGATCAGCGGCACGGGCCAGATCGCGCCCTTGGGCATGATGCGCTGCAGGTTCTCGAGGTAGACGGGCGCGAGCGCGACGTCAGGGAACTCGGTCGCGAGATGGAACAGCCCGCTCTTGAACGGCTGCGGCAGCACGTCGGCGCCGCGCGTGCCTTCCGGGAAGATGATGATCGAGTGGCCCTGCTTGAGCGCGTCGCGCACCGGGTCGAGCGGGTCGCCTCCGGATTCGCGATGACGGTCGATCAGCACGACGTTCAGCAGCTTCTGCGCGATGTGACGCTTCAGGTCGCTGCTGTCCCAGTAGTCGCGCGCCGCGACCGGCCGCACGACCGCGCGCACGTTGCGCGGCAGCGCGGCGAGGATCGCGAGCGTGTCGATATGGCTCGTGTGGTTCGAGAAATAGATCTTCTGCGTCGGGGACGGCGGCGCCTGATGCCAGACCGGATACGCGCCGGCGACGAGCCGCACGATGGACAGCAGGAAGTCGCGCTGCCAGACGTTGAGAATGTTCATCGGCGCGGTGCCTCCTGCCTGCATGCGCGGCCCGCTGCGCACGCGCGGCGGGCGGAACCCCGGAATGCCGGCGCGGCAGGATGCGCGCCGGACGGCTCTTGTTTAAATTTTTTCAAATTCGTGGCTGCCTGTCGCAGGTCCGCGATAATCGGACGATTCGCCGTCACACGTTGTTGCGTCGCGGCGAATGCGCCGGTCGGCGGCGTGATAATCGGCTGTTGCACGAGTGCCCGTCTGCAGTTCGAATGGATCTCGCCGCGATCGGGCCAGCGGATTATCGCGAGTTTCCGTCAAAAACGCCAGATTGGCGCCACGCGTGCGAGCCGGGGGCGTGCTTGACGCATCGGGGCTGCTCGGCGACGATTAGGGCCGTCCATGGAAGGCCGACCAAGGCCGTTTCGCCGCCCGGGGCATGGCGGCGGGAAATGTATCCGACTGTGCCGCGCGAATAATACGAATACGAAACGATGAGCCTCTACGCACTCAAACCCAAATTCCAGAACCGCCTGCGCCCGTTCGCGAATTCGCTCGCCGAACGCGGCGTCACGGCCAACCAGGTCACGCTGTTCGCGGCCGGCGGCTCGATCGTCGTCGGCGCGCTCGCCGGGCTCGGCGTGTTCGCCCGCGCGCTGTTCCTGCTGATTCCGCTGTGGCTGTTCGCGCGGATGGCGCTCAACGCGATCGACGGGATGCTCGCGCGCGAACACAACCAGAAGAGCACGCTCGGCGCGTACCTGAACGAACTCGGCGACGTCGTATCCGATATCGCGCTGGTGCTGCCGTTTCTCGCGATTCCCGCGTTCGCTCCGGCGGACGTCTGGCTGTTCGCGCTGACGGCGGTGATCGTCGAATGCGCGGGGCTGATCGGCCCGCTGGTCGGCGTGAGCCGCCGCTACGACGGCCCGTTCGGCAAGAGCGACCGGGCGCTCGCCCTCGGCGCGTTCGCGCTGTGGATCGGGCTCGGGTTTCCGGTCGGCGGTGTCGCCGCATGGCTGTGGCGGCTGCTGATCGTGCTGTCGATCGTGACCGTGGTGCGGCGCGTGCAGGCCGGCATCGCGGAAAAGGGCGGTTGAAAAGGCAGTCAGCGTAGTTGCAGTACCGGGCGCCGGAGGGCGGCGCAACAAGATTCCAATAACGAAACGAGAGAAAACGCATGAGCGCACGCACGGCACGTGAGGCCGACTTCATCACGCACGACGGCGAAACGCTGTTCTATCGCCACTGGCCCGCGACGGGCCCGCATTGCCGCGGCGCCATCGTGCTGCTGCATCGCGGCCACGAACACTCGGCACGCGTCGCACATCTCGTCGACGAGCTCGACCTGCCCGATTTCGCCTTCTTCGCATGGGACGCGCGCGGCCACGGCCGTTCGCCCGGCGCGCGCGGCTACAGCCCGAGCGCGGCCGCGTCGGTGCGCGACCTGCAGACCTTCGTCGAACATATCCGCGACACGCACGGCATCGCGATCGAGGACATGGCCGTGATCGGCCAGAGCGTCGGCGCGGTGCTCGCGGCCACCTGGGCGCACGACTACGCGCCGCCGATCCGCGCGCTCGTCGTCGCGTCGCCGGCCTTCCACATCAAGCTCTACGTGCCGTTCGCGCGGCCGGGGCTGCGGCTGATGCACAAGCTGCGCGGGCTGTTCTACGTGAACAGCTACGTGAAGCCGAAATTCCTCACGCACGATCCCGAACGGATCGCGAGCTATGCATCCGACCCGCTGATCACGCGGCCGATCGCGGTCAACATGCTGCTCGGCCTGCACGACACCGCGCAGCGGATCGTCGCCGACGCGGCCGCGATCACCGTGCCGACGCTGCTGCTGATCTCGGGTGCCGACTGGGTCGTGCATCGCGGCCCGCAGGACCGCTTCTTCGAACGGCTCGGCTCGGCGCGCAAGGAGCGCATCGTGCTGCCGGGCTTCTATCACGACACGCTCGGCGAACGCGACCGCGCACAGGCGCTCGCGCCGCTGCGCGCGTTCGTGCTGCGCGAGTTCGATGCGCCGAGCCCGCGCGTGTCGCTCGCCGACGCCGACCGACGCGGCGCGTTCCACGACGAATACGCGGCGCTCGGCCGGCCGCCCGCGAACGTGTTCGCGCGGGCGTACTGGGCGCTCACGCGCGCCGGCCTGAAAGCCGGCGGCGCACTGTCGGACGGCATCGCGCTCGGGCTGCGGCTCGGCTTCGATTCGGGCTCGACGCTCGACTATGTGTACCGGAATCGTGCGCAGGGGCGGCTCGGCGTCGGCGCGCTGATCGACCGCACGTACCTCGATTCGCCGGGCTGGGTCGGCATCCGCCAGCGCAAGGTGCATCTGCAGGAACTGATCGGCGCGGCGATCGGCCGCCTGCGCAACCACGGCTCGCCGGTGCGGATCGTCGACATCGCGGCCGGCCACGGGCGCTATGTGCTCGACGCGATCGCGTCGGCCGCCGAGCGCGACGGCGCGGCGCCCGACGACATCACGCTGCGCGACTACAGCCCGCCGAACGTCGAGGCGGGGCGCGTGCTGATCGCCCAGCGCGGCCTCGAGCCGATCGCGCGCTTCGAGCGCGGCGACGCGTTCGACGAGACGTCGCTCGCGACGCTCGAGCCGCGTCCGACGCTCGCGATCGTGTCGGGCCTGTACGAACTGTTCGGCGAGAACGCGCTGATCGAACGCTCGCTGCGCGGGCTCGCGCAGGCCGTGCCGCCGGGCGGCTATCTCGTCTATACGGGGCAGCCGTGGCATCCGCAGCTCGAATTCATCGCACGCGCGCTGAACAATCACCGCGGTGAAGCGACCTGGGTGATGCGCCGCCGCTCGCAGGCCGAGATGGACGAACTTGTCGCGCGTGCGGGCTTCCGCAAGCTCGACCAGCGGATCGACGAAATGGGCATCTTCACGGTCAGCCTCGCGCAGCGGGTCGACGCGTCATGAGCGCGCTCGGCGGCGGCGCGGGCGCGCGTGGCGGGTTGGCCGAGCCGGCGGCCGGCGCGCGCGACGCATCGTTCGCGCTGCGCTTCGGCTGGCTCGCGGTGATGGGCGCGGTGTTCTTCTCGACGTACGGCTTTGCGAACTGGCTCGCGGCGCGCCGCGCGGCGGTGCCGACGTTCGCGTTCGGCTGGGAGCATGCGATCCCGTTCGTGCCGTGGACGATCGTGCCGTACTGGTCGATCGACCTGCTGTATGCGCTGTCGTTCTTCTTCTGGACGCGCCGCGCCGATTTGCTCGATCACGTGAAGCGGCTGCTGACCGTGCAACTGGTGTCGGTCGCATGCTTCGTCGCGTGGCCGTTGCGCTTCGGGTTCGAGCGGCCCGACGCGGGCGGCGTGGCCGGCGCGCTGTTCACGCTGCTGATGGGCTTCGACAAGCCGTTCAACCAGGCACCGTCGCTGCACATCGGGCTGCTCGTCGTGCTGTGGGCCGTCTATGCGCAGCACCTGCGCGGCACGTTCGCGCGCGCCGTGCTGCATCTGTGGTTCGCGGCGATCGGCGTGTCGGTGCTGACGACCTACCAGCATCACGCGATCGACGTGCCGACCGGCGCGGCCGTCGGCTGTCTCGCACTGTTCCTGTTCCCGCTGCGCGATGCGGCGGGCCGGCTGCCGGGCGCCGATGCGTCACCGAACGTGGCCGGGCGCGCGCTCGCACGGCGCTATGCGATCGGCGCGGCGCTGGTGGCGTTGGCGGCACTGTGGTGCGTGCCGCGCGCGCCGGGCTGGGCGCTGGCGGCCGGGTGGGTCGCGCTGGCGCTCGCCTGTGTCGCGTGGGCCTACCGGCGCGGCGCGCCCGGTGCTTTCCAGAAGGATCCGCATGGGCGCCTTCCGGTATTCATCCGCTGGCTGCTCGCACCGACGATCGCCGGCGCGTTCGTCAATTCGCGGCTGTGGACGTTCCGCCAGCCGGCGCCGGTGCGGATCGACGAGCGCGTGTCGATAGGCCGCACGCCGACGACGCGCGACGTGCGTCGCCGTGGCTTCACCGCGCTGGTCGACCTGACCGCCGAGATGCCGCGCTGGGCGGCGGCAGATGCATCGCTCGCGTATGCGGCCGTGCCGCAGCTCGACCTCGTCGCGCCGACGGCGGCACAGCTTTCGGAGGCCGTCGCGGCGCTCGAGCGCCTGCACGGGGAAGGGCGCGACGTGCTGGTCTGCTGCGCCCTCGGATACGGGCGCAGCGTGTTGTGCGCGGCCGCGTGGCTCGCGGCCCGACGCGGGCTGGGGGACGCGCGCGACGCGCTGGCCGCGGTGCGCGCGGTGCAGCCGCACGCGGTGTGGTCGGACGAAGGCGTGACCGTGCTGCAGCACTGGATCGATCGTCGCCACGCGGGAGGGGCGTGATGGGCGATCCGTCGGCGCCGTTCCGGATTGCCGCCGCGCGCGGCGCGCTCGATGCGGGCGCGTGGGCGATCGCGGCCGCCCTGGCCGCGGCCGGCGCGGGCTGGTGGATCGCCGCGGGCTGGGCGCCGGCGACGGTCGCCCGCGTGCTGCTGGCCGTCGTCAGCACGGGGTCGGGGATTGCGGCGCTGTGGTACGCGGTGCGCATCGAGATCGACCGCCGGCTGTTCGCGGCACTCGCGCGGGCGACGGCCGGCGATGCGTCGGTCGACGACGGGCTCGCGGCGCTCGACCGCGCACTCGCCGATCTCGGCTGGATCGATGCGGCCAAGGCCGGCCGCGCGCTCGACGCGCGCGTACGCGGCGCGGTCGGGCTGTGCCGGGCCGGCGTGCTGGTCGCGATCGTGCAGTGGCTCGTGGTCGGGCTCGCGATCGCGGCGCCGCAAATCGGCTAGCGTCGCACGTGACGCGGCAGGCGTTACGCGTAAGCCGTGCGCTGCGACCGCGTTCGCTTGGCCTCGTACATCGCCTGATCGGCATGCTCGATCAGCGCGGTCATGTCGGTGCCGTCTTCCGGCAACATGGCGATCCCGACGCTGACGCCCAGCCGCAACGCGCGCCCCTCGAATTCGAACGGTTCGCCGACCTGCCGCGCGAGCCGCGTGCTTTGCGCATGCGCGTCGTCGCGGGTGCCGATGTTCGGCAGGATCACCGCGAATTCGTCGCCGCCGACGCGCGCGACCGTATCCGAGCGCCGCACCGCCCCCTGCATCCGCGTGGCGATCTCGCGCAGTGCGGCGTCGCCCGCGCGGTGGCCGAACCCGTCGTTGATCGGCTTCAGCCCGTCCATGTCGATGTTGAGAATGCCGAGCCGGCCGTTCGCGCGCAGCGCCGTGTGCATCGACTGGCGCAGGCGGTCGTAGAACAGCGCGCGGTTCGGCAAGCCCGTGAGCGCGTCATGGGTGGCGCGCAGGTACAGCTCGTTGGCCTCGTTGCGCGCCGCGTGGAACATCGCGGCGGCGATCAGCCCCGCCGTCAGCCGCAGCGTGCCGGCGTCGGCCGGCGAGAAGCCGTCGACTTCCGGCGACATCACCTTCAGCACGCCGACCGTCGTGTCGGCATGCGTGAGCGGCATCACGAGCATCGAGCGCAGGCCGACCCGGCGGCATGCGTCGCGATCGACGCGCGGGTCGGTTTCCGAATCGACGCAATGCAGCAATTCGCCTTGCCGCACGCACAGGCCCGACAGGCTGCCCGAGCGGCGCAGCCGCAGCCCGAGCATCCCGGCGGCGGTGCCCGATGCGGCGCGATACACCATGTCGTCGCCCTCGGCGAATTCGACCGCGGCCGCACTCGCGCCCGTGAGCAGCGGCACCTGCTCGGCGACGTAGGTCATCACACTGCCGAGGTCGAGGCCGAGCTTCGCGATCTCGGCCTGCACGGCGATGATGCGCAGCAGCGTGTCGGAGGACGGGGTGGCGGTGTCGACGATTTGATTCAAGTCAGTTTCCATGAAAGAAAGCGCATCCGGTGTCGCGGGATTGCGGTAGCATACGCGCCGCCTCGCGGCCGCGCGTCCCAGCCAACGGGCCGCCCGGCGGCCGGCTGCACCGCGCCGGCAGTATGCCGTTCGGCCCGTCCGGCGACAACGGCGCAATTCTTACCATTCGTCCCGCTCGTGCAGCATTTCCGACTGGATCGAGGTTTTTTTCGCTTCACCGTCACGAATTCGCGCAAGTTTTGCCCTTTTTTTGAGATAGTGTGACGAATGGGTGCGCGCCCGTGCCAGGCGCGCGCAGCACGACGACGGCCATTCAGGAATGCGCCGCGTCGTTTCGATAAATGCATCAGGTCAGTTCGCCATATGAGGGGAAGCAGTGGGGATGTGCACTCACGGGCATAGCTGCTTAGCGCGCGTCGGTTCCGACGTGCTTGATGACCGGATCAATCAGACGAAACGGAGCGGCGCATGAAGCCGGCCGCGTCGCTGCTCGTCCTGTCGGCCGCCATGGTTGGCGCTTTCCATACGGCCGCGCTGTCGGCCGCGCCGATGCCGGCAGTGCCGGCCGCCGCGTCGGCTGCCGGGCCCGCCGAAGCGGCCGCACCGGTGCTCGCGGCCGCGCCGAGTGCGGCCAGCGCATCGTCGGCCGGCCTGCCGGCGACGACCGTGCGTCTGCCTTTCGCGTCGCTCGGCGCGTTCGATCCGCTGCGCCTGCGCGGCGCCGACGACGCGCGCACGATCAACGCGGGCGTGCGGCTCGACCGCGTGGTGACGGGCGCGCGGTTGCGCCTCACCTATGCGTATTCGCCGTCGCTGGTGTTCCCGATGTCGCACCTGAAGGTGTCGGTGAACGGCGAAGTGATCGCGACCGTCCCGTTCGACGCCGCGCGCGCGGGCCGCACGGTCACGCAAGAGATCCCGATCGATCCGCGTTACTTCTCCGATTTCAACCAGATCGGCCTGCGCCTGATCGCGCACTACACGCTCGATCATTGCGAAGATCCGACGAACTCGGCGCTGTGGGCCGACGTGAGCCCGACGAGCGAACTGATTCTCGACGAATCGCCGGTGCGCTTGCCGAACGATCTCGCGCTGCTGCCTGCGCCGTTCTTCGACCGGCGCGACAACGGCCGCGTGCGACTGCCGTTCGTGCTGCCGGCCGCGCCCGATTCGGCGACGCTGCGCAGCGCCGGCGTGCTCGCGTCGTGGTTCGGCGCGCTGGCCGACTACCGGCATGCGCGCTTCCCCGTATCGTCCGGGCTGCCGGCCGACGACCAGGCCGTGGTGGTCGGGACGGCCGCGACGCTGCCGGCCGGCCTCGTGCTGCCGTCGATCAACGGCCCGCTGCTCGCGGTGGCCGACAACCCGGCCGCGCCGGGACGCAAGGTGCTGGTCGTCACGGGCCGCACGGCGGCCGAGGTCGACGATGCGGTCGCCACGCTCGTGCTCGGCCGCGCGGCGCTGTCGGGGCCGGCGGCGACGGTTGCGCACGTCGATCTCGGCGCGCCGCGCAAGCCGTACGACGCGCCGCGCTGGCTGCCGGTGAACCGGCCGATCACGTTTCGCGAGCTCGTCAACGATCCGCGCCAGCTCGAAGTGCGCGGCACGACGCCCGACGCGATCCGCCTGAACCTGCGCGTGCCGGCCGATCTGCATTCGTGGAACGGCGCGGGTGTGCCGATCACGCTGCGCTACCGCTACACGGCGCCGACCGTGCAGGACAATTCGACGCTCGCGGTCGAGATCAACGACCAGCTCGTGAAGTCGTACCGGCTCGGGCCGGCCCAGGCCGAGGATGCGCATGGCCGCATGCAGCTACCGCTGCTGTCGGTGCCGGAAGGGCGCGTGACGAGCGACGTCGACATTCCCGCGTTCCGCGTCGGCAGCGGCAACCAGCTGCAATTCCGCTTCACGCTCGATTCGCAGAAGACGGGCCTGTGTTCCAGCACGGCCACCGAGCCGCAGCGCGCGGCGATCGATCCCGATTCGACGATCGACTTCTCGCACTTCGTCCACTACGCGCAATTGCCGAACCTCGCGTTCTTCGCGAACAGCGGCTTCCCGTTTACGCGCTTCGCCGACCTGTCGCAGACGGCCGTCGTGCTGTCCGACCGGCCGTCGCCGCAGGAGCTCGAGGCCTACCTGACGATGCTCGGCCACATGGGCGAATGGACCGGCTTCCCGGCGCTGCGCGTGCAGGTCGCGCGGCCGGGCGACGTCGCCGCGCTGTCGGGCCACAAGGATCTGCTCGTGATCGACGGCTCGCCGGCGTCGCCGCTGCTCGCGCACTGGCGCTCGGCGCTGCCGCTCGCGTTCGGCGAGCAGGGCGGAGCGGGCGGCGACGGTGCCACGCGCGTCGCGTTCACGGTGAAGGAGCGGTGGCGCAACGGCGTCGGCCTCGCCGACGGCGGCGCGCATATCGAACAGACGGGCCCGCTCGCGACGCTCGCCGGATTCGAGCTGCCGGGCAGCCGCGGCCGCAGCGTCGTCGCGCTGACGGCGACCGACCAGCCGCGCCTCGGCGATCTGCTCGACGTATTCGAGAACCCGGGCCTCGTGTCGCAACTGCAGGGCGACCTCGCGGTGGTGCGGCCGGGGCAGGTCGACAGCCTGCGCGTCGGCGAGCCTTACGTGGTCGGCTTCGTGCCGTGGTATGCGCGTGTGTGGACCGAGGCGGCGCGGCATCCGGTCGCGCTCGGCGCGGTCGGCGTCGTCGCGGGGCTGCTGCTGGCGCTCGGCGTGTTCAGCGTGCTGCAGAGAATCGCCGCGCGTCGACGGGGGATGTAACGGATGGCGCGGGCATTGACGAAGCGACGGGCAACGCAGCCGGCGCGACGTGTCGGCGCGGCACTCGCGCTGGCGCTGGCGATGACGTGCGCGGCGGCCGGCCTGGCCACGCGCGCGCAGGCCGCGGGCGCCGCCGCGCCCGATGCGGGATGCGGCGCGGCCTGGCCGCGCTGGGACGCGTTCAAGCGCGATTTCATCTCGGCCGACGGCCGCGTGATCGACGTCGGCTCGGCCGATTCACGCACGGTATCGGAGGGGCAGGCGTATGGACTTTTCTTCGCGCTGGTCGCGAACGACCGGCGCATGTTCGACACGATCCTCGCATGGACCGAGAACAACCTCGCGCAGGGCGACCTGAGCGCGCACCTGCCCGCGTGGCTGTGGGGCCGCGCGCCCGACGGCGCGTGGCGCGTGCTCGACGCGAACGCGGCGTCGGATGCCGACCTGTGGATCGCGTATGCGCTCGTCGAAGCCGGGCGGCTGTGGCACGAGCGCAGCTATACGGCACGCGGCGCGCTGCTCGCGAAGCGCGTGCTCGACGACGAGACGGCGAGCGTGCCGGGCCTCGGCCTCACGCTGTTGCCGGGGCCGACCGGGTTCAGGCTCGCCAACGGCCAGTTCCGCGTGAATCCGAGCTATTCGCCGCCGCAGGTGATCCGCGCGCTCGGCGCGCGCCTGCCCGACGACCGGCGCTGGGCCGCGCTGGCATCCAGCACCGGGCGCGTGCTGCTCGACACGGCGCCGAAGGGCTTTTCGCCCGACTGGGCGCTGTATCGCGCGGGCACGGGCTTCGGGCCCGATCCGGACACGCATGCGGAGAGCGCGTACAACGCGATCCGCGTGTACCTGTGGGCCGGCATGCTCGACCGCGCCGATCCGCTGGCCGCGCCGTTGCTCGCGCGCTTCGCGCCGTTCGCCGACCATATCGCCGCGCATGGCGCGCCGCCGGAGAAGGTCGACACGACGACGGGCGTCGCGGGGCCGAACGACGGCAACGGCGGGTTTTCGGCGGCGGCCGTCCCGTTCCTCGACGCGCGCGGCCAGCGTGCGCTCGCGGATGCGCAGGCGGCCCGCGTCGAGACGCTCGCGCGCCAGTCGGCACCGGGCTATTACACGAGCGTGCTGACGCTGTTCGGCCTCGGCTGGCGCGAAGGGCGCTACACGTTCGGCGCGGACGGCACGCTCGACCCGCGCTGGGGAGGCCGCTCGTGCGCCGCCCGCTGAAGCGCGCCGTGCCGCATGTCGCGGGATTCGCGTGGCTCGCGTCGTCGGTGTGCGCGGCGGCGCCGGGCCCGGCATCCGGCACGGCGATGCCGAATGCGGCGGCGACCTCCGCTTCCACGGACGCGCAGCGTCAGCTCGACACCGCGCGGATGTGGGGCACCAAGCATCGCGACGACCTCGCGCGCGACGCATTGCGCAAGGGGCTGCTGATCGCGCCGGGCGATCCCGAATTGCTGGCCGAACAGGTCCGCGTGCTGCTGCGGCTCGGCGACGCAAAGGGCGCGCAGGCGTCGCTCGCGCGCCTGCAGGCGCAGTCGCCGAATGCGCCCGCCACGCGGCGGGTGGCCGACGAATATCGTGTCGCGACGAGCGGGCGCGGCGAGATGGCGCAGATCCGCCTGCTCGCGCGCAGCGGCCGCGCGGACGAGGCGGCCCGGCGGATCGTCGCGCTGTTTCCGAACGGCGCGCCGTCGGGGGCGCTCGGCGCCGAGTACTACCAGATCGTGTCGAATGCGCCGGGCGGGCGCGAGCCGGCGATCGCCGCGCTGCGCCGCGCGGTCGCGGCCGATCCGCGGGACACGAGCGCGTCGATCGCGCTCGCGCGGCTCTTGAACCAGCGCGCCGACACGCGCCCGGAAGCGAACCGGATCGCGTGGTCGCTCGCGAAGCGCACCGACGCCGACCATACGGAGGCGATGGCGTTGTGGCGCCGCGTGCTGCAGTCGGCCGGCAGCGATCCCGCCTATCTCGATGCGCTGCATGCGTATCTCGCGCTCGTGCCGGACGACACCGAATTCCGCGACCGCATCGCCGGCCTCGACCAGCAGCGCGAGGCGCAGCGCCGGCTCGAGCGCGATCCGGACTACATCGCGCAGCAGCGCGGGTTGCAGGCGCTCGCGCGCGGCGACCTGGCTGCCGCCGACCCATTGCTCGCGCGCGCCGCGCGGGCGCGGGCGGACGACGCCGACGCGGTCGGCGGACTCGGCCTGCTGCGCCTGCGCGAAGGGCGGCACGACGAAGCGCGTGCGCTGTTCACGCAGGCCGCGACGCGCGCGACCGATCAACGCGGCAAATGGCAAAGCCTCGCGCGTACCGCGCAGTTCTGGGGGCTGCTCGCGCAAGGCCGCGAAGCGGCCAACGCGGGACGTCCGCAGGACGCCGAGCGCGCGGCGCGGGCGGCGCTCTCGATGCAGCCGGGCAGTCCGGACGCGAAGCTGCAGCTTGCCGATGCACTGCTCGCGCAGCGCGACTGGGCGCACGCGGAGCCGTTGCTGCGCGAGTTGCTGGCCGCGCGTTCGCCGGACCTGTCGGCCGTGCGCGGCACGGCCATGCTGTACGAAAACACCGGCCGCGCGGACAAGATCGGCCCGTTGCTCGACGCGCTGCAAGGGCGCGTGGCGGGGCGTGACGATCGCCGCGCGCTCGACGGCCTGCGGGCCGACCTGCTCGCGAGCCAGGCCCGCGTGCTGGCCGACAAGGGCGAACGCGGGCCCGCCGCGCAACGCTACGAAGCGGCCGTGCGCGCGGCGCCCGACGCGCCGTGGACGCGCTTCGCGCTCGCGCGTCTCTATCGCGACATGGGGTTGCCGCAGCTCGGCCGCACGGTGATGGACGACGGGCTCGCGCTGAGCGATACGCCCGAGATGCGCTACGCGACCGCGCTGTACCGCAATTCGCTCGACGACGTCGCGGGCGCGCAGGCCGCGCTCGCGCCCGTCGACGACGCGCATCGTTCGGACGGGATGCGCGCACTCGCGCGCAAGCTCGACGGCGAACGCGCGCTGGCCGACGCACGCGGCGCGCTCGCGCGCGGCGATCGCGCAGCATTCGCCGCCACGCTCGCGCATGCTCAGGCGAGCGCGCCGGACGATCCCGACATGCTCGCCGCGATCGGCGCGCAATGGATCGACGCGGGCGAACCCGATCGCGGCCTCGCGCCGCTGCACGACTGGATCGCCGCGCATCCGCGCGAAGCCGATGCCGACGTGCGGCTGCGCTACGGCGACCTGCTCGGCAGCGCGGGGCGCGACGATGCGCTCGCCGCATGGCTCGACACGTTGCGTCGCGACCCGTCGCTGACCGCCGCGCAGACGGCGCGGCTCGAGGATCAGTCGCTGCGGCTCGTGCTGCGGCAGACCGACGACGCGATCGCGCAGCAGGACTACGCACGGGCGCGCCAGCTGCTCGACCGCGCGAGCCCGGCCGGCCGCGCGGACAAGCGCCATGCGCTCGAACTGGCCGATCTCGAACGCGCGCAGGGCCATTACGGCGCGGCGCGCGACGCGCTCGCGCCGGTCGTGGCGCGTACGCCGGACGACGCCGATACGCAGCTCGCGCTCGCGCGGATCGACGAGGACAGCGGCAACCGTGCGGCCGCGCTTGCACGCGTGCAGGCCGTGCTCGCGCGCACGCCGGACGACGACGTCGACACGCAACTGTCGGCCGTGCGTCGCCTGAACGCGCTGCGCCGCCCGGACGAAGCCGCGCAGGTGACGGATCGGCTGCAGGCCGCATATCCGGCGCGCGCCGACGTGACGGTCGCGGCCGGGCGCGTGGCCGAGGCCCAGGGTCGCTATGACGACGCGGCGTCGCTGTATCGGCTGTCGCAGTCGCAGGAGCGCGCGACGGGCGTGAGCCCGGGCCGCGACGGATTGACGCCCGCGCAGGCCGCGTTCGCGGATCTGCAGCAGCGGCGCAATCCCGAGATCGAGACCGGCTGGCTACCCGCGTACAAATCGGGCGACGAAGGCGTCTCGTCGTATCGCGCGCAGCAAGTGCCGATCTACATGCAGATGCCGGTCCGTTACGACGGGCACGTGTTCGCGCAGATCGACACCGTGCACCTCGACCCGGGCACGCTCGATACGAGCGACCCGAACGCGTATTCGCTGAAGACGTTCGGCACCTATGCGGCGCTCAGGGCACAGGCGAATCCGTCAACCGCCGCGCTGCTCGCGAATCCGCCGGGCTCGCTGCACCAGTCGACGACGGGCGTCGCGCTCGGCGCCGGCTATCTGTCGGACGCCTGGCGTTTCGACCTCGGCACGTCGCCGCTCGGGTTTCCCGTGCATTACCTCGTCGGCGGCGTGCGCTATCGTTTCGACGCGGGCCCGGCGAGCTTCAGCGTGAATGCGTCGCGGCGGCCGGAAACGAGCAGCGTGCTGTCGTACGCGGGGATGCGCGACCCGTGGACGGGCGCGGTGTGGGGCGGCGTGCGCCGCGACGGCGTGAACCTGCGCGCGTCGGTCGACGTCGGCCGCACGAACCTGTTCGCGGAACTCGGCGCGGGCGTGCTGTCCGGCCGCAACGTCGAACGCAACGCGGAAGTCACGCTGCGCACCGGCTTCACGGTGCCCGTGTACGAACGTGCGACGATGAAGGTCAGCACCGGTCTCGTCGGCAATGCGTGGCACTACGCGCAGAACCTGCGCTACTACACGTACGGGCAGGGCGGTTACTACAGCCCGCAGCGCTACCTGTCGCTCGGCGTGCCGATCGAATGGGCGGGGCGGCGCGACGCGCTGTCGTGGGACCTGACGTTCACGGGCGGGATTTCGAACAGCTACGAGAAGGATTCGCTGTACTACCCGACGTTCTCGAGCCAGCGGGCCGCACAGGTCGCGGCCGGGTTCGTGTATGCGGGCAGTTCGACGCGCGGCGTGTCGTTCTCGTACGGCGTGAACGGCATCGTCGAGTACCGCGTGAACCCGCACCTGAGCGTCGGCGCGCAGTTGCAAATCGACCGGTCGCACGACTATGCGCCGAGCTCGGCGCTCGTGTACCTGCGCTATGCGTTCGAAGCGCGCGCGCCGCGCAATTGGCTCGTCACGCCGACGCCGGTGCGGCTCTATTCGGATTACTAGGGTCTGTTTCCACATGGAACACACATGCGAATGCCCGAAATCGCTCGTAGGGCAAGAAGTGAGGAGCGCCGTTTGGCCGAGCCAAACAAGCGACGAGCGACGCCGCCATACGGGCGATTTCGGGCATTCCCGTGGAATGGATTTTTTAATTTGGGGTTGCTACGAGAACGGCCGCTCGCCGCGTTGCGCTCCTGGCGAATACGTCAGTATTCGCGGCGTCACGCGCCTCGCGAGCGGCCGTTCTCGTGGCAACGCATGTGCGTTCCATGTGGAAACAGACCCTAGGGGAACGTCGTGAATACGGAAATCGATGCCACCCGTTCCGCGCTCGGCGCCGCCGGCCTGCTTGGCCGCCTGCGTGCGCTGCTGCGCATGGGGCCGGCCGGCGGCCGCGTCGGCACGCTGAGCCGGCTCGCGATCGACGGCCTGCCTGACGCATGGACGCAACTGGAGGCGGGTGGCCTGTACGCGATCTACGCGGCCGGCGGCACGCCGGGGTGCGACGCACTCGTCTGGGAAAGCGCGCGACAGGCGCGCACGCGCAACGTGACGGTCGTGCTCGCGCGCGATGCGGCGCGCGTCGCGGACCAGATGGAGTCGCTCGGTTTCGCGGACGGCGCACAACCGGCCGGCTGGCCGCGCAACCTGAACGTGCTGGCGATGCCGGCGGCGGAGCCGGCCAAAGGTGACGGTGCCGACGCGCCGCGCCGCGCGGCGCCAGGCCCGTTCGCACGGCTGACCGGCGGCCTGCGCGCGATGAAGCGCTACGGTTTTCGCGCGCGTTCGCTGTATTTCGTCGAAGGTGCCCAGCGCTGGTTCAGCTGGGACGACCCGATCGCGCTCGCGGATGAAGCCCGCGCGCTGGCCGACTGGTGCCGGACGCACCGGATCGCGCTCGTGCTGCTGCTCGATCCCGAAGCGGCGCGGGCGGGCGACGGCGTGCGCACCGACGATGCGCCGCTCGTGCGCGCGGCGGACCGAACGCCGCGCAGCGGCTTCCACGGTATTTGCTCGGGCGTCGCGCAGTTGCAGCGCACGCACGGCGAACTGCTGTGGATCGTCGATTTCTGGCGCGCGGGCGACACGCTCGCGGCCGGTGAAGTGCGGCCGCTGCGCTTTGCGCCGGGCGGCCGGCTGTCCGCGAGCGTCGACGGCGGCGCGACCGAGCCGGCGCACCGGATGAAGCTCGCGAGCGACGAGGATCGTGTCGTCGTCAGCCGCGCGGTGCTCGACGGCACGAATCGCGTGCCGGCCGGCTGGGAAATCGTCGAAGACAACGCGGCCGTCGTCGCGGCGTGCGCGCATGCCCAGGCTGCCACCGCGGTGCTCGTGTTCCGTTCGCATGCGCAGCTCGAAGCGTTGTGCGCGGACGTGCATGCGTTGCGCCGGCAATGCGGCGGCGCGCTGAAGATCGCGGTCGTGGAGCGCGGCGAAGTGCTGCGCCAGCAGTTCGAGATGCTCGTGCTGAGCGTCGGCGCGAACCGTGTCGTCGCGCGCGATTTGCCGGTCTCGCGGATGCAGGCCGCCGTGCATGCGCTGCGCGGCCAGCTCTACGCGCGGCCGGTCGCGCCCGACTATCGCGCGGCGCTCGCGGCCGCGCTCGGCGATTCGGTGCTCGGCTATCTGCCGGTCGGCGCGTTCTGCCTGCGCATTCGCGCGGTGCTTGATCGCGGCGCCGTGCTCGCGCTGCCGCACACGCTCGCGAAGATCACGCTGCTGCCGGGCGTGTCGCACGTCGATGCATTGCGGCACTGCCGCCCGCGCCGTGCGGGCGACGTCGTGACGGCCGATCCCGGGCACCTGTTCGTGTTCCTGTTCGCATGCGAACCGGTCGACGCCGACGACGCGCTCGCGCGGATCTTCGACGTGCCGGTCGACACGCTGTCCGATCGCGTCGTGTGCCTCGGGCAGGGCAGCATCGACACGGAGCTCGATGCGCTGAAGGCCGAGAACCGGCGCGCGCCGATCGCCGACTACAGCGACCTGTTCGCGGCGACGCACCCGGCCGGCGGCGCACGCACGCCGCCCGCGGGCGCCGATCTCGGTGTGACGCCGGCCGAAGCGAGCGAGGCGATCGAGCAGATCGACGCGATCGTCGCGCTCGAGGCGATCGGTGAATCGCCGGCGCCCGATGCCGTCGACGCACCGGCGCCGCCTCCCGTCATTCCCGCCGCGCGTGCGCGCGGCGCTACCCGCAGCGCGATGCCGCTGCGCAAGCAGGAGCGCGCATGATTGCCGTACTCGTCATCGGTTTCATCGCCGGCATCGTGATCGCGGTGCCGGTGTGGATCGTCGCGCAGCACCTCGGCATCGGCCGCGGCTTTCATGCGCCGCGCGGGATCGACCGGCACGACGCGGTGCCGTGCGAACTCCTGCCGGTTGCGCTGCGCGGCCGGTTGCTGCCCGGCGCCGTCGACGACAAGGCGGCGCGATGAAGACGATCGCCATTACGTCGACGACCGGCGGCGCGGGCCGCACGACGCTCGCCGCCGCGCTCGCGGTGCTGCTTGCGCGCCGCGGCCGGCCGGTCGTCGCCATCGAATTCGATCCGCAGAACCTGATGGGCGCGGCGCTCGGCCTCGACACGCTGGCCGAACAGGGTCTCGCGCAAAGCGTGCTCGGCGGCGCGGAACCGTGGCACACGCATACGTGGCGTAACGCCGACGACGTGCTGTTCGTGCCGTACGGACAAGTCGATGCCGCCGATGCAGCCGCATGCGATGCACGGCTCGCGGCCGATCCCGCGTGGCTGTCGCGCGCGCTGGACGAGATCGCGCTGCCGGCCGACGGCGTCGTGCTGGTCGACACCGCGCGCTATCCGTCGCCGCAGGCCGAGCAGGCGATTCGCCGCGCGGACCTGACGCTCGTCGTCGTGCCGCCGGAGCCGGCCGCCTGCGCGACGACGGCCGCGCGGCTCGGTGCGCTGCGGGCCGGCGCCGGTGAACTGCAGATCGTCGTGAACCGGCTGAATCCGGCACGCGATATGCAGCGCGACGCGCTCGCGATGCTGCGCGCGGTCGCGGGGCCGGCATCGATGCTCGAACAGCGGATCCACGTCGACGCGGCCGTGCCCGAAGCGCTCGCGCGCGGCAGCTGGATCTTCGACGACGCGCCGTATTCGCAGGTGTCGCACGACCTGAACGGCATCGCGAACTGGGTCCATGCATGGTTGACCGCCGTCGCCGCGGGCCGCAGCGGAGCGGCGCGATGAAGCCCGCGTTCGCGCCGCGACTGCGCACGCTCGGCCGCCGTGTGGCCGACTGGTGCGCACGCGGCATCGGGCTGCCCGCCGAGCGCACGCTGGTCGACTGGTTCGTGCGGCTGTTCTTCCATGCACCGCCGCCCGGCCGACCCGATCACGTGCGCCGCTGGGTGCGCGTCGCGTTCCTGCGGCTCGCGCACGACTGGGGCGTGCTGCAGCCGCTGAGCCCGCGCGAATGGTTGTGGCGGGCGATCGTGCGCGCGCCGCGCGCGGCCGACGGCCGGCCTGCGCGCGATCCGCTCGCGTGGTTCGACAAGACCGTCGTGCCGGCTTACGTGGCCGGGCGCGCGGTCGGCCGGCGCATCAACGCGCTGCTCGACCGGCTGCCGTGGACGCGCTGGGGCGGCTGGCTCGATGCGCGCGCGAACGGCGTCGGCCGCCGCCGCTGGCTCGCGCCGCTGCTGCTCGTCGCCGGGGCGGTGCTGTGGGCCGCGGCCGGGATGTCGCCGCTGATGCCCGGCGCGCAGTTCGCCTTCTTCGCGATCGTCGCGGTGCTGGCGCTCGCGCTGCGCCGCCTGCCGGGCCATCTGCCGACGCTCGCGCTCGCGTCGCTGGCGCTGCTCGCGACGGTGCGCTACGTGTGGTGGCGCACGACGCAGACGCTCGACTTCCGCAGCCCGGTCGAGGCTGTCGCCGGCTACCTGCTGTACGGCGCCGAAGCCTATACGTGGATGATCCTGCTGCTCGGCTTCGTGCAGACCGCGTGGCCGCTCGACCGGCCGATCGTGCCGCTGCCCGATGACCCCGACACCTGGCCGACCGTCGACATCTACATCCCGACCTACAACGAGCCGCTGTCGGTCGTGAAGCCGACGGTATTCGCCGCGCAGAGCATCGACTGGCCGACGGAGAAGCTGCGCGTGTACCTGCTCGACGACGGCAAGCGCCCCGAATTCGAGGCGTTCGCGCGCGAGGCCGGCATCGACTACGTGACGCGCGACGACAATCGTCACGCGAAGGCCGGCAACATCAACCGTGCGCTGCCGAAGACGCACGGCGAATACATCGCGATCTTCGACTGCGATCACGTGCCGACGCGCTCGTTCCTGCAGACGACGATGGGCGTGTTCCTGCGCGACCCGAAGTGCGCGCTCGTGCAGACGCCGCACCATTTCTTCTCGCCCGATCCGTTCGAACGCAACCTCGGCACGTTCCGCGAGATCCCGAACGAGGGCAACCTGTTCTACGGGCTCGTGCAGTCGGGCAACGACCTGTGGAACGCGACGTTCTTCTGCGGCTCGTGCGCGGTGCTCAAGCGCACGGCGCTGGAGGAGGTCGGCGGCGTCGCGGTCGAGACCGTGACCGAGGATGCGCACACGGCGCTCAAGCTGCACCGGCGCGGCTATACGTCCGCGTACCTGCCGACCGTGCAGGCGGCCGGCCTCGCGACCGAAAGCCTCGCGGGCCACGTGAAGCAACGCACGCGCTGGGCGCGCGGGATGGCGCAGATCTTCCGCATCGACAACCCGTTCCTCGGGCGCGGGCTCGGCTTCATCCAGCGGATCTGCTACGGCAACGCGATGCTGCACTTCTTCTACGGGATTCCGCGCCTGGTGTTCCTGACGATCCCGCTCGCGTACCTGTTCTTCCACCTGTACTTCATCAACGCGTCGTCGCTCGCGCTCGCGAGCTACGTGATCCCGTACCTCGTGCTCGCGAACGTCGCGAACTCGCGGATGCAGGGACGCTATCGCCATTCGTTCTGGGCCGAGGTGTACGAGTCGGTGCTCGCGTGGTACATCGCACTGCCGACCACCGTCGCTTTCTTCAGCCCGAAGCACGGCAAGTTCAACGTGACCGACAAGGGCGGCAAGATCGACGAAGGCTACGTCGACTGGTCGACGTCGAAGCCGTATCTCGTGCTGTTCGGGATGAACGTGCTCGCGATCCTCGCCGGCCTGTGGCGGCTCGCGGCCGACCAGGGCGACGAGGCGTCGACGATCCTGATCACGCTCGGCTGGACCGTGTACAACCTCGCGATGCTCGGCGCGGCGCTGGCCGTCGCGCGCGAGACCAAGCAGGTGCGCGTCACGCACCGGATCGCGATGCGCGTGCCGGCCATGTTGCTGCTGGCCGACGGGTCGACGGCCGCGTGCTTCACGAGCGACTACTCGACCGGCGGCCTCGGCCTCGAGGCCGTGCCGGGGCTGCCGCTCGCCGTCGGCGACACGCTGACGGTGTGCGTGACGCGCGGCGACCGCGCGTTCCCGTTCCCGGTGCGCGTGACCCGCGTGACGCCGACGCATGTCGGCGTGAGCTTCGAGGAACTGACGCTCGAACAGGAGCGCCAGCTCGTGCAGTGCACGTTCGGTCGTGCCGATGCCTGGCTCGACTGGCACGAGGGCGAGCGTCTCGACACGCCGCTCGGCGGGCTGAAGGAAGTGCTGCGGATCGGGCTGGACGGCTACGTGCGGATGTGGAAGGGTGCGGCGCGCGGCGTACAGGCGATGCTGGCGCCGAAACTCGATCGGGCGCGCGACTGACGCGGCGCTCATCATGGAGTGGTTTAGATGACGTTCTGGAATCTGTATTTCATCCTGAAGTTCGCGCTGTTCGCGACCGGGCACCTGCAGCCGTTCTGGCTCGCGAACCTCGCGTTCGCGGTGGCGCTCGTGGCGAGCGCGCCGATCCGCCGGCGCGCGTGGCGCATTGTCCGGCAGGTCGTGGCGATCCTCGTCGCGGTGCCGCTGCTCGCGCGCGAGATGCATGCGCCGCCGCTCGCGCGTCTCGCCGAGGCCGCGCGCGAAGTGAGCACGTTCCGCCTCGACTACTGGATGGAACTGCTGCCGCGCCTGCTGCCGCCGGTGCTGGTGCTGACGGTCGTCGGCGCGCTGATCGTCTATTTCATCGTCAACCGCTGGCTGCGCGTCGCGACGTTCGTGCTGGCCGTGCTGATCGTGATGCCGCTGTGGCAGGCCGGCAGCGGGCTGATGGCGCGCGTCGTCGCGCCGGCCCAGCAGCAGGCGAACGCAACGGGCGCCGCGCGCGCCGACCAGCCCGAGGACCACAACGCGGCGCTCGCGACGTTCCGCGCCCAGGAGTCGCAGCGGCAGGTCGCGTTCGGCCATCTCGGCAGCGATCCGGCCGCGCAGTTCGACGTGATCGTGCTGCACATCTGTTCGCTGTCGTGGGACGACCTCGACGCGGCGAAGGTGCGCAACCACCCGATGCTGAGCCACTTCGACTACCTGTTCTCGAACTTCAGCACGGCGGCGAGCTACAGCGGCCCGGCGGCGATCCGCGTGCTGCGCGCGAGCTGCGGCCAGGAAGCGCACGCCGACCTGTACAAGCCCGCGCCGCAGCAGTGCCACCTGTTCTCGCAACTGGCGAGCGCCGGCTACTCGGTGCAGTCGCTGCTGAACCACGACGGCCATTTCGACAACTTCCTGCAGGTGGTCCACGACAACATCGGCGTGGCCGATGCGCCGATGATCTCGAACGCGGCCGCGCCCGTCGCGATGCACGCGTTCGACGGCTCGGCGATCAAGGACGACTATTCGACGCTCGCGAACTGGTACGCGCAGCGCGCGTCGGTGCCGGGCCCCGTCGCGCTGTACTACAACACGATCAGCCTGCATGACGGCAACCGCATCGTCGGCAGCGCGCTGACGAGCATCGACTCGTATCCGCAGCGCGCGACGAAGCTGATGAACGACTTCGACCGGCTCGCGGACCTGATCGCGCAGTCGGGCCGCCGCGCGGTGATCGTGTTCGTGCCCGAGCACGGCGCCGCGCTGCGCGGCGACAAGAACCAGGTCGCGGGCCTGCGCGAGATCCCGACGCCGCGCATCGTGCACGGGCCGGTCGGCGTGCGGCTCGTCGGCTTCACCGGCAACCACGGCGCGACGACCGTGATCGACCAGCCGACCAGCTTCCTCGCGCTGTCGCAGTTGCTGTCGAACCTGGTGTCGAACAGCCCGTTCAAGCCGGGCACGACGCTCGCGCAGTACGCGGCGGACCTGCCGCGCACGCGGATGGTCGGCGAGAACGAGGGCACGGTGACGATGCAGACGGCCGCGGGCTACGCGGTGAAAACTCCGGACGGCGTATGGATCGACGAACAGTAATCCTTCCCGGCGACGGCGACGACGATCGCCTGTCGCAACCGAACGACGTGATCGGTCTCGCGCGGCATCTGCCCGCGCTCGATCCCGAGCGTTATGTCGACGAGCAGGCGCGCCGCGCGTTCGTCGAGTCGCTCGACCGCTGGCCGACGCTCGCGAAGCTGATGGGATTGAAGCCGTAAACGCACGACGGCCGGCAGGCGTGCCGGCCGTCCTTGGTCGGGCGCGCGCGCCCGCTTATTGCGCCTTGCGCGCCGGCTGGCGCGTCCACTCGTCTTCTTCGCCCGGCACCTTGCCGAACGTCTGATCGGCCCACGCGGCGCGCGCCGCGTCGATCTTCGCGCGTTCGCTCGAGACGAAATTCCATTCGATGAACCGCTCGCCCGGCAGGTGTGCACCGCCGAGCAGCATCACGCGCGCGCCGTTCGCGCTGGCGAGCGCCGCGGTCGCGCCCGGTTCGAGCACGGCCATCGTCGCCGGGGCGAGCGGCGTGCCGTCGACGGTGAGATCGCCGTCGACGAGATACACGCCGCGCTCGTCGTGCTCCGCATCGAGCGCGAGTTGCCCGCCCGACGCGAATTCCGCATACGCATAGAGCGTCGGCGAGAACACGGCGACCGGCGACGTGAGCCCGAACGCGGTGCCCGCGATCACGCGCACGTTCACGCCGTCGCGCGCGAACGACGGCAGCGTGTCGGCCGCGTGGTGAACGAATGCGGGCGTGGTGTCCTCGTGCTCGACCGGCAGCGCGACCCAGGTCTGGATCCCGTGCACCGGCTGCTCGCGCGGCCGGTCCTCGTCGGGCGAGCGTTCCGAATGCACGATGCCGCGGCCGGCCGTCATCCAGTTCACGTCGCCCGGCACGATCTTCTGCCGGAAGCCGAGGCTGTCGTGATGCATCAGCGAGCCGTCGAACAGGTAGGTGACGGTCGCGAGCCCGATGTGCGGATGCGGCAGCACGTCGATACCGCGGCCGGCCGGCAGCACGGCCGGGCCCATTTCGTCGAAGAAGATGAACGGACCGACGAGGCGCGCGGCACGCGCGGGGAGCACGCGGCGCACGACGAGGTTGCCGATGTCGCTTTCGCGCGGCGTGAGCAGGGTCTTGATCGAGGCGGACATGGTGGGGATCCCGGGAAGCGTCAGGCGATCGCCGTGTCGATCGTGATCGGGTGCGTGAGGATCTTGTGTACCGGGCACGCGTTCGCGATCTGCAGCAGGCGCTCGCGCTGCTCGCCGGTCAGGTCGCCGTCCAGCGTGATGCGGCGCACGATCGTGCTGCCCGCGCTGCCCGATTCGTGCGCGAGCTTCACGTGCACTTCGGCGAGCGGCCAGCCTTTTCGTTGCGCATACATCTTCAGCGTGATCGCGGTGCACGCACCGAGGCTCGACAGCAGCAGCGCGACGGGCGTCGGTGCCGCATCGCCGCCGCCGAGCGGCGCGGGTTCGTCGGCGCGCCACTGGTGGACGCCATCGCTGAAGTGGACGAGGTAATCGACCGAGCCGATGCTCGCTTCGACGGACAGTTCGCTCATTGCAATTCCAGGTGGGGAAGGAGGGCAGCCCGGCGGCGTGGCCGGCCGGGCGTTACGGTTCGAGCAGCCGCTGCAGGCGCAGTTCCTCGAAATCGAGTTCCGATTCTATGCGGTGCAGCGTCGCGTCGTCGACCTTGCCGTCGCGGTGCAGGTCGAGCAGCGCGCCGCGCGACACGCCGACGAGTTCGAGCTCGACGCGCAGCATGCGCGCGCGCACGCCGGCCGGTTCGGCGCCTTGCCGGTGCGCGCGTTCGTTGAACATGACGCGGTTGCGGTATTCGGTGAGCAGGCGGTCGAGCGACGGGCGTTCGAGATCCGACCCGCGCCGCTCGCGTGCGTCGAGTTCGGCGAGCGCCGCGCCGAACGTGTGCGCCCGCACCGCATGTTCGGACATCGTGTGGCGCGCGGCCGGGCGCAGCTTCAGCACGCGGATCAGCGGCGCGAGCGTGCCGCCTTGCACGACGAGCGTCGCGATGATCAGCAGGAACGTGCTGAACAGGATCAGGTCGCGGCCGGGGAAGTTGCCCGGCAGCGCGATCGCGGCCGCGAGGCTCACGACGCCGCGCATGCCCGACCAGCCGAGCACGACGGCTTCGCGCCACGACCACGGCGCGTGACCCGCGCGCGGCGCGCGCAGGCGGCCCGGCAGCCACATCGCGACGAATACCCACACGACGCGCGCACCGATCGCGGCGGCAGTGGCCGGCAGCGCGACGCGCAGGCCGGCCATCAGCACCGCGCCTTCGTGGTTCACGCGTGCGAGGATCGCATGCAGCGCGAGGCCGATCAGGATGAACACGAGCGCGTCGAGCACGAACACGATCGCTTCCCACGTGGCCTTGGCCTTGATCCGCATGTCGGCGTCGAAGACGCGATGCTGGCGTACGCCGAGCACGAGGCCGCAGGTGACGACCGACAGCACGCCCGAGCCGTCGACGGCTTCCGCGATGCCGTAGCTGCCCCAGGCCATCGCGAAGGTCACGACGATGCCGAGCATCGGGTCGCGCAGGCGCGGCAGCACCCAGCTCATCGCATGGCCGCAGGCGAGGCCGACCGCGATGCCGATCAGCGTGAGCGAGAAGAACAGGCCGGTGGCGCTCGCGGCCGTGATCGAGACGGCGAGCGCGGCCGAGACGGCCATCTGGTACAGCAGCAGGCCCGATGCGTCGTTGACGAGGCTTTCGCCTTCGAGCACCGCGACGAGTCGTGCGGGCAGCGGATGGCGCTGCAGGATGGCTTTCGCGGCGACCGCGTCGGGCGGCGAGACGATCGCGCCGAGCGTGAAGCACGCGGCCCAGGGCAGCGCCGGGTTCGCGGCATGCACGGCGAGCGCGACCGCGACGGTCGTGAACGCCACCGCGCCGAGCGCGAGCGACGCGATCGATGCCAGTTGCTCGCGGAATTCCTTCCATGCGGTGTAGAACCCGCTCGACATCAGCAGCGGCGGCAGCACGGCCGCGAGCAGCAGCGCCGGATCCATGTCGGGCACGCGTTTGCCGGCGACCGCGATCACGCAGCCGCCGAGCAGCAGCACGACGGCCGGCGGAATCGAGATCCGCTCGGCGAGCCACGTGAGCGCGCCCGCGCCGCAGATCAGCAACAGCAGGTAATGGAACAGTTCGACGTTGGTCATGCGCGGCCGCGAGCGAGGGGGGGCATCACGACGGCTACCGGAACGGCACCGTCAAGGTCTCGAAAGCGTAGCGGGTTTGCGTAAAGAAAAAAAGGACGGCCCCGCGGGGCCGTCCTTCGTTGGTCCGGCCCGGCCGTGCGACCGGCCGGTTTGCCGTAACGGTGACGCGATTACAGGTTCGGCGACAGCGCGAGCGCGTTCGTCAGGTCGCCCATCGGCTGCGACCCGTTCGCCTTCAGCGCGTCGTCGCGCTGCTGCAGGCCCGCGAGGCGCGGCAGCGAGAAGCGGCGCGTGACGAAGCGCAGGATCGAGCCCGTGTCGTACAGCGTGTGGTCGACGAAGCCCTTCTTCGCGAACGGCGACACGATCAGCGCCGGAATGCGCGTACCCGGACCCCAGCGGTCGGCGGTCGGCGGCGCGGCATGATCCCAGAAGCCGCCGTTTTCGTCGTACGTGACGATCACGACCATGTTCTTCCACTGCGGGCTGGCCTGCAGGTGTGCGATCACGTCGGCGATGTGCTGGTCGCCGGACGTGACGTCCGTGTAGCCCGGGTGCTCGTTCAGGTTGCCTTGCGGCTTGTAGAACGTGACCTGCGGCAGCGTGCCCGCATCGATCGCCTTGATGAACTCGGCGCCGTTCGCGCCGCCGTCGAGCAGGTGCTGCGCGCGGCTCGCGGTGCCCGGCGCCTGGTTCGCGAAGTAGTTGAACGGCTGGTGGTGCGGCTGGAAGTTCGGCGTCGACAGGTCGGCGCCGTAGATCACGTTCGACGTGCCGTTCTGGCTCGCCTGCAGCGCCTGGCCCCATGCGCCGCCATACCACGCCCACGAAACGCCCGCGTTGGTCATCAGGTCGCCGATGTTGGTCGCCGTCTGCGGCGGCATCGTCGACGGATTGGCCGGGTCGGCGAGCAGCGGGTCGCCGCCTGCGGCCGCCTTGTTGCCGCTCGGCTGGTACGCCGGCTGCATCGTGTTGATGCCGTAGAAGTCAGGCGTGAGCGCGCCGTCGTTGACGAACTTCGGCGGGCCGCTCAGCGCGGAGGCCGGCGAGTTCGTCGCGACCTTCAGCGACTTGCCGTCGGCATTCAGCACGGCGATCTTGCCGGCCGCCGGGCTCTTGTCGGCGTTCGCGTAGTACGGCGCGCACGCGCAGATCAGGTACTGGTGGTTCAGGAACGAACCGCCGAACGCGCCCATGAAGAAGTTGTCCGCGAGTACGTATTGCTGCGCGATCTTCCACAGCGGCAGCTTCGACGGATCGGCCGTGTAGTGGCCCATCGTCAGGCCGCCCGCGTCGGTCCATGCGGCGTACATGTCGTTCTTGCCGCCGTTGATCTGCATCTGGTCCTGGTAGAAGCGGTGCACGATGTCGCGCGTCGCGATGCTCATCGACTGGTTGAAGCCCTTCGGATCGTCGATCGCGAACGGCGCGTTCGGCAGGTTCGCCGTCATCGCCTCGGTCACCGCCGGCGTGATGCCGGTCGCGGTCAGGCCGCCCCAGATCTTCGGCAGCGTCGCCAGCGTCGAGCCGTCGCGATCCTTCTGCACCGAGTTCGCGGCCGTCGCGTTCTGCAGGCCGTTCGCGCCCGGGAAATTGCCGTACAGGTTGTCGAAGCTGCGGTTTTCCGCGTAGATCACGACGACGTTCTTGACGGCCGACAGGCCTTGCTGCGTGACATCGTCACCGCCGCAGGCGGTCAGGCTGAGCGCCGCCGCGAGGGCGATCGGCGTGTAGCGAATCCAGGCGTACTTCTTCATGCGATGTTCTCTCTCATTCGTCGTTGGTCGCGTGTGGGAACCAGGTGGCGGGAGGGCCGGCGCACGAACCTCGCGGTACCGCCCGGCTGCGCGCATTATCTGGAACCGATTTGACAGCCGGGTGTAGGCACGCTTTCAATTGACTGTCGGTCGAACGTCATTCAACGGTCACGGAACTGACATAAGCTCCGGCCGATTGCCCACCTGCCCACCGCTACTAGAACAACGACGATGCACACCCTTCTGAAATCCTTCGCGTCCGCGCGCTCGCTGGTCTCCGCCGCGGCGACGCTGGCGCTGGTCGGCGCGCTCGCGACGCTCGCCGGGTGCGATGCACAGCCCGGCACGAATGCGTCGGCCGTGTCCGTCGTACCGGCGGCCCAGGCTGCTGCTCCGGCCGCCCCGGCGGTCGCGCCGGCCGGCCAGCCGCAGACGCGCGCGCAGGTATTCGAGGGCGTGAAGCAGATGACGGCGCTCGGCAAGCAGCTGTTCTTCGATCCGTCGCTGTCCGGGTCCGGCAAGCTCGCTTGCGCGTCGTGCCATAGCGCCGAGCATGCGTTCGGGCCGCCGAATGCGCTGTCGGTGCAGCTCGGCGGCGACGACATGCACCGTACCGGCTTTCGCGCGGTGCCGTCGCTGAAGTACCTGCGCGGCATCCCGCCGTTCAGCGAGCACTTCCACGATTCGCCGGACGAAGGTGACGAAAGCATCGACGCGGGTCCGACCGGCGGGCTGACCTGGGATGGCCGCGTCGATACGCGCGATGCGCAGGCGCGCATTCCGCTCATGTCGCCGTTCGAGATGAGCAGCTCGCCCGCGCGGGTCGCGACGGCGGTTCGCGCCGCACCGTATGCCGACGCGTTCCGCAAGGCGTTCGGCGACCAGGTGCTCGGCGACGACCAGGCGACGTTCAATGCAGTGCTGCGCGCGCTCGACGCATTCCAGCAGCAGCCGGCACTGTTCGATCCGTATACGAGCAAATACGACGCGTACCTGGCCGGCCACGCGCAGCTCACGCCCGCGGAGTTGCACGGGTTGCAGCTGTTCAACGACGAGAAGAAGGGCAACTGCGCGAGTTGCCACATCAGCCAGCGCACGCTCGAAGGCGGCCCGCCGCAGTTCAGCGATTTCGGGCTGATCGCGGTCGCGGTGCCACGCAACCGCGCGCTGCCCGTCAACCGCGACCCGCGCTTCTACGATCTCGGCGCGTGCGGCCCCGAGCGCACCGACCTGAAGGGCCGCGACGAATTCTGCGGGCTATTCCGCACGCCGTCGCTGCGCAACGTCGCGCTGCGCAAGACCTTCTTCCACAACGGCGTGTATCACTCGCTCGAGGACGTGATGCGCTTCTACGTCGAGCGCGACATCCATCCGGAGAAGTTCTACCCGGTCGTGCACGGCAAGGTGCAGATCTACGACGATTTGCCGAAGCGCTACTGGCCGAACATCAACCGCGAGCCGCCGTTCGACCGCAAGCGCGGCGACCAGCCGGCGCTGAACGCGGCCGAGATCAACGACGTGATCGCGTTCCTCGGCACGCTGACTGACGGATATCAGCAAACGGCGGCGCCGGCCAAGCCCTAGGGCCTGTTCCCGCTAATAACGGGCTTGCGAACGTGCCTTCCCGCCTGCAGTGCAAGGAGTAAGGAGCGCCGTTTGGCCGTGCCAAACAAGCGACGCACGACGCCGCAATGTGGGCGGAAAGGCACGTTCCCCTGTTTGGAAAAATGCATTCGTGGGGCTGGCTCCCAGAAGGGCCGATCGCCGCGTCATGCTCCTCGCGAATACGTCGAGTATTCGCTTCGTCGCAATCCTCGCGCTCGGCCCTTCTGGGGGCCAGCGCAAGCCCGTTATTAGCGGGAACAGGCCCTAGAGGCATTCATTACAGCACGCATGCTATGCTCGCTCGCTGACGGGCGTGGTGCGTACCGGTCCGCCGGCATGCACCACGCCGTTCGATCGAACATCCAAGGAGAAAAAACATGTCGATGCGTGCATCCCTTTCCGTCGTCACGCGCGTGCTGGCCGGCGCCGCGTGCGCAGCCGCGATGCTGCCCGCCCATGCGCAGAACAACCTGAACTTCCTGAACGACACGCCGATCAGCTATTTCAGCAAGACCGATCGCGCATCGCTGTCCAAGGCGGTCGTGCAAGTGCGCGACGAAGGCAAGGACGGCGAAACCACGACGTGGCAGAGCAGCGGTCGCGGCACGCAGATCGACGCGAAACTCACGCCGACCACGTCCGAGAGCGACGGCAAGACCTGCCGCGAGATCGCCACCGAAATCACCGCGAAGGGCCAGACGATGACGCTCAAGCCCGTCTACTGCAAGACGGCTGCGGGCAAGTGGCAGCTGCAGAAGCGCTGAGCACGCGTGTGATGAGGCGGGGCGGTGCGCCGCGCACGGTGTCGTGCGGCGTCGTGATCCTCGATGCGGCCGGCCGTGTGTTCCTCGCGCACGCGACGGATACCACGCACTGGGACATCCCGAAGGGGCAGGGCGAGCCGGGCGAGACGCCGGCCGACGCCGCGCTGCGCGAGCTGCTCGAGGAAACCGGCATCGAATTTGCGCCGGCCAGGCTGCTCGATCTCGGCCGCTTTGCGTACCGGCACGACAAGGACCTGCACCTGTTCGCGGTGCGGGTGGCCGAAGGGGAGATCGATCCCGCGCACTGCACGTGCACGTCGCTGTTCCCGAGCCGTCGCGACGGTTCGATGATTCCCGAGATGGACGCGTACCGCTGGACCGTGCCGGGCGACGTCGACGCGTATGCGAGCCGCAGCCTCGCGCGGCTGTTTCGCACGAAGCTGTCGCTGGCGGAGCTGCATCGGCGGTTGTCGGGCGAGTGAGCGGGCGCGGCTTGCGCCGTCGCGTTCCGCTTCGATACACGCAATAAAAAAACCGGCCTGAGTGCCGGTTTTTTCATGGTCACGCGACGGCGGCCGTCGCAGCCGCGCGCCGCGTGCGGGAGCAGGCCGTCAGGCCGGCTTGCCCCAGCTGTCGCGCAGCCCGACGATCCGGTTGAACACCGGCTTGCCCGGCTTCGAATCGACACGGTCGGCAACAAAGTAGCCGTGGCGCTCGAACTGCAGGCGCGTTTCCGGCGCGATGTCGCCGTTGCCCGGCTCCAGATAAGCCTGCACGATCTTCTTCGAATCGGGATTCAGCGCTTCGAGGAAGTTCGCGCCGCCCGCGTCCGGGTGCGGCTCCTTGAACAGGCGGTCGTAGATCCGCACTTCGGCCGGCTGCGCATGCTTCGCGCTGACCCAGTGGATGTTGCCCTTGACCTTGTACGTGTTCGCGCCTTCCGTGCCCGACTTGCTGTCGGGGAAGTAGTTGCAGTGCACGGCCGTCACGTTGCCGTCGGCGTCCTTGTCGAAGCCCGTGCATTCGATCACGTAGCCGTAGCGCAGGCGCACCTTGTTGCCCGGGAACAGGCGGAAATAGCCCTTCGGCGGGTTTTCGACGAAATCCTCGCGCTCGATCCACAGCTCGCGCGAGATCGGGAACGTGCGCACGCCGCGGTCCGGGTGGTGCGGATGCACGGGCGCCGTGCACGCTTCCTCGAGGTCTTCCGGATAGTTGTCGATCACGAGCTTCAGCGGATCGAGCACCGCGACCGTACGCGCGGCCTTGTCGTCGAGGTCGTCGCGCAGCGCGCCTTCGAAGATGCTCATGTCGATCCACGAATCGATCTTCGTCACGCCGATCCGTTCGCAGAACAGGTGGATGCTCTCCGGCGTGAAGCCGCGACGGCGCACGCCGACGATGGTCGGCATCCGCGGGTCGTCCCAGCCGTCGACGTGACCTTCGGTGACGAGCTGCAGCAGCTTGCGCTTGCTGGTGATCGCGTACGTGAGGTTCAGGCGCGAGAATTCGATCTGTTGCGGCAGCGGGCGCGTGAACATGCCGGCTTCCGCGAGTTCGTTCAGCACCCAGTCGTACAGCGGGCGGTGATCCTCGAATTCGAGCGTGCACAGCGAATGCGTGATGCCTTCGAGCGCATCCGAGATGCAGTGCGTGTAGTCGTACATCGGATACACGCACCATGCGTCGCCGGTGCGGTAGTGATGCGCGTAGCGGATCCGGTAGATCACCGGGTCGCGCATGTTCATGTTCGGCGAAGCCATGTCGATCTTCGCGCGCAGCACGTGCTCGCCTTCCTTGAACTCGCCGGCCTTCATGCGGCGGAACAGGTCCAGGTTCTCTTCCGGCGTGCGGTCGCGGAACGGCGACGGCTTGCCGCCTTCCGTCAGTGAGCCGCGGTTCGCGCGCATTTCGTCGGCGCTCTGGCTGTCGACGTACGCCTTGCCGCGCTTGATCAGCAACTCGGCGAACTCGTACAGCTTGTCGTAGTAGTCGCTCGCGAAATACTGGTGATCGACCGCGTCCTTGCGCCAGTCGAAACCGAGCCAGCGCACGGCGTCGACGATCGAGTCGACGTACTCGACGCTTTCCTTTTCCGGGTTCGTGTCGTCGAAGCGCAGGTGGCACACGCCGCCGTAGTCGCGCGCGACGCTGAAGTTCAGGCAGATGCTCTTCGCATGGCCGATGTGCAGATAGCCGTTCGGCTCGGGCGGGAAGCGCGTCTCGACGCGTCCGCCCCATTTGCCGGTGCGGTTGTCGTCGTCGATGATGTTGCGGATGAAATTGGAAGCCGCGGGGGCGTCGTTGCGTTCGGTGCTCATGCGGGTGGCGTCAGGTTGTGTCGGCGCGTCGCGCCGGTTTAATCCTGTAATTCTACCTGACCGGGGTCCGTCCCGCGCGGCTCGCGGGTCCGGCACCGTGCGTTCGCGATGCGTACCGCAATATATCGAGTGTGTGTCGGCTGTAACACGACGTAAATCGGATTGCTGGCGCCGTTCGGGTTTTCCTATGATGGCTTTACCGATACAACGCCGCCATTCGTATATTTTTCCGGGCGGAAGGAAGCCAATAACCATGATGAAGAAGACCACTTTTCTCGTTCGTACCGCGGTGATCGTCGCGGCCCTGTCGCAACTCGGCGCATGCGCGATGACGCATACGCAGCGTAATGCCGGTATCGGCGCGGCCGCCGGCGGCGCGCTCGGCTACCTGATCACGGGCGGCCCGGTCGGCACGGTGGCCGGTGCGGCGGCAGGCGGCCTGGTCGGCGCCGGCGTACGCTGATCGCAGGCAGGCGCCCGGGACGCGGGCGCCGTTGAACGCCGGACGGTCGTGACGTCGACCTGAACACGCGTCACGGCGCGCTCGGCCTTCTCGCACATCCCTCCGGTTTTCGACAGGCAGCATCAGGGAGAGGAGGGTGTGCGACACTGCGTCGACGCCACAACACGATTCCATTCGTCGACGCATTCCTCCATGAGCGCCCCCTTCGTTTTCGTCCTGCCGGGCTACGCCAATTCGGGCCCGCTTCACTGGCAAAGCCGCTGGGAGCGCGCCGACGCGCGCTTCTCGCGGGTCGCGATGCCCGACTGGGACCGCGCGTTCCGCAACGGCTGGTGTCTCGCGCTCGACCGTGCGGTCGAAGCCGCGCGCGGGCCCGTGCTGATCGCCGGCCACAGCCTCGGCACGCTGACCACCGCATGGTGGGCGACACGCTATGCGCGTCCGGCCGCGCTCGCGAAAGTGCGCGGGGCGCTGCTCGTCGCGTTGCCCGATCCCGCCGCGCCGGCGTTTCCGGCCGATGCGCACGGTTTCGGCCCGGTGCCGCACGAGCGGCTGCCGTTTCCGACCTGCGTGGTCGCGAGCAGCGACGATCCGTACGGTTCGCTTGCGTTCGCGCACGGCTGCGCGCACGCGTGGGGCAGTGCATTCCGTGACATCGGCCCGCGCGGCCACATCAACGCGGACAGCGGGCTCGGCGACTGGCCGCAAGCGCGCGGCTGGCTCGACGCGCTGGCGGTCGCAGGTTGACCGTGTTGCGCAGGGCTGATCGCAGGACCGTCAGATCGTCTGCTTCGCCTTCAACGCCGCGATCCGTTCGTCGTCGTCGCCGAGCAGCGGGGGGAGCCACGCGCGTCGGCAGTCCCCCGACACATGTCGCGCCATCCGGGCTCATCGCTTGGTGGGCATGTGCGGCAGCAGGCACGTCTGCCGTTGGGCAGCGCTCCGAATTTCTGACGTGTCCCATATCGTTTGAAGTCGGTAGTGGGTAGTCTGGCGGGCCATTCGACCAGACGGAAAGCCTCCATGCCAGTCCAGCCCGCACGATCCGACCGCACCAAAGAAAACAACGGAGCCGCGACGAAACGGATTCAGGTTGATCTGTCACGGCAATGCGTGGAAGCATACGAGGGGCGCGTTTGCGTGTTCCGCTTCGACTGCGTGACAGGCGACCGCGAGCACCCGACCGATCGGGGCACGTTCAGAATCCTCCGCAAGCATCACCCTTATCGTAGCCGCACGTATAACGTGCAGATGGATCGTGCAATGTTCTTCACCACGGATGGCAAAGCTTTTCATCAATATCACGGACCAATGCCGCTCGGCGTCGTGCGGCTGGCTCGCCATTCGGTGAGTGACCGGTTCGGCTCGCGCGGATGTGTGCGGCTGAGCGAAGCCGATGCGCGGCAACTGTACGAATGGACACCGGTCGGAACAATGGTGCACGTGTCATGACGCGCGCGGCAACAGGCCGGGTTGTCCGCGCGACCGGCGTCGTGTTCGTCGCCGTGCTCGTTGGATTAGCTTGGCGAAGCATGATCGGAAGCACGGGCAGTCCCGCGCCAATCGCGCCAGGTACCGAAATACTCAGCGTGCAGCCGGATGAGGTGATGTCGTTCGTCTACACCGCGGGTGCGCTGAGCGTGAACGCGCATCGCGTGCAGCCGGCGGCACCGTTCTCCGTGCGCGTCACGTTTGCCGATGGCCGCGCTTCCCGGCAGTGTGTCGCGCCACCTGGGCTGGCCGACCGGCTCGCGCCGCTCACCACGCTGATCGCGCGCGGTGGTGTGTCCGGCGCCGAGCTCGAGACAGCGTTTCCGGCGCCGCTCGGCACGCTGGAAATGCGCGATCGCATCGCTTCTGAACCGCTTCCGACATTGGTATTCCGGGGGGCAGCCGATACGGACACGGTGGCAATCGCCGGTCTCCCGGGCGCGGGCGATCGCGCAATCGTCGTCGATCCGGCCGCGCGTGCGGCGCTCGCACTGCTTGCTGGTGGGTGCGATACGCTTGCGCAGCGCTGACTCCCGATATACCCGGCCGACGCTCCTTACGTGGGCAGTCGGGCCGGGTGTCACGCGCGCTCAAATCGCCTGCTTCGCCTTCAGCGCGGCAATCCGTGCGTCGTCGTAGCCGAGCATGTCGCGCAGCACGTCGTCGGTCTGCGCGCCGAGCAGCGGCGGGGCCGTGCGCGCATCGGGCGGCGTCGCGCTCATCCGGATCGGGTTGCGCACGAGCTTCACGTCCGCGCCGCACGGGTGCGGCAGCGATACCTGCATCCCGCGCGCGACCACCTGCTCGTTGTCGAACACTTCGTCGAGATCGTTGATCGGCCCGCACGGCACGCCGGCCGCTTCGAGCACGGCGATCCAGTCGGCCTTGTCGCGCGCCTTCACCATCTCCGCGAGGATCGGCACCAGCGTGTCGCGGTGGCGCACGCGCGACGGGTTCGTCGCGAAACGCTCGTCGTCGGCCAGTTCGGACCGGCCGCCGGCCTCGACGAACTTGCGGAACTGGCCGTCGTTGCCGACCGCGACGATGATCCAGCCGTCGCGCGTCTGGAACGTCTGGTACGGCACGATGTTCGGATGCGCGTTGCCCCAGCGTGCCGGCGGCTTGCCGCTCGCGAGGAAGTTGGTGTTCATGTTCGCGAGCAGCGCGACCTGCACGTCGAGCAGCGCCATGTCGATGTACTGGCCAACGCCTGTGCGGTCGCGGTGCGCGAGCGCGGCAAGCACCGCGATCGTTGAATAGAGGCCCGTCGCGAGGTCGGCGATCGCGACGCCGGCCTTCTGCGGGCCGCCGCCCGGCTCGCCGTCGCGCTCGCCGGTGATGCTCATGAAGCCGCCGATCCCCTGCACGATGAAGTCGTAGCCCGCGCGGTGCGCATACGGGCCCGTCTGGCCGAAGCCGGTGACCGAGCAGTAGACGAGATCGGGCTTCACCGCACGCAGCGAGTCGTAATCGAGCCCGTATTTCTTCAACTGGCCGACCTTGTAGTTCTCCAGCACGACGTCGCTTTGCGCGGCGAGCTCGCGCACGATCTGCTGGCCTTCGGGCGTCGCGATGTCGATCGTCACCGAGCGCTTGTTGCGGTTCGCCGCGAGGTAGTACGCGGCCTCGGCGGTATCCGCGCCGTCCGCGTCCTTCAGGTACGGCGGCCCCCAGTGGCGCGTGTCGTCGCCGGCGCCCGGGCGCTCGACCTTGATCACGTCCGCACCGAAGTCGGCAAGCGTCTGCGCGCACCACGGCCCCGCGAGCACGCGGGTGAGGTCCAGCACGCGGATATGGCTCAGGGCACCCATCGTCGAATCGTCTCCTTTCATGGCTGGCCCGTCTTGTCCGGCCGGGCCGATTGGCATGCCGAGCATCTTAAGGCGAATCGGCCGCGCGGGTGGCCCAGCCGGGCCGGCCGGATGGCCGAGCCGCTTTGCCGGCGCTTTGCCCGGAAGCCGGCCCCGATCCCGTATAATCGATCGTTTCCGAATCCATGCCGCCGCGCGCCCCGCCTGGGGCGCCGGCGTTTGAAGCCGTCTTTGCCAGACTGTCCCCGCACGCCATGAAAGCTGCCGAAATCCGCGAGAAATTCCTCAAATTCTTCGAATCGAAGGGCCACACGATCGTCCGCTCGTCGAGCCTCGTGCCCGGTAACGACCCCACGCTGATGTTCACGAACTCGGGCATGGTCCAGTTCAAGGACGTCTTCCTCGGCACGGATCCGCGCCCGTACTCGCGCGCCACGACGGCGCAGCGCAGCGTGCGCGCGGGCGGCAAGCACAACGACCTCGAGAACGTCGGCTACACGGCGCGCCACCACACGTTCTTCGAGATGCTCGGCAACTTCTCGTTCGGCGACTACTTCAAGCACGACGCGATCAAGTTCGCGTGGGAGCTGCTGACCACGGTCTACCAGCTGCCGAAGGACAAGCTGTGGGTCACCGTCTACCAGGAAGACGACGAGGCGTACGACATCTGGGCGAAGGAAGTCGGCGTGCCGACCGAGCGCATCATCCGCATCGGCGACAACAAGGGCGCGCGCTACGCGTCGGACAACTTCTGGACGATGGGCGACACGGGCCCGTGCGGCCCCTGTACCGAAATCTTCTACGACCACGGGCCGGACGTGTGGGGCGGCCCGCCGGGGTCGCCTGAAGAAGACGGCGACCGCTACATCGAGATCTGGAACCTCGTGTTCATGCAGTTCAACCGCGACGCGCAGGGCAACATGACGCGCCTGCCGAAGCAGTCGGTCGACACCGGCATGGGCCTCGAGCGCCTCGCCGCGGTGCTGCAGCACGTGCACAGCAACTACGAGATCGACCTGTTCCAGAACCTGATCAAGGCCGCCGCGCGCGTGACCGAGATCAGCGACCTCACGAACAACTCGCTGAAGGTGATCGCCGATCACATCCGTGCGTGCTCGTTCCTGATCGTCGACGGCGTGATCCCCGGCAACGAAGGCCGCGGCTACGTGCTGCGCCGGATCGTGCGCCGCGCGATCCGCCACGGCTACAAGCTCGGCCGCAAGGGTTCGTTCTTCCACAAGCTGGTGGCCGACCTCGTCGCCGAGATGGGCACGGCCTATCCGGAGCTGAAGGAAGCGGAACAGCGCGTGACCGACGTGCTGCGCCAGGAAGAAGAGCGCTTCTTCGAGACGATCGAGCACGGGATGTCGATCCTCGAAGCCGCGCTTGCCGACGTCGAGGCGAAGGGCGGCAAGGTGCTCGACGGCGAACTCGCGTTCAAGCTGCACGATACGTACGGCTTCCCGCTCGACCTCACGGCCGACGTCTGCCGCGAGCGCGGGATGACGGTCGACGAGCCGGCATTCGACGACGCGATGGCGCGCCAGCGCGAGCAGGCGCGCGCGGCCGGCAAGTTCAAGGCCGCGCAGGGCCTCGAATACTCGGGCGCGAAGACCACCTTCCACGGTTACGAGGAAATCGCGTTCGACGACGCGAAGGTCGTCGCGCTGTACGTCGACGGTTCGGCCGTCAACGAAGTGAAGGCCGGCCAGGACGCGGTCGTCGTGCTCGATCACACGCCGTTCTACGCGGAATCGGGCGGCCAGGTCGGCGACCAGGGCGTGCTCGCGAACGCCGCGACGCGCTTCGCGGTGGCCGACACGCTGAAGGTGCAGGCCGACGTGATCGGCCATCACGGCACGCTGGAGCAGGGCACGCTGAAGGTCGGCGACGTGCTGCGCGCGGAAATCGACGCGCATCGCCGCGCCCGCACGCAGCGCAACCACTCGGCCACCCACCTGATGCACAAGGCGCTGCGCGAAGTGCTCGGCGCGCACGTGCAGCAGAAGGGGTCGCTGGTCGACGCGGAAAAGACCCGCTTCGACTTCGCGCACAACGCGCCGATGACCGACGACGAAATCCGTCGCGTCGAGCAGATCGTCAACAACGAGATCCTGGCCAACGCGCCGGGCATCGTGCGCGTGATGCCGTACGACGAAGCGGTGAAGGGCGGTGCGATGGCGCTGTTCGGCGAGAAGTACGGCGACGAAGTGCGCGTGCTCGACCTCGGTTTCTCGCGTGAACTGTGCGGCGGCACGCACGTGCAGCGCAGCGGCGACATCGGTTTCTTCAAGATCGTCGTCGAAGGCGGCGTCGCGGCCGGCATCCGCCGTGTCGAGGCGATCACCGGCGACAACGCGGTGCGCTACGTGCAGGAGCTCGACGCGCGCGTGAACGAAGCGGCAGCTGCGCTGAAGGCGCAACCGTCGGAACTCACGCAGCGCATCGCACAGGTGCAGGACCAGGTGAAGTCGCTCGAGAAGGAGCTGGGCGCGCTGAAGTCGAAGCTCGCGTCGAGCCAGGGCGACGAGCTCGCGCAGCAGGCCATCGAAATCGGCGGCGTGTACGTGCTGGCCGCGACGCTCGACGGCGCCGACGCGAAGACGCTGCGCGAAACGGTCGACAAGCTGAAGGACAAGCTGAAGAGCGCGGCGATCGTGCTGGCGGCCGTCGAAGGTGGCAAGGTCAGCCTGATCGCGGGCGTCACGCCGGACGCGAGCAAGAAGGTGAAGGCCGGCGAACTCGTGAACTTCGTCGCGCAGCAGGTCGGCGGCAAGGGCGGCGGCCGTCCGGACATGGCGCAGGCAGGCGGCACCGAGCCGGCCAACCTGCCGGGCGCGCTGGCCGGCGTGAAGGGCTGGGTCGAAGAGCGGCTCTGATCGTCACGTCATCGAGGCGATGCCGTTTCACTGACGGCATTGCCTGACTGAAAAACGACCCGATCGGCACGCGCCGGTCGGGTCGTTTTGTTTGTGCGCGTCGCTCCGTGCGGCGACGCGCGAACACGGGTCAGGCCGTCACGGTCGCCGTCGGCGGCGTCGCATCGGCGGGCGGCCGTCCGGCTTCCGTGAGCGCATCGCGCAGCGCGGCGAGGGCCGCCGATGCATAGCCCTGCCGCCACGCGAGCAGCGTGTCGATGCCTTCGAGTTCGGGGATCGTGTGCGCGGCGATGTTGCCGGTTTCGGGTTGCAGATCGAGTACGGAGCGCGGCGCGACCGCGACACCCGCGCCGGCCGCGACACACGCGACGATCGCGTGATACGAGCCGAGTTCGAGCACGCGCGCCGGTTTTACGCCATGCGCCGCATACCACCGCTCGACGTACTTGCGATACGTGCACCCGCGCTCGAACGCGATCAGCGTCGGCAGGATCACGTCGCGCGGCGTGCGCACCGGCGGATGGCCACGCGGCGTCAGCAGCACGAGATCCTCGCGGAAGATCGGCACCGTCTCGAACGTGTCGGGCAGCGCGTCCGGCTCGGGCGGGCGGGCGAACAATGCCGCATCGACCTCGAAGTCGCGCACGCGGTCGATCAGCCAGCCCGTCGTGCCCGTCAGCAGTTCGAGCGACACGTCGGGCCATGCGTGGTGATAGCGTGCGAGTATCGTCGGCAACCGGCTTGCGGCCGTGCTTTCCATCGTGCCGAGCCGCAGACGGCCGCGCGGCGTGTCCTCGCGCACCGCGTCGCGCGCTTCGTCGGCGAGCGCGAGCAGGCGTTCCGCATACGGCAGCAGCGTGTGGCCGGCCGGCGTCAGCACCAGGCGGCGGCCGTCGCGCACGAACAGCGCCGCGCCGAGTTCCTCCTCGAGCTGCTTGATGCGCGTCGTGACGTTCGACTGCACGCGATTGAGCTTGGCCGCCGCACGCGTCACACCGTTCTCGCGCACGACCGCCCGGAATATCGCCAGCGCGGCCAGATCCATGATTCTCTCCAGAGGATGGGTCGATTCTCAATTATTCATTTTTCGAGAACGTTTGGTCAAGCTACGATGAAGGCATTCCGATTTCCGATCCGGCCGGCGCGCTGAGTGCCGGCCGATGCCGCCATGTCCCGCTTCGATGCCCCGACCGCCGCTGCCGGCGTGCTTTCGTCAGACCAGGCCGATCGTCGTGCCCGCGCGGCCGCGCTGGCCTGCATGGTCGGCCTCGCCGTCGTGCTCGGCGTCGGCCGCTTCGCGTTCACGCCGTTGTTGCCGCTGATGCTCGCCGACGGCTCGATCGGCCTGAAGGCCGGCGGCTGGCTCGCGTCGGCAAACTACGCGGGCTACTTCGCCGGCGCGGTCAGTTGCGCGACGCTGCGTGTCGCGCCCGCGCGGATGGTGCGCTTCGGGCTCGCGGCCACCGTGCTGCTGACGGCGGCGATGGGCGTCGGGCACCTGTTGCCCGTGTGGCTCGCGGTGCGCTTCGTCGCGGGCGTCGTCAGTGCCTGGACGTTCGTGTTCGTGTCGCAGTGGGGATTGCGGCGCCTGGCCGAGCTGCACGCGCCGGAATGGAGCGGGGTGATCTACGCGGGGCCCGGCGTCGGCATCGTCCTGACGGGGCTGATCGGCAGCGCGCTGGCCGGTCAGCGCGCGGCGTCGGGTTGGCTGGGCTTCGCGGCGCTGTCGGCCGTGCTGTCGGTTGCGATCTGGCGCACGTTCGGCACCGTGCCGGCGCCGGCGCACGTGGCACCGCCGGCCGCCGCCGCGCCGCATGCGGCTGCCGGAGCAGCGGCCGCTTCGACGGCGCCTGCCGCCGGCCTGCGAAGCCGCCGCATGGATGCCGCGTGGCTCGTCGTGCTGTACGGCGCGCCAGGCTTCGGCTACATCATCACCGCGACGTTCCTGCCGGTGATCGCGCGCGCCGCGCTGCCGGCCGGTTCGCCGTGGCCCGACCTGTTCTGGCCGATGTTCGGCGCGGCGCTGATCGTCGGCGCGATCTCCGCCGCGCGGCTGCCCGCGCGCTGGGACAACCGCCTGCTGCTCGCGGCCGGCTGCGCGACGCAGGCGCTCGGCATCGTGGCCGGAATCGTGTGGCCGAACGCGGCCGGTTTCTCGGCCGGCAGCGCGCTGCTCGGCCTGCCGTTCACCGCGATCACGCTGTTCGCGATGCGCGAGGCGCGGCGCCTGCACGGCGAGCGCGCAGCCGGGCTGATGGGCTATGCGACGGCGTCATACGGCATCGGGCAGATCCTCGGGCCGCTCGTCGCGGCGCCGCTGGCCGCGCGTTTCGGGTCGTTTACGCCGGCGTTGTGGGTCGCGGTGGGCGCGTTGCTCGCCGGTGCGGCCGGTTTTGCGGCGACTGCCGTGAGCGGGCGCCGGCAACCCTGACGGCGGCGGGGACGGATCGTCTGCGGCGCGGGCAAACTCGCTAGAATGAAGCCTTTCCCGCGCCGAGCGGGTGCGCGGGCAGCCGTGAGGCGCCGTCCGGCGCTCGCCAGATCCTCACCGATGACCACCGCCGACTACCGTTTCTGCCCGCGCTGCGCGAGCCCGCTGACCGAGCGCGCCGATCCCGAACATGAAGGCGGCCGCGTGCGCCAGGCTTGCCCCGACGATACCTGCGGCTATGTGCACTGGAACAATCCGCTGCCCGTCGTCGCCGCGATCGTCGAGCTCGACGGCAAGATCCTGCTCGCGCGCAACGCGGCCTGGCCCGAAGGGATGTTCGCGCTGATCACCGGCTTCCTCGAAAACGGCGAGACGCCCGAGGACGGCATCGCGCGCGAGGTGTTCGAGGAAACCGCGTTGAAGGCCGAGCAGGTGTCGCTCGTCGGCGTGTACGAATTCATCCGCAAGAACGAGCTGATCATCGCGTACCACGTGCGTGCGTCGGGCACGGTGTCGCTGTCGCCGGAACTGCTCGAATACAAGCTCGTCGATCCGCCGCTGCTGCGCCCGTGGCGTGCCGGCACGGGCATCGCGCTCGCCGACTGGATGCGCGCGCGCGGCCTCGATTTCGAGTTCGTCGACCGGCCGGGGCAGTGATGGGCCGGCCGGTCCGCAGCGTGTCTGCCGCCGCGCCGCGAGCGATCGCGACGCGGCGTTCCGCTTCTCGCCGGCGTGCCGTGCCGCATGGCCGCCGCGCGTCATCCTCGTCGTTTCCCTCGTCCTGACCGCCATCGCCATGTCCGACAAGCCGCAGCCGCGTCCGCGCGACGCCTATCGCCACTTCCTGCCGATCACGACCCGCTGGATGGACAACGACGTCTACGGGCACGTGAACAACGTCGTCTACTACAGCTACTTCGACACCGTCGTGAACGAGTACCTGATCCGCGCCGGCGTGCTCGACGTCGAGCACGGGCAGACGATCGGGCTGGTCGTCGAGACGCAGTGCAACTACTTCGCGCCGCTCGTGTTCCCGCAGTCGGTCGACGCGGGGCTGCGGGTCGTGAAGCTCGGCACGTCGAGCGTGCGCTACGAGGTCGGCCTGTTCGCGCAAGGCGACGCGGCGCCGGCCGCGCAGGGGCATTTCGTGCACGTGTACGTCGATCGCAAGACACGCCGCCCCGTGCCGCTGCCCGATGCGTTGCGCGCCGCGCTCGAGCCGCTCACGGCCTGACGGCGCGCGGTGCACGCGTTCGCGCTCCAGGCCTTCAACGGCCTCAGCTACGGCTTGCTGCTGTTCATGCTGTCGGCCGGCCTCACGCTGATCTTCAGCGTGCAGGGCGTCCTGAACTTCGCGCATGCGAGCTTTTACATGCTCGGCGCGTATGTCGGCTACAGCATCGCGGCCTACGCGGGCTTCTGGCCCGCGCTGGTGCTCGCGCCGCTCGCGGTCGGGCTGCTCGGCGCCGGCTGCGAACGCGCGCTGCTGCGCCGCGTGCAGGCGCGCGGCCATACGAGCGAACTGCTGCTGACCTTTGGTCTCGCCTACCTGATCGGCGAGGGCGCGAAACTCGCCTGGGGCCTCGCGCCGCTGCCGGCGCCCATGCCGCCGCTGTTCGACGGCGCGCCCGTGACCGTCTTCGGCCTCGCATTGCCGCGCTACCGGCTGTTCATGATGGCGATGTCCGCGACGATGCTGGTCGCGCTCGGCGCGCTGCTGCGCGTGTCGCGCATCGGGCTCGTCGTGCGCGCGGCGCTCACGCATCGCGCGGCCGTCGAGGCGCTCGGCTACGACGTGCCGCGCGTGATGACGGGCCTGTTCGGCGCCGGCACCGCGCTCGCGGCGCTGGCCGGCGTGATCGGCGCGCCGCTCGCGGTGATCGAGCCCGCGCTGGCCGAGACCGTCGGGTCGGTCGTGTTCGCGGTCGTCGTGATCGGCGGGCTCGGCTCGCTCGGCGGCGCGTTCGTCGCGTCGCTCGCGGTCGGCTTCGCGCAGACCTTCGCGGCCGCGAGCGATACGTCGCTGCGCGACTTCGCGCAATGGGCCGGCGTCGCGCTGCCCGACCGCGTCGCCGCGGTGACGATCGCGCAACTCGCGCCGCTGGTGCCGTACCTGCTGCTCGTCGCCGTGCTGGTCGCGCGGCCGCGCGGGCTGTTCGGCGAGCGTGTCGATGCGTAGCCGCGTGCTCGCCGGCTGCGTGCGCTGGGCGCTGTTCGCCGCGTGCTTCGCGCTGCCCGCGTGGCTGTGGCCGCATGGCGCGGTGCTCGGCTATCTCGCGCAGACGGCCGCGCTCGTCGTGCTCGCGCTGTCGTACAACCTGCAGCTCGGCACGACCGGGTTGCTGTCGTTCGGGCACGCGGCGTTCGCGGGCCTTGGCGCGTTCGCGGCCGCGCACTGGTTCAATCATGTCGGCGGCCCGCTGCCGCTGCTGCCGCTCGTCGGCGGCGCGGCCGGCGCGGGCTTCGGGTTCGTCGCCGGATTGCTCGCGACACGCCGCTCCGGCACCGCGTTCGCGATGATCACGCTCGGGCTCGGCGAATGCGTCGCGGCCGCCGCGTGGAGCGTGCCCGCATGGTTCGGCGGCCTGGGCGGCGTGCCGATCGACCGCGCGAGCGGCGCGCCGTGGGGCAACTGGCATTTCGGCGCACCGGCACATGCCTATGCGGTGATCGCCGCGTGGTGCGTCGTGTCGGCGTGGGCCATGCACGCGCTGACGCGCACGCCGCTCGCGCGGCTCGCGAACGCGGTGCGCGACAACCCCGCGCGCGTCGCCGCGCTCGGCACCGATCCGCGCCGCGTGCGGCTCGCGATGGTCACCTGCGCGTCGTTCTTCGCGGGCATCGCCGGCACGCTGACGCTGATCGACATCGAGATCGCGACGCCCGACAGCGTGTCGATGGCGCGCTCGGCAACCGTGCTGATCGCCGCGGTGATCGGCGGCACCGGCGCATTCTTCGGGCCGGCGGCCGGCGCGGCCGTGCTGACCGCGCTGAGCATCGGCGTCGCGGGCGTGTCGCGTGCATGGGCGCTGTATCTCGGCGTGCTGTTCGTCGCGATCGTCGTGGCCGCGCCGCGCGGGCTCGCGGGTATCGCGCAGGCGTTCGCGCACGCGATGCGGCGCGATGCGCCGGCGGCCGAGCGGTGGCGGATGCTGTGCGCGCTCGGCGCGTGCATGTTCTGGGGCGTCGCGATCGTCTGCGCGGCCGAGCTCGGCTACGCGTGGCGCTTCGCGCAGGACGACGGCACGGGCCTCGCGTTCGGCGCATGGGCGATCGATGCCGATACGCCGGCCGGCTGGGCCGTCGCCGGCTCGGCGGCCGGCATCGGTACGCTGCTGTGGGGCTGGCGCGCGCGGTTCGTGCAGGGCGGGCAGGCCGGCAAGCGGGAGGACGCACGATGAGCGGCAATGCGATCGCGCTCCACGGCGTCGTGCAGCGCTTCGGCGCGCAGACCGTGCTCGACGGCGTCGAACTGAGCATCGCGGCCGGCGAGCGTCACGCGCTGATCGGGCCGAACGGCGCGGGCAAGTCGACGCTGTTCGGCGTGATTGCCGGTGCGACGCGGCCGACGCGCGGGCGCGTCGTGCTGCACGGCGTCGAGCTGCGCGGGCGCGGGCCGGTCGTCGCGAGCCGCCTCGGCATCGGCCGCAGTTTCCAGCAGACGAGTGCGTTCGCGCGGCTGACGGTATTCGACAACCTGCGCTGCGCGGCGCTGCATGCGCCGGCCGAACGGCGCCGATGGTGGAACCGGCTGCGCGAATCGGCGTCGGTCGATCTCGCGGCCGCGCGCGTGCTGCACGACATCGGCCTCGATGCGCGGCGCGACACGCCGGCCGCCGAACTGAGCTATGCGGAACAGCGCGCGCTCGACCTCGGGATCGCGCTCGCGAGCGATGCGCGCACGCTGCTGCTCGACGAGCCGACGGCCGGCATGAGCCGCGCGCAGGCGGCACGGATGATCGCACTGATCCGCGCGACGACGCAGGGCCGCACGGTGCTGATGATCGAGCACGACATGGACGCGGTGTTCGACTTCGCCGAACGTATCACGGTGCTCGTGCGCGGCACGGTGGTCGCGACCGGCGCGCCCGATGCCATCCGTGCCGATCCGCGCGTGCGTGCGGCGTATCTGGGCGAGGGTCGCGCATGAGCGCACTGCTCGACATTCGCGGCCTGCGCGCGTGGTACGGATTGCAACCCGTGCTCGACGGCGTCGATCTCGCGCTCGCGCCGGGCGAGACGCTCGCGCTGCTCGGCCGCAACGGCTCGGGGCGCTCGACGCTCGCGAAGGCCGTGATGGGGCTCGTCCGCACGGCCGGCTCGGTGCGCATCGCCGGTGCAGAATGCGCGGGCGCACGGACGTTCGAGATCGCGCGGCGCGGCGTTGCTTACGTGGCCGAAAGCCGCGACGTGTTTCCGCTGTTGACCGTTCGCGACAACCTGCGGCTCGGCTTGCGCGGCGCACGCGGCCCGGCCGAACGCGCGGCGCTCGACCGCCTGTTCGACCGCTTTCCGCTGCTGGCCGCGCGCGCGGACGTGAAAGCAGGGCGCCTGTCGGGCGGCGAGCAGCAGGTGCTCGCGCTGGTGCGCGCGCTGGCCGGGAGCCCGCGCGTGCTGATCGTCGACGAGCCGGCCGAAGGGCTCGCGCCGCTCGCGGTCGACGAAGTCGGCGCCTGCCTCGCCGCGCTGCAGGCCGACGGGGTCGCGATCCTGCTGATCGAGCAGCGGCTGCAGTTCGCGCCGCGGCTCGCGCGGCGCGTCGCGGTGATGGGGCGCGGACAGATCGTCTACGACGGCGCGCTCGACGGGCTGGGCGGCGAGGTCGCCAACGCGTGGCTGAGCGCCGGCTGACGGCGCGCGATCGATTGTTCGGCAAACTCCGCCAGTCAATTCGTCTCGAGCCGCTTTATCGCTGCAGTGCCGCAACGTAAATTTCCAGTCAGGCCGATTGCCGCGGCCACGCATCGACGCGGCAACCGGCGCCAACCATCGAAGGTCTTCTGACTGAGGAATGAAATCATGAGCAAGCTGACAGGCAAGGTAGCGATCGTCACGGGCGCATCGAAGGGCATCGGCGCGGCAATCGCGAAGGCACTGGCCGACGAAGGCGCGGCGGTCGTCGTCAACTACGCGAGCAGCAAGGCAGGTGCCGACGCGGTCGTGAGCGCGATCACCGAAGCGGGCGGCCGCGCGGTCGCGGTCGGCGGCGACGTGTCGAAGGCAGCCGACGCGCAGCGCATCGTCGATACCGCAATCGAAACGTATGGCCGACTCGACGTGCTCGTCAACAATTCGGGCGTGTACGAATTCGCGCCGATCGAAGCGATCACCGAAGAGCACTATCGCCGCCAGTTCGACACGAACGTGTTCGGCGTACTGCTGACCACGCAGGCGGCCGTCAAGCATCTCGGCGAAGGCGCGAGCATCATCAACATCAGCTCGGTCGTGACCAGCATCACGCCGCCGGCCAGCGCCGTGTACAGCGGCACGAAGGGCGCGGTCGACGCGATCACCGGCGTGCTCGCGCTCGAACTCGCCCCGCGCAAGATCCGCGTGAACGCGATCAACCCCGGCATGGTCGTGACCGAAGGCACGCACAGCGCGGGCATCATCGGTTCCGATCTCGAAGCGCAGGTGCTCGGGCAGACGCCGCTCGGCCGCCTCGGCGAGCCGAACGACATCGCGTCGGTGGCCGTGTTCCTCGCGTCGGACGATGCGCGCTGGATGACCGGCGAGCACCTCGTCGTGAGCGGCGGGCTGAACTGACCCATCCTGCGTGACTGCGCGATCGGCGCGCGTGCGCCGATCGCGTCGTTACGCCAGCATTGCCAACGCGTTCGCGCCGACGTGCCACTGCAGGCACTCGACGACGAGCGCGTGATTGTCTGCGGAGTCGAGCCCCGCGATCGTCATCGCGCCGACGATGCCGCCCCCGGCGAGCCGCAGCGGCACGCCGCCGCCGTCGAGCGCATAGTCGTCGTCGGACAGTCCCTGCGACTGCAGCGACCAGCCGGCACGCCGAAAGCACGCGCCGACCGCGAGCGAACTCTGGCCGAAACGCAGCACCGTGTTCTGCCGGCGGCGGATCGCGTCGCTGTCGTGTGCGCCGCTGCCGTCGAGCGCGCAGTAGAACAACGGCGCCTGCTCGCCGACGATGCTCACCGCGATCGGCAGCCCGCGCCGCGAGGCGAGGTTGACCGCGATTTCCCCCATCCGCCGTGCGGCGGCCGCATTGAAGCGCGGCAGCGCCGGATTCGATGCGTCGTCGTCGAAGGCGTGGGGTTCGAGGCGAAAATGGGTCGTCACCATGGCGGCTCCGTGGCGTCGCCGGCTCAGTGTGCGCGTGCCGGGCGTCGCATCGTCACGGGCCGCGCGGGCCCGTCTTCCGTTCAATGCTTCAGGGTTCCTCAGCGTTTCGGCGCCGCGTCGATCATCCACTCGTGCGCGGGATCGTTCTTGAACGCCCATGCGCGGCTTGGGCCCGCCATCACGTTCAGGTAGTACAGGTTGTAGCCGTGCGGAGCTACGACCGGATGGTAGCCGCGCGGCACCATCACGACGTCGTGGTTCTCGACGGCGCACGCTTCGTCGAGGCTGCGGTCGTCCGTGTACACGCGCTGGAACGCGAAGCCCTGCGGCGGATCGATCCGGTGATAGTAGGTTTCCTCGAGCGACGTCTCGTCGGGCGCCGCGTCGCGATCGTGCTTGTGCGGCGGATAGCTGCTCGAATGGCTGGCCGGCGTGACGACTTCGACGACGAGCAGCCGGTCGGCCGCCGGGTTGTCGCCCATCAGGATGTCGCAGACGTAGCGCGTGTTGGTGCCTTGCCCGCGCACCGACCGGCGCATCCGTTCGCCGTCGAGGCGCCGCACGGGCTTGTCGCCGCTCGCGTACGGCGCGGTGCACAGCGCGATTTCCGCATCGCGCGTCGCGACCAGCGTGACGGTCTTGCCGCCCGGCACGTACAGTGCGTCCGGCGACACTTCCTCGAAGACGCTGTCGCGCTTGCCGAGCGCATCGTAGGTTTCGCCGTCGACTTCGGCACGCACGGTGCCCGTCAGCACGACCACGCACAGCTCGCGCGTGCCGGTGTCGAGCGTTTCGGTGTCACCGGCCTTCAGGCGCAGCGCACGAAAGCCGACGTGCTTCCAGCCGGCCGATTCGGGCGTGACGTTGCAGATTTCACGGTCGGCCGAGGCCTTGACCAGCAGGGGAGAAATCGTCATGGGATGGGGCTCCGCAATAGGGTAGGGCTCACGCGTTCACGCACTCATGCACTCATGCACTCAACCGGTCGACGATCGCGCGCAGCGACTCGTAGCCCTTTTTCGCATACGCATAGCTCGGCGCGACGGCCGGATCCTGCTCGGCCTCGACGACGAGCCAGCCTTCGTAGCCGGCGTCCTTCAGCGTGCGCAGCGTCGCGTCGTAATCGAGCGCGCCGTCGCCGGGCACCGTGAACGTGCCGTTGATCACGCCGTTCAGGAAGCTCCAGCCGCCGTTGCGCGCCTGCGTGACGACCTGCGGCCGCACGTCCTTGCAATGCACGTGCGCGACGCGCGCCACGTGCTTCTTCAGCAGCGTGACGGGGTCGGCCGCGCCGCCGAAATAGGCATGGCCCGTGTCGAACAGCAGGAACACCTTCGCCGGGTCGGTCAGCGCCATCAGGCGGTCGACGTCGTCGGGCGACTCGACGTACGCGCCCATGTGGTGATGGTAGGCGAGCTTGATCCCGTACGTGTCGAGCAGGTGTGCGCCGAACGCGTCGAGGCGTGCCGCATAGCGCCGCCAGGCGTCGTCGTCGACGAAGCGCGGCCGTTTCGCGACCGGCGTGTCGATGCTGCCCTGGATCGTGCCCGCGCATTCGCCGTAGACCACGACCTTCACGTCGTTGAACTGCAGCTTCGTCAGGTGCGCGCGGCAGCGCTCGATCTCCGCCGCAACCGCATCGGCGTCGCTCATGCCCGGCGCGACTTCCGCGAGGAAGCCCGAATACCAGCCCGACACGCACACGAGGCCGAACTCGGCGAGCTTCGCCTTCAGCTCGGGGCCCGTCTTCGGAAACTTGTTGCCGAGCTCGAAGCCCGCATAGCCGATTTCGGCGCCTTCCTTCAGTGCCGTTTCGAGCGGTGTCTCGCCGCCGAGCGACGGCAGGTCGTCGTTCATCCACGACAGGGGATTGATGCCGATGCGGACGTTCCAGCTCATGAGGTGCTTCCTTGGTTCGGATGATGTGGGTGCAGGGCGTGGTCTTCGTGGCGCAGCGTGTGCGCTCAGCGCCGCTGCCGCGTTTTCGCGTCGAGATACGCGCGGTGTGCCGCTTCGACGCCGGTGCGTTCGGATACCTGCGGCACCGCGACCTCCCACCACGCGCCGCCGTCGTCGGTCGTGCGCCGGTGCGTGGTGTCGATCACGAGCACCTGGCTCTTCTTCGCCGCGCGGGCGCGTGTCATCTCGTGACGCAATTCGACGACGTCGCGCACGTGCACGGCTTCGGCGCCCATCGCACGCGCATGCATCGCGAAATCGATCGTCGAGCGCTCGCCGCCTTCGGGCACGCAATCGTCGAGCATGTTGTTGAAGCTTGCGCCGCCGCAGTTCAGCTGCAGCCGCTCGATGCAGCCGTAGCCGCGGTTGTCGAGGATCACGACGATGATCTTGCGGCCGAGCATCACGGACGTCGCGAGTTCGGCGTTGAGCATCATGTACGAGCCGTCGCCGACGATCACGATCACTTCGCGCTCGGGCCGCGCGAGCTTCGCGCCGAGGCCGCCTGCCACTTCGTAGCCCATGCACGAGTACGCATAGTCCATGTGGTAATTGCCCGGCACGCCGCTGCGCCACAGCTTGTGCAGTTCGGCCGGCAGCGTGCCGGCCGCGCAGACGACGAGATCGTCGCGTGCGCTGTCGCGTCCGGCGTCGGCCGCGGAGTCGCGCACCGCGCCGATCACTTCCGCGTCGTACGGCAGCGTGTCCTTCGGAATTCGTGTGGTCAGCTCGGTCACGCGTGCGTTCCACGCGGCGGCCTGGTCGCGGTTCGCGGCCGTCCACGCGGGATCGGCGTGCCAGCCGGCCAGCGCGGCCGACAACTGGCCGAGGCCCGTGCGCGCATCGGCAATGAGCTGACGGCCGCGTTTCTTGCCGGCATCGAACGGCTGCACGTTCAGGCTCAACAGCGTCGCGTCGCCGTAGAGCGCGTGCGAGCCGGTCGTGAAATCCTGCAGCCGCGTGCCGACCGCGAACACCACGTCGGCCTGCGCGGCGGCACGGTTGGCGGCGGGCGAACCCGTCACGCCGATCGAGCCGAGGTTCAGCGGGTGATCCCACGCGAGGCTGCCCTTGCCGGCCTGCGATTCGGCGACGGGCACGCCGTGCGTGTCGGCGAACGCACGCAGCGCGTCCCACGCCTGGCTGTACAGCACGCCGCCGCCGGCGACGATCAGCGGCTTCTTCGCGGCCTTCAGCACGTCGAGCGCATCGGCGAGTTCGAGCGCGTCGGCCGGCGGCCGGCGCATCCGGATCACCGGCGGCGCGAAGAAATCCTCGGGCCAGTCGTATGCGAAGGTCTGCACGTCCTGCGGCAGCGCGAGACACACGGGGCCGCACTGCGCGGGATCGGTCATCACCTGGATCGCGCGCGGCAGAGCGACGAGCAGTTGCTCGGGCGACGTGATGCGGTCGAAGTAGCGCGTCACGGGCCGGAAGCAGTCGTTCGCGCTGACGTCGCCCTGTTCGAAATCTTCCACCTGCTGCAGCACGGGGTCGGGCAGCCGCGACACGAACACGTCGCCGGGCAGCAGCAACAGCGGCAGCCGGCCGACGTGCGCGAGCGCGGCCGACGTCAGCATGTTGGTCGCGCCGGGGCCGATGCTCGACGTCGCGGCCATCATCCGCTGGCGGAAGTTCGCTTTCGCGAACGCGACGGCCGCATTGGCCATCCCTTGCTCGTTGTGCGCGCGGAAGATCGGCAGCCGGTCTTTTTCGGCATGCAGCGCTTCGCCGAGCCCGGCCACGTTGCCGTGGCCGAAGATCGCGAACACGCCGCCGCAGTACGGCAGGATTTCGGTGCGGCCGTCGGGCTGGACGACTTCGGCGCGCAGGGCGGCCAGGTAGCGTACGAGCGCCTGGCTGACGGTCAGTCTCACGGTGGTGGTCATCGTCGGTCGATAGAGAGGAGTCGGGTGGTCGTCACGGGCACGGGCATCAGGCTGCGGCAGCGGCGCGCGCGGCCGCACGGCGGCCGAGCCACGCGTCGACCAGTTGCGTGAAGTTGCCGGCGACTTCGTCGATCAGCGCCTGGTCGTCGATGCGGCCGGCGAACCAGTTCAGCGATGCATCGGCCCACAGCGTGCGCCCGACCATGAAGCCCTTGACGATCGGGTTGGTTGCCGAGCGGAAGCTGTCGACGAGGTATTGCAGCGGCTGGTTCAGGCCGAGGATCACCGCGCCGCGGCAGTGCGGGTCGCGCTCGGCGATCAGCGCGGCGAGCCGGGTCCAGCCGTCCGCGCTCAGCGGCGTGAGCTTCCACCATTCGGGCTTCACGCCGAGGTTGTAGAAGCGCGCGACCGTGCGCAGCACCGCGTCGTCCTCGGTGCCGGCCGGCGTGACCGCGCGCGGCGGAATCATTTCGAGCAGCAGCTCGTTGCCGCTGGCACGCGTGGCTTCCCACAGTTCCAGCACGCGCTGCTCCTGCTCGACGCGCAGGTCGACGTCGTCGTCCGGGTGATAGTGGACGAGGCATTTCACGACCTGTTCGGTCGGCCAGTGCGTGAGCGACGAGCCGACCGAGCGCGTCTCGTCGAAGCGCAGCGGCCGCGAGCCTGGCAGCTCGACCGGGCGGCCGACCCACCAGCCGCGCCCGGTGGCCGACGCGAGTGCGTCGCTGCCGTACGCGCCGCCGTCGATCAGCACGCCGACCTGGCCTTCGAGATGACGCTCGCGCTCGACCTGCTCGACCGCGCGCACGAGCAGCCGCTTCAGCGTCTTGATGCGCGCTTCGTCCGCGCCGGCCTGCACCGCGAGTTCGTAGAACTGGCTGCGATGGTCGAACGCCATCACGCACAGGTCGTCCCAGTCGCGGCGCGGTACCGTCACGCGGTGCAGGTGGGCGAGCGTGCGGTCGGCATCGACCACCGGATTGCGGCTGCCGTCGAACCAGTGTGCGAGTTCGGCCGGCGTCGGCATCGCGGCCGAGCACGCGTGGCGCGACACGACGATCGCGCCGCACGCGTTCGCGATGCGCGTCGCGTCGGCCCAGTCGCTCCCGCGCAGCAGCCCCGACAGCAGGCCCGACAGGAATGCGTCGCCCGCGCCGAGCACGTTGAGGACCTCGACGCGCTCGCCGAGGAAGGTCGGCGCAGCGTCGATGCCGGCCGGAATGTCGCCCTCGATCACGCAGCAGCCGAGCGCGCCGCGCTTGACGACGAGCGTCGCGTTCGTGATCGCGCGTACCGCCTGCAACGAGCCGATCAGGTCGTGCGGCACGCCGCCCGCGATCAGGAATTCCTCTTCGGTACCGACCAGCAGGTCGAATTCGCCGAGCACCTGCTGCAGCTGCCGCGTCACCTGCGCATCCGGCACGTAGCGGTTCTCGCCGGCGCCGCGCGCGGTCAGCCCCCACAGCACGGGCCGGTAGTCGATGTCCAGGATCCGGACGGCACCGTGGCGGCGCGCATACGTCAACGCAGTCAGCGACGCCTCGCGCGTGCCCGGCGTCGACAGGTGCGTGCCGGTGATCGCGAGTGCGCGGCAACCGGCGATGAAGTCCTCGCTGATCTCGTCGGCGCGCACGGCCATGTCCGCGCAGTTCTCGCGCACGAACAGCAGCGGGAAGGTGTCGCGATCCTTCAGCCCGAGCAGCACCAGCGCGGTGAGGCGCTCACGGTCGGTCTGCAGCTGGCTCGTGTCGCAGCCTTCGCGCTCGAGCGTCTCGCGCAGGAAGCGGCCCATCTGCTCGTCGCCGACGCGCGAGATCATCGCGGTCTTCAGCCCGAGCCGCGCGACGCCGAACGCGACGTTGCCCGACGAGCCGCCGAGATACATCTGGAAGCTGCGCGCGTCCTCGAGGCGGCTGCCGTACTGCTGCGCATAGAGATCCACGGCCACGCGGCCGAGGCAGGCGAGATCGATGGGGCGGTCACTCGGAAAGTTCAGCTGGCTCATATCACGTGTCACGCTCGCGGCCGGCGGTCGGCGTTGCCGGCAGATTAGGGGACCGATCCTGTGGCGGCTGTCCGCAGCGGGTGCTGCACGACGCGAGACTGCCTGCCGCGGGGAATCGGGCTACGGACGCAGTCTAGACTTTTTGGAAATCCAGTTCCCTAGGTGAAATCACGTAGAAATAAATTTCCAAATTTTCGAGGAAGTGATCTACAGTTTCATCCGGATGCTTCAGTCCCGATCGGACCAGATCGGACTCGGCCCGGCGGCGCGCAACGCGCCGTCTTCCGCCCCCCGGAGATGAGGAGACAGATTGATCATGAAGACCAAGCTGATGGCCGTCGCGGCCGCCGCGATCCTGGCTGCGCCGCTCGCGCATGCCGAGAAGATCGGCGTGACGATGGCATCGTTCGACGACACGTTCCTGACCATCCTGCGCAACAGCATCGCCGATTCGGCGAAGAAGGACGGTGCGACGGTGCAGATCGAGGACGGCGGCAATGACGTCGGCAAGCAGTTGAGCCAGGTCCAGAACATGATCGCGCAGAAGGTCGACGCGATCATCGTGAATCCGGTCGATACCGACGCGACGCCGAAGATCACGAAGATGGTGACCGCGGCGAAGATCCCGCTCATCTACGTGAACCGCAAGCCGGTCGATTTCGACAAGCTGCCGGCCGGCGTCGCGGTCGTCGCCTCCGACGAAAAGCAGTCGGGCACGCTGCAGGCGCGCCAGGTGTGCAAGCTGCTCGGCGGCAAGGGCGACCTCCTGGTGCTGATGGGCGAGCTGTCCAACGAATCGGCGCGCGCCCGCACCAAGGACATCGAGGACGTGATCGCGACGAAGGATTGCTCGGGCATGAAGATCGTCGACAAGCGCGAAGGCAAGTGGAGCCGCACGCAGGGCCAGGACATCACGATGAACTGGCTGAGCTCCGGGACGAAGTTCGACGCGATCGTGTCGAACAACGACGAGATGGCGATCGGCGCGATCAACGCGCTGAAGGCCGCGCGCAAGCTGACACCGAAGACGGTCGTCGCGGGCATCGACGCGACGCCTGACGGGCTCGCGGCGATGAAGGCCGGCGAGCTGAAGGTGTCGGTGTACCAGAACGCGACCGGGCAGGGCGCGCAGGCCGTGGCGGCCGCGCTGAAGCTCGCGAAGAAGCAGCCGGTCGACCGCTACGTGAACGTGCCGTTCGAGCTCGTGACGCCCGAGAACATGAACCAGTACGCCAAGCACTGACCGGCGGTCCGTTGAACTGCGCGGGCCCGGCGCGACCGGGTTCGCGCGCGATTTGTCGAGGAACGTCCATGTTTACAGCCAGGGTCGCGCGCCCGATGGCCGGCGGCGATACACCGGCCGCCTCGTCCGGCGGATCGTCCGCCGCGCCGGCTTCTCCCGCGGCCGACTGCGTGCTCGAGGTGCGCGGCGTCGGCAAGTCCTTCCCCGGCGTCGTCGCGCTCGACGGCGTGCAGTTCCGCGTGCGCCGCGGCACCGTTCATGCACTGATGGGCGAGAACGGCGCGGGCAAGTCCACGCTGATGAAAATCATTGCGGGCGTCTACACGCCCGACCAGGGCGAGATCCTGATCAACGGCGAGCCGGTCGTGCTGAACGGTCCGCTCGATGCGCTCGACCGCGGGATCGCGATGATCCACCAGGAACTGAACCTGATGCCGTACATGACGGTCGCGGAGAACATCTGGATCCGCCGCGAACCGAAGAACCGCTTCGGCCTGATCGACCACGCCGAGCTGCGCCGCCGCACGGCCGCGCTGTTCGAGCGGCTGTCGATCGACATCGATCCGGAAACCGATGTGCGCACGCTGACGGTCGCGAGCCGCCAGATGGTCGAGATCGCGAAGGCCGTGTCGTTCGACTCGGACGTGCTGATCATGGACGAGCCGACCTCCGCGCTGACTGACAAGGAAGTCACGCACCTGTTCCGGATCATTCGCCAGCTGCGCGAGCAGGGCAAGGGCATCGTCTACATCACGCACAAGATGAACGAGCTGTTCGAGATCGCCGACGAGTTCTCGGTGTTCCGCGACGGCAAGTACATCGGCACGCATGCGTCGAGCGACGTCACGCGCGACGACATCATCCGCATGATGGTCGGGCGCGAGATCACGCAGATGTTCCCGAAGGAAGACGTGCCGATCGGCGACGTGGTGCTGTCGGTGAAGGATCTCTGCGTCGACGGCGTGTTCCGCGACGTGAGCTTCGAGCTGCGCGCCGGCGAAATTCTCGGCGTCGCGGGCCTCGTCGGCTCGGGGCGCTCGAACGTCGCGGAAGCGCTGTTCGGCGTCGTGCCGGCCACCTCGGGCGAGATCCGCATCGACGGCAAGCCGGTGCGGATCGCGACGCCCGCGCAGGCGATGAAGCATGGCATGGCGTTTCTCACCGAGGATCGCAAGGATTCCGGCTGCTTCCTGAATCTCGACCTGCTCGCGAACATGGAAGCGGCGGTGCTCAGCAACCGCTACGTGAAGTTCAACTTCGTGCAGCACGCGCAATTGAAGCGCGACTGCGAGGAAATGAGCCGGATGCTGCGCGTGAAGTCGCCCGGGCTGCACGAGGAAATCCAGAACCTGTCGGGCGGCAACCAGCAGAAGGTGCTGATCGGCCGGTGGCTCCTCACGCAGCCGCGCATCCTGATCCTCGACGAACCGACGCGCGGCATCGACGTCGGCGCGAAGGCCGAGATCCACCGGCTCGTCAGCGCGCTCGCCGGCAAGGGCGTCGCGGTGCTGATGATCTCGTCGGAAATGCCGGAAGTGCTGGGGATGAGCGATCGCGTGATGGTGATGCACGAAGGGCGCATGACCGGCATCGTCGATCGCAAGGACGCCGACCAGGTCCGCATCATGGATCTCGCGTCGCGCTGAGCCGAAACAAGATTGGAGACAACTGAAATGGGCAACCTGAACCCGGTCGCGGATGCGCAGACCATGACACTCAAGTCGCGGCACACGAAATGGCCGCCCGAGCTGAGCATCTTCCTCGTGCTGGTCGGCATCAGCCTGTTCTTCGAGATCGTCGGCTGGATCGTCGTCGGCCAGAGCTTCCTGTTCAATGCCGAGCGGCTCGAGATCATCGTGCTGCAGATGGCCGTGATCGGCATCATCGCGGTCGGCGTGAACCTCGTGATCATCACCAGCGGGATCGACCTGTCGTCGGGGTCGGTCGTCGCGGCCGCGGCCGTCGTGTCGGCGAGCCTCGCGCAGGTGTCCGATTTCCCGCGCGCGGTGTTTCCGCACCTCACTGATCTGCCGATCATCTGGCCCGTGCTGGCCGGCGTGTGCGTCGGGCTGCTGGTCGGGCTGCTGAATGGCTCGCTGATCGCGATGACGGGCATCCCGCCGTTCATCGCGACCCTCGGCACGATGGTCGCCGCGCGCGGCTTCGCGAAGTGGTTCACCAACGGGATGCCGGTGTCGATGCTGACCGACCAGTTCGCGGCCATCGGCGCGGGCGCCAATCCGGTGATCATCTTTGTCGTGATCGCCGCGATCTTCCACGTCGTGCTGCGCTACACGCGCTTCGGCAAGTACACCTACGCGATCGGCGCGAACCGCCACGCGGCCGTCGTGTCGGGCATCAACGTCACGCGGCACCTGATCTTCGTCTATGCGATCGCGGGCCTGTTGAGCGGCATCGCGGGCACCGTGACGGCCGCGCGTGCGATTTCCGGCCAGTCGGGCATGGGCGTGATGTACGAGCTCGATGCGATCGCGGCCGTCGTGATCGGCGGCACGTCGCTGTCGGGCGGCCTCGGCCGTGTGACGGGCACCGTGATCGGCGTGCTGATCCTCGGTGTGATGACGTCGGGCTTCACGTTCATCCGCATCGACGCGTATTACCAGGAGATGGTGAAGGGCGCGATCATCGTCGCGGCCGTGATCGCCGACCAGTACCGCAACAAGAAGTCGCGTCGCTGAGCGCGCGCGTGATCCCCGAATCTCCCTTCACGAAGGACACCCGATGAAGATCGCGCTGGACCCCTACATGATTCGCCACCTGCCGCTCGACCGGCTGCCGCACGCGGTGGCCGAGCTCGGCTACGACCAGATCGAGCTGTCGCCGCGCAGCGACTTTCTCGACTGGTGGGTGATGCCGCGTGCGACGCGCGAGCGCATGGCCGCGTTCCGCCAGGCGATGCGCGCGAGCGGCGTCGGCCTCGCGTCGCTGCAGCCGATGTACCGCTGGGCGAGCCCGTTCGAGGACGAGCGGCAATGGGCCGTACGCTGCTGGAAGAAGGCGATCGAGGTGGCGGTCGAGATGGAGTGCACGCTGATGGTGTCGGAGTTCGGCCGTGGTGCGTCGCCCGAGCGTTCGGTCGGCGAGCGGCCGGGCGCGAACCCGAAGGAGCTGTGCGAGGCCGCGTGGTTCCGCTCGATGGACGAGCTGCTGCCGATTCTCGAGCGCGAACGCATCGTGTTGTCGGTCGAGCCGCATCCGGAAGACTGGATCGAGCAGCTGCAGCCGGCGATCGACATCGTCACGAACCTCGCTTCGCCGTCGCTGAAGCTGTCGTATATCGCGCCACACACGTTCTACTACGGCGACGACATGGCCGCGATGATCGCGGCCGCCGCGCCGATCCTCGCGCACGTGCGCGTGGCCGACACGTTCGACCACCGCAAGAGCAGCCAGCTGCGCTACATCGTGAACCCGCCCGGCTCGAACCAGATCCGCGTGCACCAGCACCTCGACATCGGGCAGGGCGAGATCGACTGGGACGTGTTTTTCCGCGCGCTCGGCGCGGCCGGCTTCGACGGCGTGATGTCGTCGTGCGTGTTCGCGTGGGAGGACCGCGCGGAAGCGTCGTCGCGCTACATGCGCGACGAGATCCAGCGCTACGTCGATCGCCATTTCGATCGCGCCGCGCGCTGACCGCTGACCGATTGCTGACCGGCGCGGCACGGGCCGCGCCGCTGATGAACGACTGGAGACTCGTAGATGACCTTGCAAATCGGCGTGATCGGCTGCGGCGCGATCGGCCAGGACCATATCCGCAGACTGACCCGCACGCTGTCCGGTGCGCGCGTCGTGGCCGTCAACGACATCGATCCGCAGCAGGCGCGCGACGCGGTGACGAAATACGGGCTCGACGCCGAGATCTACGGCGACGGCCACGAAGTGGTCGCGGCCGCCGACGTGCAGGCCGTGCTCGTCACGTCGTGGGGGCCGACGCACGAAGCGTTCGTGCTCGACGCGATCGCGCACGGCAAGCCGGTGTTCTGCGAGAAGCCCTTGGCCGTCACGGCCGACGGCTGCATGCGGATCGTCGAAGCCGAAGTCGCGCACGGCAAGCGGCTCGTGCAGGTCGGCTTCATGCGGCCGTACGACGAAGGCTATCGCGCGCTGAAGCGCGTGATCGACAGCGGCCAGATCGGCGCGCCGCTGATGCTGCATTGCGCGCACCGCAACCAGTCGGTCGGCGAGCGCTACACGACCGACATGGCGATCACCGACACGCTGATCCACGAACTCGACGTGCTGCGCTGGCTGCTCGGCGAGGACTATGCGAGCGCGCAGGTCGTCTATCCGAAGAAGACCCGCCATGCGAGCGCGCATCTCGCCGATCCGCAGATCGTGCTGCTCGAAACCGCGAGCGGCGTGCGCATCGATGTCGAGATCTTCGTGAACTGCCAGTACGGCTACGACATCCAGTGCGAGGTGGTCGGCGAGCAGGGCATCGCGAAGCTGCCCGATCCGCCGGCCGTCGGGCTCAAGCATGCGGCGCGGCAGTCGGTCGAGATCATGACCGACTGGAAGGAGCGGTTCATCGCGTCGTACGACGTCGAGCTGCAGGCGTTCATCGACGGCGTGCGGCAGGGCGCGCTGACCGGCCCGTCCGCGTGGGACGGCTATGCGGCGGCGGTCGCGGCCGACGCATGCGTGCGGGCACAGCAGAGCGGCGCGGTCGAGCCGATCGCGATGGCCGACCGTCCCGCGTTCTATCGCGGCTGACCCGCGGCCGCCCGCCGCTGACCTACTGGACCGACCGACATGACGATGAAGATTGGTTGCGCCCCGTGCTGCTGGGGCGTCGACGACGTGAAGAACCCGCATCTGCCGCCGTGGCGGCACGTGCTCGCCGAGGCCGCGCAGGCCGGCTACTCGGGCATCGAGCTCGGGCCGTACGGCTACATCCCGCTCGACCTCGACGTGGTGAGCGCCGAGCTCGACCGCCAGCGCCTGAGCATCACGGCCGGCACGATCTTCGACGATCTTGTATCGCCGGAGAACCTGCCGAACCTGCTGCGCCAGACGCGCGACATCTGTGCGCTGATCACGCGGCTGCCGAAGCTGCCGACGCAGGACGGCCAGCGCTACGCGGCGCCGTACCTGGTCGTGATGGACTGGGGCCACGAGGAACGCGACTACGCGGCCGGCCACGGCGATCGCGCGCCGCGGCTGTCCGACGAGCGCTGGGCGCGGATGGTCGACCATATCCGGCAGATCGCGACGATCGCACGCGACGAGTTCGGCGTGCGCGCCGTGATCCATCCGCACGCGGGCGGCTATATCGAGTTCGCGGACGAGATCGACCGGATCGTCGGCGATATTGCGGCCGACACGGCCGGCCTGTGTCTCGACACGGGCCACTTGTACTACTCGGGCATGGACCCGGAATCGTGGTTGCGCCGCCATGCGGCGCGTCTCGACTACGTGCATTTCAAGGACATCGACGCAGCGGTATACGACGCGGTGATGGGCGAGCACATCGCGTTTTTCGCGGCGTGCGCGCGCGGCGTGATGTGCCCGATCGGCACCGGCGTGCTCGACTACCCGGCGATCCGCCGCGCGCTCACCGACATCGGCTATGCCGGCTACATCACGATCGAGCAGGAGCGCGACCCGCGCAACGCCGGCACGAGCCTGCGCGACGTCGCCGCGAGCCGCGCGTTTCTCGCGTCGGCCGGCTTTGCATGACCCAAGAACCACTGAACCCGCACCAGGAACACCACCATCATGATTGACGGACAGATTCTGCTTGGACATTCGATTCGCTGGGGCATGGTCGGCGGCGGGCTCGGCAGCCAGATCGGCTACAGCCACCGGTCGGCTGCGCTGCGCGACGGCAGCTTCCAGCTGGTTGCCGGCGCATTCGATATCGATCCCGAGCGCGGCCGCCAGTTCGGCGTGAAGCTCGGCGTCGCGGCCGAGCGCTGCTATCCCGACTACGCGACGATGTTCGACGCCGAGGCACGCCGCCCGGACGGCATCCGTGCGGTATCGATCGCGACGCCGAACAACACGCACTTCGAGATTTGCCGCGCCGCGCTGAACGCGGGGCTGCACGTGGTCTGCGAGAAGCCGCTGTGCTTCACGACCGAGGAGGCCGAGGCGCTGCAGCGGCTGGCGGTCGAGAAGAACCGGATCGTCGGCGTCGCGTACGGCTACTCGGGACACCAGATGATCGAGCAGGCGCGCGAGATGATCGCGCGCGGCGACCTCGGCGAGATCCGCATCGTGCAGATGCAGTTCGCGCACGGCTTCCACAGCGAGGGCGTCGAGGCCGCGAGCGCGGCCGCGCGCTGGCGCGTCGATCCGAAGTTCGCGGGCCCGAGCTACGTGCTCGGCGACATCGGCACGCATCCGCTGTACATCTCCGAAGTGATGGTGCCCGAGCTGAAGATCAAGCGGCTGATGTGTTCGCGGCAGAGCTTCGTGAAGAGCCGCGCACCGCTCGAGGACAACGCGTTCACGATCATGGAGTACGACACCGGCGCAGTCGGTTACGTATGGTCGAGCGCGGTGAACGCCGGCTCGATGCACGGCCAGAAGGTGCGCGTGATCGGCTCGAAGGCGAGCATCGAATGGTGGGACGAGCATCCGAACCAGCTGCGTTACGAAGTGCAGGGGCAGCCCGCGCAGGTGCTCGATCGCGGGATGGGCTACCTGTATCCGCAGGCGCTGCGCGAGGATCGCATCGGCGCCGGGCATCCGGAAGGGCTGTTCGAGGCATGGTCTAACCTCTACGCGCGCTTCGCGCTCGCGATGGATGCGGCCGATCGCGGCGACACCGAGGCCCTGAAGCAGATCCGTTATCCGGACGTTCACGCAGGCGTGGAAGGGGTCCGCTGGGTCGAGAACTGCGTGCGCTCGGCCGACGCGGGCAGCGTGTGGGTCGACTATCGCTGAGCAGGGCAGGGCAGGGCAGGCTGCGCGATGTCGCCCGCCGACCGCCGGCCTCGGTACACGCCCTAATCTTTACGACGCCGCGAGCGCGTTGGACAATCGCTTCCAGTCTTGCCGTGGAGCGTGTGCAAGTGATGATCGAGCGCGTGGGAGCGAGCGTGCGGCGCGGGCCGTGCCGCAAACGTGTTTAAATTCGCCCTTCATGCATGGTTCCAGTCGAGCCCCGGGCCGCGTCCGCCAGCGTCGCGCGCGCATCGGGGCCGTCAACTTCGCGCTATCCGATGAGTTCATCCGAGAAACCTCCCGCCACCGTCGAGCAGTTCCTGCAGCACCTGACGCAGGAGTACGACGGCCTCAGCAATCGCCTGAAGGTGATTGCGCGCCACGTGGAAACGCATCGGGACCAGCTTGGCCTGGAAGGCATCCAGTCGCTCGCGGAGGCGTGCGGCGTCCAGCCGTCGGCCGTCGTGCGCTTCGCGAAGCACTTCGGCTTCTCCGGCTTCTCCGAGATGCAGCGGCTGTTCCGCGAAGGGCTCGCGCAGCAGATTGCGCCGGGGCGTGCGTACAACCTGCGGCTGCGCGACGTGATCGAAGCGGGCTCGTCGAGCCTGCAGCCCGAACAGATCGCCGACGAATTCATCAAGGGCAGCATTGCCGGGATGCAGCAGCTGCGGCAGACGCTCGATTCGCAGGCGCTCGCGCAGGCCGTCGATCTGCTCGCCGACACGCAGGCGATCTGGATTGCCGGCTCGCGGCGCGCGTTTCCGATCGCCGTGTATCTCGACTATGCGTTGCAGCACACGGACAAGCGCATCGGCCTGTTCAGCGCGCTCGGCAGCATGCACCTCGGGCAGATCCGCTCGGTGCGCGAGGGCGACGTGATGATCGTGATTTCGTTCATGCCGTATGCGGAGGAAACCGTGCAGGTCGCGCAGCTGGCCGTGCAGCGCGGCGCACGCGTGATCGCGATCACCGACAGCCGGATGAGCCCGCTCGCGCGGGAGGCCGAGGTGATGCTGATGGTGCAGGACAGCGAGACGTTCGGCTTTCGCGCGCTGACGGCCACGATGGGTCTCGCGCAGAGCCTGTTCGTCGCGCTCGCGTACCGGCTCGAGCTGTCGTACCTGCCGACCGCCGACGGCGCGCACGGCTCGAAAGCCGGCTGACCTCGAGTGCCGGCGTACCGCCCGCGACTTCGATCGGCGGGCGGCACGCCGGCGGGCTTACTTCGCGGTCGGCATCGCGAATTCGGCACCCTTGCCGATGCTCGACGACCAGCGCTGCATCACCGATTTCTGGCGCGTGTAGAAGCGCACGCCTTCCTCGCCGTACGCGTGCATGTCGCCGAACAGGCTCTTCTTCCAGCCGCCGAAGCCGTGCCACGCCATCGGCACGGGGATCGGCACGTTGATGCCGACCATGCCGACCTGGATGCGCTGCGCGAATTCGCGTGCGATGCCGCCGTCGCTCGTGAAGCACGACACGCCGTTGCCGAATTCGTGCGCGTTGATCAGGTCGACCGCTTCGCCGAAATCCTTCACGCGCACGCAGCCGAGCACGGGCCCGAAGATCTCTTCCTTGTAGATCCGCATGTCGGGGCGCACGTGATCGAACAGCGTGCCGCCGGTGAAGAAGCCGGCCTCGCGGCCCGGCACGCGCAGCCCGCGGCCGTCGACCACCAGTTGCGCGCCTTCGTTCACGCCTTGCTCGATATAGCCTTCGATGCGCTTCAGCGCCTCGCCGGTGACGATCGGGCCCATCTCGACTTCCGGCGACATGCCGTCGCCGATCACCAGCCGGCGTGCGCGCTCGGCCACCGCCGGCACGATCTTGTCTGCCACGTCGCCGACCAGCACCGCGATGCTGATCGCCATGCAGCGCTCGCCGGCCGAGCCGTACGCGGCGCCGATCAGCGCGTCGACGGCCTGTTCGAGGTTCGCATCGGGCATCACGACCAGGTGGTTCTTCGCGCCGCCGAGCGCCTGCACGCGCTTGCCCGACTGCACCGCGCGCTGCTGCACGTAGGCCGCGATCGGCGTCGAGCCGACGAAGCTGACGGCCTGCACGTCGGGGTGGTCGAGCAGCGCGTCGACCGCGCCCTTGTCGCCCTGCACGACGTTGAACACGCCGGCCGGCAGCCCGGCCTGCGTGAGCAGGTCGGCAATGAACAGCGCGGCCGACGGGTCGCGCTCGCTCGGCTTCAGCACGAACGTGTTGCCCGTCGCGATCGCGACCGGGAACATCCAGCACGGCACCATGCACGGGAAGTTGAACGGCGTGATGCCCGCGACGACGCCGAGCGGCTGGCGCATCGTCCAGTTGTCGATGCCGGTGCTGACCTGGTCGGTGAAGTCGCCTTTCAGCAGTTGCGGCACGCCGCATGCGAATTCGATGATGTCGATGCCGCGCGCGACTTCGCCCTGCGCGTCGGAGAACACCTTGCCGTGCTCGGCCGTGATGATTGCCGCGAGCGTGTCGCGGTGTTCGTTCATCAGCTGCAGGAAGCGGTGCAGCACGCGTGCGCGGCGGATCGGCGGCGTCGCGGCCCAGGCGGGGAACGCGGCGTGGGCCGACGCGACGGCCCGCTGCACTTCGCTGTCGTCGGCGAGCGCGACGCGGCGCACCGCGCGGCCGAGCGACGGGTTGAGGACGTCCTGGAAGCGGCCGCTGCGGCCGGCAACGGGCGCGCCGTCGACATAGTGGCCGACGTCGGCGTCGGACGTGTACGCGGGAACCGGATTCATCGTGTCTCCTGGGGATGAGGGGGGAACAGGATCCAGTCTAGGGAAACCGGCAGGGCGGGAGAAGACCGCGAAACTTGATTCACTGTTCAGAATTCTGAATAATCAATGGATGAATCAGCAAAATGTCCAGGCACTCTGGCCGCATATCCATTCGCTGACGGTGCTGGCCGCGGCCGGCAGTTTCACGGCTGCCGCGCAGCGGCTCGGCATCAGCAAGGCCGCGATGAGCCAGCGCATCGCCGATCTCGAAAAGGCGGCCGGCGTGCCGCTCGTGCGCCGCACGACACGCAGCGTGCGTCTTACCGATGCGGGCCAGACGCTCGTCGACAGCACGCGCGATGCGTTCGAGTCGATCGGGCAGCATTTCGCGCGTGTGAAGGATCTGGCCGGCGAGCCGCGCGGCCTGCTGCGCCTGACGGTGCCGGTCGCGCTCGGCCGCCAGCAGGTCGTGCCGCACCTGCCCGAATTCCTGCGGCAGCATCCGGGCGTGCAGATCGAGCTCGACCTGTCGGACCGGCTGCATTCGCTGACGCAGGAGGGTTTCGACCTCGCGATTCGGCATACGACCACCGCGCCGCAGACCCACGTCGCGTGGAAGCTGTGCGACACGCGCTCGCTGCTGGTCGCGAGCCGCGCCTATCTCGACGCGCGCGGCGCCCCGCGCCATCCGAACGAGCTCGTCGATCACAGCTGCCTGTGCTACCTGCGCGACAACGAGCCGGCCGCCTGGAGCTTCGAGTTGCACGGCAGGCGGCGCGAGCGCGTCAGCGTGCCGGTGCGCGGCAGCTTCGCGGCGAACAACAGCGAGGCGATGCGCGAGGCCGCGCTCGGCGGGCTCGGCATCGCGCTGCTGCCGGATTTCAGCGCGCAGCGCGACCTCGACGCCGGCCGGCTCGTCGCGCTGCTCGACGGCTGGCGGCCGTCGGGCGCGTTCGGCGACCACATCTTCGCGATCCGCCCGTACAGCCCGGTCGTGCCGAGCGCGGTGCGCGCGCTCGTGCGGCACCTGCGCGAGCGGCTCGCGGGCGGCTTTTCCGGCGCGTGAGCGCGGCCCCGTGTGCGCCGCGCCACGGGCTGCCCGGGCAGGCGCGGCGGCGCTGCGGTAAAATCGCGGCTTCCTCCCGCGCCGCATAGGGCGCGTCATTCGAAGGTCGAAAGCCGATGCAGATTCACAAGGAAGTGGACGCGCGCGGGCTTAATTGCCCGTTGCCGATCCTGCGTGCCAAGAAAGCGCTTGCCGATATGGAAAGCGGGCAGATCCTCAAGGTGCTTGCGACCGACCCGGGCTCGCAGCGCGATTTCGCCGCGTTCGCGAAGCAGACGGGCAACGAGATCGTCGAATCGACGACGCAGGACAAGACCTTCGTGTTCCTGATGCGCCGCCGCTGACGGCCCGCATCGCCGGCTCCGCCGTGCCGCGCGCCGGCCGGGCTTCTCTGACAATTCTTAAACCTCACCGCGTGACGGGCTGCGTATACTGACCCGGCCGGTCGTCCGCTCCCAGCGGACGCGCCGGCCACGGTACGTCGCAGGGCGGGCACGGGGGCCATGCCTGACGCTACCGTCGTACAACGGGGAGAGGACATGTCCTTCAGACCAGGGACCTTTCGAAGTCCGTCCGGAACGGAATGCATTGCGCCCGCGCGCGCGTCGGAATTGAGCCGGATCGAGCTCGATCCGCGACAGGATCGCCATGCGCGTGCCGCACTGGAGGCCTACGCGGATTCGGCGGCGGCCGAGATGCCGTGGCTGGCCGAGTGGCTTGACGAACGGCTGCGGGATGTCGCGCAGGACGACGGCCCGGGCCTGACCTACTGCGGTGCGACGATCGAGCGCGTGTTCGATCTGGCGCAGGCATGGGCGGCAGCCCAGCCCGATTACGCGGCGCCTGCGTGGGAGCGGGTGCGCGGCCAGCTGCAGCGGATGCTCGTTCAACCGGCGCTGCCGGAACGGCCGGCGCCACGCATGCCGGCGGACGATTGTGCCGAGCCGGTGGCCGGCATCGCGGGCGCGGATTAGGCGTCCGATTGCGCGGCAGGAAGGATTATTCGAAGAAAGAACGATAGTCCGCGCAATTTCTTGGCGAATTTCATACTACTATGATGAAATCGCCGGTTCGTCCGTGCCCCGTTTTTGAGATATTGGACCGGGGTCGCCGGTTTGCGCAGTGGCGCGAGCGGCGAACGACGGCTCGCCGGCCGAAATCCGGACGCCGCGCACGTGCTGCGCGGCCGGGGGCAGGCGCGGGAGTTGAATGGACGAATCGATTTCGATTTGCGGGGTGCTATGAGAATTGCTGTACTGGATGATGATCCGGCCCAGACGGATTTCGTCAGCCAAACGCTGACGGCCGTTGGCCATACGTGCTATGCGTTCAAGGAAGGCAAGGCCCTGAAGAAGCGCCTGCAGCGCGAGACGTTCGATCTGCTGGTGCTCGACTGGAACGTGCCCGACATGTCCGGCGAGGAAGTGCTCAAGTGGGTGCGTGCGAACCAGACCGAGCACAGCCTGCCGATCATCTTCATGACGAGCCGCGACGACGAGGCGGGGATCACGCAGATCCTCAATGCCGGCGCCGACGACTACGTGGTCAAGCCCGTGTCGGGCCCGATCCTGCGCGCGCGCATCGGCTCGCTGCTGCGCCGCGCGTATCCGGTCAACGCCGAGGCCACCGTCCGCGAGTTCGACCAGTTCCGTTTCGACGTGAACCTGAAGCAGGCGTATGTCGGCGACAAGGCCGTGAGCCTCACGCAAAAGGAATTCGAGCTCGCGCTGCTGCTGTTCCAGCACCTCGACCGGCCGTTGTCGCGTGCGCACATTCTCGATCTCGTGTGGAAGCAGGCGACCGACATCCCGTCGCGCACGATGGATACGCACATCTCGATGCTGCGCACCAAGCTCGGCCTGCGGCCCGAGAACGGCTATCGCCTCGCGCCGATCTACGGCTACGGCTACCGGCTCGAGCGGGTCGGCCAGGGAGAACCGGAGTGACCACGGGCATCACGCAGCGCACGGCGAACCTGCGCACGGCGGCGCTGCACGCGGCCTGCGCGGTCGCGCTTGCGTTCGCCGCGCAGCACGCGGCGGCGCAGCCGCCCGCTGCCGCGGGCAAGATGGTCGTGTACCGCACGCAGGCGGGCGACACGCTGTACGACGTCGCCGCACGCTATATGCAGGGCTCGGACGACTGGCAACTGCTCCAGCAGATCAACGGCGTGCCCGCGCCGAAGCACCTGCAGCCCGGCGTCGCGCTGAAGCTGCCAGTCGCGCGGCTGCGCAAGGAAAAGCTGACCGCCCGCGTGATCGCGGTGCAGGGCACGGCCGAACGCGCGTCCGGCGACGCTTTCACGGCGCTCGCCAACGACGCGACGCTCGCGGAAGGCGACCGCGTGCGCACGGGCCCGAACGGCTTCGTGACGATCGAGCTCGCCGACGGCACGCACATGAGCCTGCCGCCCGACAGCCAGCTCGACCTGAAGTCGCTGCGCCGTACCGTGCTGACCGGCACGCTCGATCGCGAGTTCGAACTCACGCGCGGCTCGGTCGACAGCGAAGTCACCCATCTGAAGAAGCGCGACGACCGCTTCCAGATCCGCTCGCCGTCCGTCGTGGCCGGCGTGCGCGGCACGCATTTCCGCGTGAACTACGACGCGGCCGGCAATGCGTCGACACGTGTCGAAGTCCTCGACGGCACCGTCGGCGTCGCGGGGCACCGGCAGGCGGCCGACCCGACGCTCGTGCATGCGAACTTCGGTAGCGTCGCGACGTCGTCCGGCACGGTCGGCGCGCCCGTCGAGCTGCTGGCCCCGCCCACGCTCGCGCATCCGGACAAGGTGCAGGACGAGTCCGACGTCGCGTTCGACGTCGCGCCGCTCGCGCAGGCACGCGGTTATCACGTCCAGCTCGCGCACGACGCGGGGTTGCTCGACCTGTTCCGCGAAACGCGTACCGATACGCCGCGCGTGGTGTTTCGCGACGTGCCGAACGGCAACTATTTCGTGCGAATCGCCGCGATCGATTCGAACGGTCTCGAGGGGCTGCCGCGCACCTATGCGTTCGAGCGCCGCGTGATGGGGCTCGACGCGAGCGCGTCGCCCGGCGCCGGCGGTTACGAGTTCCGCTGGTCGCCGAACGGTTCGGGCAAGGATGCGCGCTACCGGTTCGTGCTGTCGCGCTCGAAGGACCTGAGCGCGCCGGTCGTCGACCAGGTCGGCCTGCATGCGCGCCAGCTCACCGTTGCGCACCTGCCGCCGGGCGATTATTTCTGGGCCGTGACCGTCGAGGAATTCGAAGGCGGCAAGTTCTACGAGAAGACCAGTCCCGTCAGCGCGTTCACGTTGTCGCGCTGACCCGCGGCGCATGAAACCCCGCTCCGTGTCCCCGCGGCGGCATCTCGGCCGCCGCTTTCTCATCGAATGGATCGCGATCGGTTGCCTCGGGATCGCGGTGATCCTCGCGTGCGCGCTCGGCCGCCTGTCGTCGAGCGTCGACGGGCTGATCTACGACCGGCTGCTGATGCTGCGCAGCCTGCCGCTGTCGCCGGATGTGGTCGTCGTCGACATCGACAACCAGAGCGTGTCGGCGCTCGGCCGCTGGCCGTGGTCGCGCGACGTGCATGCGCGGCTGCTCGACACGCTGGCGCGTGCGCAGCCGGCCGCCGTCGTCTACGACGTGCTGTTCACCGAACCGTCGCCGGAGGATCGCGCGTTTGCGGACGCGATGAGCCATGTACCGACCTTCCTGCCCGTACTGCTGAGCCCGGAGCAAGCGGACGGCACGCGTAGCGTCGATCCGCCGGTCGCCGCGCTCGCGGCGCGCGCGACGGGGCTCGGCCACATCAATCTCGAAGTCGATCGCGACGGCATCGTGCGCAGCGTCGCGCTGTTCGAAAGCGACGGCCGCGTGCGCTGGCCGCAATTGATGGTGCCCGTGTACCGTGCGATCCAGGCCGGCCGGCTGCATCCGGTCGGCGGCGTGCCGGGCGCGAATGCGCACGACCTGTCGCGCGATGCGGCCGGCGAGGGCCGCTACCTGATCCCGTTCAGCCGCAATACCCCCGCTTATCCGACGCTGTCGTTCGACGACGTGCTCGAAGGGAGCGTGAAACCCGATGCGCTGCGCGGCAAGATCGTCGTCGTCGGCGTGACGGCGTCCGGGCTGTACGACCGCTTCGCGACGCCCGTGTCCGGCGAGTTCGGCCCGCTGGCCGGCGTGTATATCCATGCGAACGTGCTCGACATGCTGGCGACCGGCAGCGCGATCTCGCCCGCGTCGCGCCTGGGGCTGTTCGCCGCGTCGCTGCTGCCGCTCGCCGTGCTGCTCGGCGGTTTCCTGATGCTGTCGCCGTGGCGTGCGCTGCTGCTGACGATGAGTCTCGCGGTGCTCGCCGTGGTCGCGAGCCTGGCTCTGCTGTTCGAGGCGCGCATCTGGCTGACGCCGGCACCGGCGATCTTCGGGCTGATCGCCGTCTACCCGATCTGGAACTGGCGGCGCCTCGAAATGACGATGTCGTACCTGCGCCGCGAGCTGCAGCGGCTCGCCGACGAGCCGCACCTGCTGCCCGAGGCGCCGCGCACGCGCAGCGTCGGCGGCGACGTGCTCGAGCGGCAGATGGCGCTGATGGCGCAGGCCGCGCAGCGCGTGCAGGACATGAAGCGCTTCGTGTGGGACAGCCTCGACAGCATGCCGGAGCCGATTTTCGTGACCGACCTCGCCGGGACCGTGCTGATCGCGAACCACGCGGCGAAGCGCTACGGGTCGCGCCTGTCGCTGCCGCTGCCGGAAGGGCGGCCGCTGCGCAACGCGCTCGGCGAGCTGACCTTCATGAAGACCGTCGACGGCAATGCCGAACACGACGCGGCGATCCGCGAGCGCTGGCCAGCCGCGCTCGACCCGACGCTCGAGGCCGAACACGACGCAATGGCGCGCGGCATCGAGGTGCGCGATCGCGACGGGCTCGACCATCTGTTACGCTACGCGGCCTGTACGAACGCCCAGGGCCGCGTGACGGGCTGGATCGCCGGCCTCGTCGACGTGACCGAGCTGCATGCGGCCGAGCGGCAACGCGAGGAAGCGCTGCACCTGCTGTCGCACGACATGCGCTCGCCGCAGTCGTCGATCCTGGCGCTCGTCGAGATCGAGCGCGACCGTGTCGACACCGACGCGATGCGCGGGCTGCTCGCGCGGATCGAGCGCTATGCGCATCGCGCGCTGTCGCTGGCCGACGAATTCGTGCAACTGGCGCGCGCCGAGTCGCAGGCGTACCAGCTCGAGGTCACGAGCCTCGTCGACGTGCTGATCGACGCGAGCGACGAGGTATGGCCGCAGGCGCAGGCGAAGCATATCCGCGTCGACACCGAGGTCGGCACCGACATGTGCTGGGTGCGCGCGGACCGCTCGCTGATCACGCGCGCATTCGTGAACCTGCTGAACAACGCGGTCAAATACAGTCCGTCCGACACCGTGATCACGTGTACGCTGACGGTCGAGCACGCATCGAAGCGGATGTTCTGTACGATTCGCGATCAGGGGTACGGCATTGCGCCGGAAGATCAGCGGCATCTGTTCGAGCGTTTCAAGCGATTCCATGCCGGCGAGCGGCCCGAGATCTCGGGTTCCGGGCTCGGCATGGCATTCGTGAAGACGGTCGTCACGCGCCATGGGGGCAGCGTGTCGGTCGACAGCGAGGTGGGTGTCGGCACCGCGGTGACGGTGTCGCTGCCCGCGATCGACGAGCCGTCCGCCTGACAGGGCCGGGCACGACGGCAGGGATTTGGGGAAAGCCATGAGAAAGGAATGGGCAGCGACCGCACTGGCGGCGTCGCTGTTGACGGGTTGCGCCGGCGTGACGACCGGCGTGAGTGCGGTCGGGCAGCCGGATGCGTTTGCCTCCGGTGCGCACGGCTACGATTTCGTGCGGACGGCCGCGCAGGCGGGCGACACCGAGTACCGGCAGATCGAGACGCTCGTGCGCGACGAACTCGCGCGCCGCGGCTTCGATGCGCAGCCGCTCAAGGATGCGCGCTACCGGCTGTCGATCGCGTACGCGACGCAGCCGGCGTCGGTCACGGCGATCGCCGACCGGTGCGGCGCCGCGAGCAGTGCGTGCGTGACGGTCGACGGGCCGGCGCCGGTCGCGCTGCCGTTCATGGGCACCGTGTATCGCCACGTGCTCACGCTGCGTTTCGTCGACGCACGATCGGGGGCCGACGTGTACCGCGTATCGGCCGCGCTGCGCGATCGCGATCCGGGCACGCAGCTGGCCGCGCCGGCGCTCGTGAAGAGCGCGCTGGCGAAGGTGCCGTTCGGCGACGGCAACGGCTGGCTCGTCAAGACGAAAAAAGACGACGCGGGCGGGATGCCGGGCGTCGTCTCCGTGAAGCCGGCCGAAACGCGCTGAGCGCCGGCCGGTGAGGTGAGGGCGGGCTCGCCGCGGCGAGCCCTTGCCGCGTTCAGGCGGCCGGTTGCGTGCCGCCGCGCGTACGCAGGTACGCGTCGAATTCGGCGCTGACTTCCGGGTGGCGCAGCGCGAATTCCACCGTCGCCTTCAGGTAGCCGAGCTTGCTGCCGCAATCGTAGCGCGTGCCCTGATACTTGTAGGCCAGCACCTGTTCATCGGCGAGCAGCGCCTGGATCGCGTCGGTGAGCTGCAGTTCGCCGCCCGCGCCGGGCTTCAGCGCGCGCAGGTGTTCGAAGATCCGCGGCTTCAGGATGTAGCGCCCGACCACGCCGAGGTTCGACGGCGCGACTTCCGGCGCCGGCTTCTCGATGATCGCCGACATCTTGACGATCGACTCTTCCCATTCCTTGCCGTCGACGATCCCGTACGACTTCGTTTCCGACGGCGGGATCTCTTCGACGCCGATCACCGAGCTGTGATAGTGGTCGAACACGTCGACCATCTGCTTCATCACGGGCGGCGTGCCGTCGAGCAGGTCGTCGGCGAGGATCACCGCGAACGGGTTGTCGGCCACCAGCTTTTCCGCGCACAGCACCGCATGGCCGAGGCCGAGCGCTTCCGGCTGGCGCACGTAGAAACAGTCGACGTGGCTCGGCTTGATGCTGCGCACGAGCTCGAGCAGCTTTTCCTTGCCGCGCGCCTCGAGTTCGGCTTCGACCTCGTACGACTTGTCGAAGTGATCCTCGATCGCGCGCTTGCTGCGCCCGGTGACGAAGATCATCTCGGTGATGCCCGCGGCGATCGCTTCCTCGACCGCGTACTGGATCAGCGGCTTGTCGACGACCGGCAGCATTTCCTTCGGGCTCGCCTTCGTCGCCGGGAGGAACCGCGTGCCGAGACCGGCAACGGGAAATACCGCCTTGGAAACTTTCAGCATGATCGAACCTTTATTCCTGTAATCGACTTGTCAGACGGTCTATGTTCACGTTCGCATTATAGTGAACGCAAACGACCTTACCCTTTGTTACGCAGGCAACCGATCGAGCTGCGCCCGCAGTTTTTCGAGCGTGCTCTGGAATTCCGCGACGCGTTTCTGCTCCTGTTCGACCACGGCCGGCGGCGCTTTCGCGACGAACGCCTCGTTGCCGAGCTTCGCGTTGCACTTCGCGATCTCGCCCGTCAGGCGCGCGATTTCCTTCGACAGGCGCTCGCGTTCGGCCGCGACATCGATTTCCACCTTCAGCACCAGCTTGTTCGGGCCGACGATCGCGATCGGCGCGCCGTGCGCTTCCTTGTCGAGCGCCGCTTCGTCCGCGAGGATCTGCACTTCCGACAGGCGCGCGAGCGCCTGGACGTACGGCGCGAACGAGCGCAGGCGCTCGGCATCGCCGGCAGCCAGCAGCGGCACCTTGGTCGCCGGCGACAGGTTCATCTCGCCGCGCAGGTTGCGGCACGCGTCGACGATCGCCTTCAGGTCGGCCGCCCATTGCTCGGACGCCTCGTCGAGCTTCTGCAGGTTCGCGACCGGGTACGGCTGCGTCATCAGCGACGCTTCGCCTTCCGCCTTGCCTTGCGGATAGCGGCCGGCGAGCGGCGCGACCTTCTGCCAGAGCGCTTCGGTGATGAACGGGATGACCGGGTGCGCGAGGCGCAGCACCGTTTCCAGCACGCGCAGCAGCGTGCGGCGCGTCGCGCGCTGCTGTTCCGGCGTGCCGTTCTGGATCTGCACCTTCGCGAGCTCGAGGTACCAGTCGCAGTACTCGTCCCACACGAACTTGTAGATGCTGCTGGCGATGTTGTCGAAGCGGTAATCGGCGAAGCCCTTCGCGATGTCCGCTTCGGTGCGCTGCAGCAGCGACACGATCCAGCGGTCGGCCGCCGAGAAATCGAGGTAGCCGCCGGGGCCGCAGTCGCCCGCGCCGCACACTTCCGGCTTGTCGGCGCCGCAGTCGTGGCCTTCGCAGTTCATCAGCACGAAGCGCGTCGCGTTCCACAGCTTGTTGCAGAAGTTGCGATAGCCTTCGCAGCGCGCGAGGTCGAAGTTCACGTTGCGGCCGAGCGTCGCCATCGACGCCATCGTGAAGCGCAGCGCGTCGGTGCCGAACGCGGCGATGCCGTCCGGGAATTCCTTGCGCGTCTTCTTCTCGATCGTCGCGGCCTGCTTCGGGTTCATCAGGCCGGTGGTGCGCTTCGCGACCAGCGTCTCGAGGTCGATGCCGTCGACGATGTCGATCGGGTCGAGCGTGTTGCCCTTGCTCTTCGACATCTTCTGGCCTTCCGCGTCGCGCACGAGGCCGTGCACGTAGACGGTATGGAACGGCACCTTGCCGGTGAAGTGCGTCGTCATCATCACCATCCGGGCGACCCAGAAGAAGATGATGTCGAAGCCCGTGACGAGCACCGACGACGGCAGGAAATGCTGCAGTTCAGGCGTTTCGTTCGGCCAGCCGAGCGACGAGAACGGCACGAGCGCCGACGAGAACCACGTGTCGAGCACGTCCTCGTCGCGCTTCAGCGCGCCCGCATAACCCTTCGCGGCGGCCTGCGCGCGTGCTTCCTCCTCGTTGCGCGCGACGAATACCTCGCCGTTTTCGCCGTACCACGCGGGAATCTGGTGGCCCCACCACAGCTGGCGCGAGATGCACCAGTCCTGGATATTTTCGAGCCACTGATAGTAGGTGGTCGTCCAGTTTTCCGGCACGAACTTGATCTGGCCGTTGCGCACCACGTCGAGCGACGTCTCGGTGATTGACTTGCCGGGGTTGAACGTGCCTTCCGGTGCCGGCTTCGTCATCGCGACGAACCACTGGTCGGTCAGCATCGGCTCGATCACGACGCCCGTGCGGTCGCCGCGCGGCACCATCAGCTTGTGCGGCTTCACGGAGTCGAGGAAGCCCTGCGCGTCGAGGTCGGCGACGATCGCCTTGCGCGCGTCGAAACGGTCGAGGCCGCGATACTGCTCGGGGCCGTTGTCGTTGATCTTCGCGTCGAGCGTCAGGATCTCGATCGGCGCGAGGTTGTGGCGCAGGCCGACCTGGTAGTCGTTGAAGTCGTGCGCGGGCGTGACCTTCACGACGCCCGTGCCGAACTCGCGGTCGACGTAGTCGTCGGCGATCACCGGGATCTCGCGGCCCGTCAGCGGCAGCGTGACGAGCTTGCCGATCAGGTGCGCGTAGCGCTCGTCTTCCGGGTGGACCATCAGCGCGACGTCGCCGAGCATCGTCTCGGGGCGCGTGGTGGCCACCGTCAGCGAGCCCGAGCCGTCGACGAGCGGATAGCGGATGTGCCACAGGTGGCCGTTTTCCTCTTCGCTCGCGACTTCGAGATCCGACACGGCGGTGAGCAGCACCGGGTCCCAGTTGACGAGGCGCTTGCCGCGGTAGATCAGGCCCTGTTCATAGAGCGTGACGAACACGTCGCGCACGGCGGCCGACATCTTGTCGTCCATCGTGAAGTATTCGCGCGACCAGTCGGTCGACGCGCCGAGGCGGCGCACCTGGCCCGTGATCGTCGAGCCGGACTTTTCCTTCCATTCCCATACGCGCTCGACGAACTGCTCGCGGCCGAGGTCGTGGCGCGACACGCCCTGCGCGTCGAGCTGGCGCTCGACGACGATCTGCGTGGCGATCCCCGCATGGTCGGTGCCGGGCACCCACAGCGTGTTTTCGCCGAGCATCCGGTGGTAGCGGGCGAGGCCGTCCATGATCGTCTGGTTGAACGCGTGGCCCATGTGCAGCGTGCCCGTCACGTTCGGCGGCGGCAACTGGATCGCGAAATCGGGGCGCGACGGATCGAAAGCCGGGGCGGCGTAGCCGCGTTTTTCCCACTCCGGCCCCCATTGGGACTCGATGGTGTGGGGCTCGAAGCTCTTCGCAAGCGTGTTGTCGCTCATGTTGGAAATCTGCCGAAAAATGCGTGAATTGGATGCCGAATCTGACAATTATAAATGGATGCCCATCGGCCAGCCATCGCCTTGCCGGCACGGGCCTGCCGAGACGGGGCCGCAACGTGCCGGCAACGTGCCCGCCACGCGCGGCCGAACGGATCGGGAACGGCATCGCGCGGCCGACTTATAATGTCGGGTCCGCATTTTTCTCGCCCGTTAGCTGCCGCTCCATGCCCGATCTGCTCGCCAATCTGAACCCCGAACAACTCGCCGCCGTCACGTTGCCGAACGAACCGGCGCTGATCCTTGCAGGGGCGGGCAGCGGCAAGACCCGCGTGCTGATCACGCGTATCGCGTGGCTGATCCAGCAGGGCTACGCATCGCCGCCCACCGTGCTCGCCGTCACCTTCACGAACAAGGCCGCGCGCGAGATGATGGCGCGCCTGTCGGCGATGATGCCGATCGACACGCGCGGGATGTGGATCGGCACGTTCCACGGCCTGTGCAACCGGATGCTGCGCACGCACTGGCGCGACGCCGGCCTGCCGCAGACGTTCCAGATCCTCGATACCGCCGACCAGCTGTCCGCGATCAAGCGGCTGATGAAGGCCGCGAACGTCGACGACGAAAAGTACCCGCCGAAGAACGTCCAGTACTTCATCAACAACGCGAAGGAGCAGGGGCTGCGTCCCGACAAGGTCGACGCGACTGACAACTTCAACCGCAAGTTCGTCGAGCTGTACCAGGCGTACGACCAGCAGTGCCAGCGCGAGGGCGTCGTCGATTTCCCCGAGCTGCTGCTGCGCTGCTACGAACTGCTCGCGTACAACGCACCGCTACGCGCGCACTACCAGGCGCGCTTCCGGCACATCCTCGTCGACGAGTTCCAGGACACCAACAAGCTGCAGTACGCGTGGCTCAAGATGCTCGCGGGCGGCGAGAACGCGATCTTCGCGGTCGGCGACGACGACCAGTCGATCTATGCGTTCCGCGGCGCGAACGTGGGCAACATGCGCGACTTCGAAGACGAATTCCGCGTGCGCAACCTGATCAAGCTCGAGCAGAACTACCGGTCGCACGGCAACATCCTCGACGCGGCGAACCAGCTGATCTCGAACAACGCGCACCGCCTCGGCAAGAACCTGCGCACCGACGCCGGCCACGGCGAGCCCGTGCGCGTGTACGAGGCGAGCACCGATTCGCAGGAAGCCGGCTGGATCGTCGAGGAGATCCGCTCGCTGATCAACACCGGGATGGCGCGCAGCGAAGTGGCCGTCCTGTACCGCAGCAACGCGCAGTCGCGCTCGATCGAGCACACGCTGATGTCGTCGGGCATCCCGTACCGCGTGTATGGCGGCCTGCGCTTCTTCGAGCGGCAGGAAGTGAAGCACGCGCTCGCGTACCTGCGCCTGATCGACAACCCGAACGACGACACGGCGTTCGTGCGCGTCGTGAACTTCCCGACCCGCGGGATCGGCGCGCGCTCGATCGAGCAGCTCGCCGACGCCGCGCGTCTCTACGGCTGCTCGATGGCCGCCGCGATTCCGTACGTGACGGGCAAGGCCGGCACGAGCCTCGGCGGGTTCGCGAACCTGGTCGCGAAGATGCGCGCCGATACCCAGCACATGAACCTGCCCGACACCGTCGAGCACATCGTGCGCGCCAGCGGCCTCGCCGATTTCTACCAGGGCGAGCGCGAAGGCCAGGACCGCCTCGAGAACTTGCAGGAACTCGTGAACGCGGCCACCGCGTTCATCGCCGAGGAAGGCTACGGGCTCGATACGCCGGCCCGCTCGATCCCGCTGCGCGCGGGCGCGATCGCGGCACCCGAGCTCGGCACCGCGACCGACGATCCGGCGGTCGACGTGCTCGATCCGGAGTCGCCCGCGGACCCGGCGCAGAACCCCGACACGATGACGCCGCTTGCCGGCTTCCTGTCGCATGCGTCGCTGGAGGCCGGCGACAACCAGGCGCAGGCCGGCCAGGACGCCGTGCAGCTGATGACGGTCCACGCGGCGAAGGGGCTCGAATTCTCGGCCGTGTTCATCACGGGCCTCGAGGAAGGGCTGTTCCCGCACGAGAACAGCGTGCTCGAATCCGACGGCCTCGAGGAAGAGCGCCGGCTGATGTACGTCGCGATCACGCGCGCGAAGGAGCGGCTCTACCTGTCGTTCGCGCAGAGCCGGATGCTGCATGGCCAGACGCGCTACAACGTGCGTTCGCGCTTCTTCGACGAATTGCCCGAGCACGTGCTGAAGTGGCTGACGCCGAAGGTCGAGGCCGGTTCGCGCTGGGGCGGGCGTTCGGACAACGCCGGGTACGGGCGCGACTGGTTCGCGCGGCCGGGCGGCGGCAGTCGCGAGCAGATCGTCGATGCGGCCGTGTCCGCGCCGCTGCCCGCGTTCGCGGACAAGCAGCGCGCAGCCGACGCAGGCTTCCGGGTCGGCCAGCAGGTGTTCCATACCAAGTTCGGCGAAGGCACGGTCACCGCGCTCGAAGGCAACGGCACCGATGCGAAGGCCCAGGTGAAGTTCAAGCGGCACGGCGAGAAGTGGCTCGCGCTCGCGGTCGCGAAACTGCAGGCGGTGGAATGATGGACATCGACATGGATTCCACGCTTGCGGCCCGGCCGCTCGGCATTCTCGCCGCGCTGCCCGAGGAACTCGGCGACCTGATCGCCGCGATGCGCGCCGAAGGCGCGATGAAGACGGTCACGCTCGGCCGCCGCGATTACCACGTCGGCACCGTGCACGGCGCGGCCTGCGTCGTCACGCTCGCGCGGATCGGCAAGGTCGCGGCCGCCGCGACGGTCAGCGCGCTGATCCACGTGTTCGGCGTGTCGGGCGTCGTGTTCACCGGTGTCGCGGGCGGCGTGTCGCGCACGGTGCGGGTCGGCGACGTCGTCGTGGCCGATACGCTGCTGCAGCACGATCTCGACGCATCGCCGCTCTTTCCGCGCTACGAGGTGCCGCTGCTCGGCATCACGCGCTTCACGACCGACGCGGCACTGACGGCGCGCCTGCGTGCCGCGTGCACGCTGTTCGTCGCGGAAGAGGGCGCGCAGTTCGCCGAGCGCTTCGGGCTCGCCGGCGCGACGCTGCACGCGGGGCTCATCATCAGCGGCGACCGCTTCGTGTCGAGCGAGCGCGAGGTCGTCGCGCTGCGCGACGCGCTGCCGGACGCACTCGCGGTCGAAATGGAAGGCGCCGCGATCGCGCAGGTGTGCGCGGAGCACGACGTGCCGTTCGCGCTCGTGCGCACCGTTTCCGATACGGCCGACGATCATGCAACGCAGTCGTTCTCGCACTTCCTGTCGGCGATCGCGAGCAGCTATTCGTCCGGCATCCTCAAGCGTTTCCTGACGCTGCATGCGACGACGGCGGCCTGAAGCCGCCGCCGTACTCTCCCTCCCAGCCGTTCGACCGGCCGCGGCGCGCACGCCGCGGCCGGCTTGTCACGCCTTCTTGCGCCGGCTGCTTTCGAGGTTCGGCAGGAAGATCGTCAGCACGCCGATCAGCGGCAGGAACGAGCACACCTTGTAGACGAACGTGATGCTCGTCGCATCGGCGAGCTGGCCGAGCACGGCCGCGCCGACCCCGCCGAGCCCGAACGCGAAGCCGAAGAACAGGCCCGCGACCATCCCGACCTTGCCGGGCATCAGTTCCGTCGCATAGACGAGGATCGCGGCGAATGCCGATGCCAGCACGATGCCGATGATCACGGTCAGCACGCTCGTCCAGAACAGGTTCGCATACGGCAGCAGCAGCGTGAACGGCGCGACGCCGAGGATCGAAACCCAGATCACGTACTTGCGGCCGATCCGGTCGCCGACGGGCCCGCCGATCAGCGTGCCGGCCGCCACGGCCGCGAGGAACACGAACAGGTGGATCTGCGCGGCCTGCACCGACAGGTGGAACTTGTCGATCAGGTAGAACGTGAAATAACTGTTGATGCTCGCGAGGTAGAAGTACTTCGAGAACACGAGCAGCACCAGCACGCCGATCGCGCCCATCACGCGGCCGCGCGACAGTGTCGGGTGGCCGGCCGGCACGGCCTTTTTCTTCATCGACGGATGCCTCTTGTACCAGTGGCCGATCTGCGTGAGCACGATCATCGCGACGAGCGCGGCTGCCGAGAACCACGCGATGCTGTGCTGGCCGTGCGGGATGATCACGAGCGCGGCGAGCAGCGGCCCGAGCGCGGAGCCCGCGTTGCCGCCGACCTGGAACACCGACTGAGCGAGCCCGTGCTGGCCGCCCGACGCCATCCGCGCGACGCGCGACGATTCGGGATGGAACACCGACGAGCCGCAGCCGACGAGCGCCGCGGCCACCAGCAGCATCGGGAAACTCGACGCCGCCGACATCAGCAGCAGCCCCGCGAGCGTGAAGCCCATGCCGACCGGCAGCGAATACGGCTTGGGCCGCTTGTCGGTGTAGAGGCCGACGAGCGGCTGCAGCAGCGACGCGGTGATCTGGTAGGTGAGGGTGATCAGGCCGATCTGCGCGAACGACAGCGCGAACTGGCTCTTGAGCATCGGATAGATCGCGAGGATCAACGACTGGATCATGTCGTTGAGCATGTGCGAGAAGCTGATCGCGCCGAGCACCGGGTAGACGGTGCGGGCGACGGGTGGGGCGGACGGCTGGGCGGCGGCTGCGCCTGCCCGGGAGTCGAGGCTGGTTTCCATGTGAGCTGAACGAGTTGAGGTGGAGGGCGCGCTCTGATGGGGATCGGCGCGTCTTTGATTCGTTGATGCGTCAAACAAGTGTAATGTGGCGTATCGAGAATGTCAGGCCAAGTTTTATCGCGAATCGGACATTCATCGGACGGATTGGCCGCTGCGTGCTTTTTTGGACGGGTATAACGCTGGCGGCGCGTCCGCCGCTTCAGCAGGGCTGCGCCGGGGCTCGGTGGTGTTTTACCGGACTCAAGAAACGGCGGTGGCGGCCGTAGAACGACCCAATGACAACATGCGCGCCGCGTCCGGCCGGCTACCCGCCGGGCGGGCGCAGGACGCGCGGCATGGCCTGCCATCGCGGGATTGCCGGGACCGACCTTTCCGGCAGCGTGATCCATACGGGGATAGTTCGATGAAAGCAGCATCTTTGCATCCACAGCCCGGTGCGGCGGCCGCCGCACCCGACGTTGCCGCCGGTCGCGCCGCACGGCGCACGCGCGCGGCGCGCCGCGCGCGCCGGCCATGGACCGTCAAGGCGACGTTGCGCGCCGCGTTCGCGATCCTGCTGGCCGGCACGCTCGCGATCGGCGTGTTTTCGTTGTGGCAGATCAGCCGGCTGAACGCGTCGATCGCGTCGGTCTATGAGCAGGGCCACGTCGCGAGCCGCGCGGCGCAGGAGGTGCGGGCCGAGGTGCTGCGTGCGAGTCGCGCGCAGAAGATGCTGCTGACCGCGACCACCGCGAAGGAGCGCGACGAACTCGGCGCCGACGTCGGCGCGGGGCTCGCGTCGATCGGCCAGGCGCTCGGCACGCTGCAGCGCTACGCGGATCCGGCCGATGCCGACGATTCGGCGCGGCTGCGCGCATTCTCGACGGCCGTCGGCACATGGAGCGCGCATCTGCGCGATTTCGTCACGCTCGTGCGCGCGCAGCCGCTCGACCTGTCGCAGATGAACTGGCAGGTCGGCACGCAGGACGTGTCGCTGCTGGTCGAGACCGGCAAGCTCGAGAAGCTCGTCGCCGAACTCGTGAAGACGCGCGGCGAGAAGTCGAAGGCGACGCTCGATGCATCGGCCACCATCTTTTCGTCGTCGTTCGCGATGATCGCGGCGATGACGGCCGCGCTGATCGTGCTCGCGATCGTGATCGCCGAGCGCGTCGTGCGGCGCCTCGCGTCGCAGCTCGGCGGCGAGCCCGCGCTCGCGAAGGAGATTGCCGCGGACATCGCGCGCGGCGACCTCACGCGGCCGATCACGCTCGGCCGGCACGATCGCGACAGCATGGTGCGCGCGCTGGCCGACATGCAGACGGGGCTCGCGGCCACCGTAGGCGAGATCGCCGTGAGCGCCGAGGCCATCGCGGCCGCGTCCGGCGAAATCTCGACTGGCAATCTCGACCTGTCGCGCCGCACCGAGCAGCAGGCCGTCGCGCTCGAGCGTACCGCGGCCAGCATGGAGCAGCTCACGTCGACCGTGCGGCAGAACGCCGAGAACGCGCGGCAGGCGAGCACGCTCGCGGCCAATGCGTCGGCGGTGGCGGAGACGGGCGGGGAGGTCGTCGGGCGCGTGGTCGCGACGATGAGCGAGATCGACGACAGCGCGAAGAACATCCGCGACATCATCGGCACGATCGAGGGGATCGCATTCCAGACCAACATCCTGGCGTTGAACGCGGCCGTCGAGGCCGCGCGCGCCGGCGAACAGGGGCGCGGCTTCTCGGTGGTTGCCGGCGAGGTGCGCCTGCTCGCGCAGCGCTCGGCGACCGCGGCAAAGGAGATCCGTGAGCTGATCGGCGCGTCGGTCGAGCGGGTGGCGAACGGCGCGGCGCTCGCGCACGACGCGGGCCGCACGATGGGCGACGTCGTGCGCGCGGTGAAGCGCGTGACCGACATCATCGGAGAGATTTCGGCGGCATCGGACGAGCAGAGCGCCGGGATCGACGAGATCGGCCGCGCGGTCACGCAGATGGACGCCGGCACGCAGCAGAACGCGGCGCTCGTCGAGCAGGCGGCCGCTGCCGCCAACGCGCTCGACGAGCAGGCTCAGGCGCTCAAGTCGCTGGTCGGGCGGTTCCGCATCGCGGCCTGAGCGCGCCGGGCCGTCCGGCCGTTACGACTTCTTCTGCTTGTCCGGATCGATGATGACCGTGCAGGTCGTGCCCGCCGACAGCACCACGTCGGCCGGCACGTCGTCGATCTTGATGCGCACCGGCACGCGCTGTGCGAGGCGCACCCAGTTGAACGTCGGGTTCACGTCCGCGACGAGGTCGCGGCTTTGCGGGTTGTCGCGATCGTAGATGCCGCGCGAGATGCTCTCGACGTGGCCCTTCATCACGCCGCCGCTCATCAGCCGCATTTCGGCCGGCGCGCCGATCTTCACGCGCGGCAGCTTGGTTTCCTCGAAGTAGCCGTAGACCCAGAACGAGTGGCTGTCGACGATCGCGAGCTTCGCCTGGCCGGCCACCGCGTAGTTGCCCTTGAACGTCTGCAGGTTCGTGATGTAGCCGTCGACCGGCGCGACCACGCGCGTGCGCTCGAGGTTGAGCTTCGCGGCGTCCAGCGCGGCGATCGCCTGCTGGTACTGCGCATCGGCGCTCGACGCGCTGTGCGCGGCGTTCTCGCGGTTTTCCTTCGACACGACGAGCGCATCGAGATCCGCGCGGCGGGCCGCGTCGTCGCGGCGCATCTGCAGTTCCGCGCGGCGAGCGGCGACCGCCGCCTGCGCCTGCTCGACCGCGATCTGGTAGTGCGACGGGTCGATCTGCATGATCAGGTCGCCTTTCTTCACGAGCTGGTTGTCATGCACGGGCAGCTCGACGATCGCGCCCGACACGTCCGGCGCGACGTTGACGATCTCGGCGCGCACGCGCCCGTCGCGCGTCCACGGATCGTCCATGTAGTGCACCCACAGCGAGCGCCCGATCAGGATCGCGACGAGAAGGATGACGGCGGTCGCGACGAAGCCGAAGAGTTTTCTGAGAATCATGATGGTTCGGAATCAACGGTAAACGGCGAGACTCAGTCCGCCGCAAATGCAGACGAGAAGGCAGGCCCGGAACAGCGACGGGTGCCAGACGAGACGGTAGAGGCCCGTATAGGCGAGCAGGCGGTCGACGGCCCAGGTCGCGAGCGCGCCCAGGACGAACATCAGCACCACCGTGGGCATGTAGGCATCGAGAATGGCGATTTCACGCGGCATCATGACGAGGCTCCTGGTTGGGGACGCACGGGGCGGTTGCGGTTGAGCGGCTCGAGCGGCGATTCCGGATCGAGCAGCGCGGTGCGCACGAAATGCAGATGGCTCAGGATGCGCTGCAGCCGGTGGCGCTCCTCGCGCGACGGCTCGAACGCGTCGAGCACCTGCCGCGTCGCGTCGATTGCCGCATTGGTCGCGGCGAGCGTCGCGTCGAAACGTGCGGCGTTCGGCTTCGAGAACAGCGCGGCCAGCGCGCTGCGCATCGTCTCGATCGCACGACGCCACGGCATCGCCGGCGCATAGCGCGGGTCGGGCGGCAGCGTCGCCAGCTCGTGGCGCAGGTCGATCGTCGCGTTGCCGGCTTCGAGCACCGCGAACATCCAGCGCAGTGCGTCGCGCTGCACGTCGGGCTGGTCGGCCGACAGCGTGTGCGCCTGGTACATCAGGTCGCGCGCGCCGCTCTCGAAGCGTGTGCGCAAGCCGGCGAGCCGCGCATGGCCGGCCGCGACGGCCTGGTGGCGCAGGTCGGCGAACAGCCGCTTCTTGAGCCACGGCGCGGTCGGCGGGAACAGCACCGCGAACGCGATCGCCGATACCAGCATCGACAGCACGAGCGCGAGCGCATCGTTCATGAAGCTGGTCGGGTCGTAGTGCGTGATGTTGTCCGGGCCGGCGAGGAAGCTGAAGAAGATCAGGTAGCCCATCCCGTACCCGGCGAGCTTCGGCTTCAGCGTCATGAAGATGCCGATCGCGAGCAGCGGCGCGAGCGCGACGCACAGCAGCGGGAAGCCGTCGATGTGCGGATAGATGCCGAACGTCAGCAGGAAACCCGTGCAGACGGCGAGCGCGGTACCCATGCCCATCTGCGCGGACATCGCGGTCGGACGCGGTGTCGACGACGCGAGCGCGCAGGTGGCCGCCGCCGTCAGCGTCATCGTCACGCCGCTCGGCCACGCGGTCTCGATCCAGAACCAGCCGAGCACGAGGATCACGGTCGCGGTGCGGATCGCCGCGATCACCATCGCGGTCATGTTGGTGCGCGGCTCGTAGCGCTCGATCCAGCGTTCGCGTTCGTGCGTCGCGGTCGACAGCGACGCGTAGGTCGCCGCGTATTCGTGCAGGTCGGTGATGAAACGGTACAGCAGCTCGGCGGCCGTATCGAAGTCGAGCAGCGGAAAGTCCGGCTGCGTTTCGAGCGCCGCGCGCGTCGCACGGATGCGGCGCGGCAGCGCGTCGCGCCAGGCGAGCAGCTGCTCGGCCGCATGACCGGCGTCGGCCGACGTGCGCACGGGTTCGCCGGCGGGCGTCAGCAGCAGCGGCGCGATTTCGCGGAAGTACGGCTCGATCGCGTCGATCGCGGCCTGCGCGCCGGCCGCATGCAGCCGGTTCATCAACTGGTGCAGCGCATGGAAGCGGCTCGACGCGCTCATGAATTCGCTGTTCAGCCGTGCGAGGCGGCCGCTGCGCATCCGCGTGTCCGGATCCTCGAACACGGCCATGCTGCGCGCGGCCTCGAACCCGACCACGTCCGCGACGAAGCGCGTATGGATGGTTTCGATATGCGCGCGATCGAGCGTGCCCGACAGCGCCGACGCGACGTAGTCGACGAAGCTGCCGAAGCGCTTGCGCACCGTCGTGCGCATCTGCTCGCCCGTGGTCTGCGGAAACACGAGCGCGGAGACCACGCCGGCCGACACGATCCCGACCATGATTTCGGCCACGCGCGTCATCGCGCTCATGAACGCGCCGTCCGGGTGCTGCGACGCGGGCAGCCCGATCAGCGCGGTCGTGTAGCCGGCCAGCAGGAAGCCGTAGCTGCGGAAGTTGCGGTTGCGCGCGGCGCCGGCCGTGCACAGCGCGACCCACAGCGCGACGGCCAGCAGGAACAGCTGCGGCTGCTGCGGGAAGAGCCCGACGAACGTGAGCGTCGCGATGAGCCCGAAGATCGTGCCGGCGACGCGATAGAAGCTCTTCGCGAGCACTGCGCCGCTTTGCGGCTGCATCACGATGAACACCGTCGTCATCGCCGTTTTCGGCGCGGGCAGGTCGAGCCGCATCGACACGCCGGTCGCGATGAACGCGGCGAGCAGCGCCTTGAACAGGTAGAGCCACGCGGCGCCGTCGGTGCGGGCCCAGTCGCCGAACGCGGCGGTCCAGGCCGCGAACGGGCCGCCGGCGGGCGCGGAAGCGGGGGAGGAGGCAGACATGGCGGTCGCTCCGCGTTACCGTGCGGCCGTCACGCCGGACGCGCCGGCGGTCGCGACCTGCGCGGGCCGGGCGACGGCTGCCACGGGCTTCGTGCCCGACGCGGCGGCGGCCTTGTCCTTCGGCGGTTGGCCGCCCGACGGATCGCCTCCCGACGGATGGCCGTCCCGCACATCCTTGCCCGTCTCGACCCCGCCGCCGAGCGCGGCCATCAGCTGCGCATGCGCGGCGAGGCGTTCCGCATCGATGCGGGCGGCCGTCTCCTGCGCGCGCAGCAACTGCTGTTGCGCGACCAGCACGTTCACGTAATCGGTCAGCCCGCGGCGGAAGCCTTCGCGCGACAGCTGGTAGCTGCGGTCATTGGCGGCCACCGAGCGCGCGGCGTCCTTCTTCTGCGTATCGAGCGAGCGGATCCGCACGACCTGGTCGGCGATGTCCTTGAGCGCGCCGACGATCGTCTGGTTGTAACGCTCGACCGCCTGGTCGTAGCCGGCGTTCGCCGCGCCGAGCTGCGCACGCAGCCGGCCGCCTTCGAAGATCGGCAGCGACAGCGCGGGGCCGGCCGTCCAGCCGCCGTTCATCGCGCGCAGGAAGTCGGTGAACGGCGCGGTCACGCCGAAGCCGCCGACTGTCGCGAGCAGGTCGATGTTCGGGTAGAACGACGCTTTCGCGACGTCGATGCCGCGTGCCTGCGCGTCGACCGTCCAGCGCGCCGCGACGACGTCGGGGCGGCGGCCGAGCAGGTCGGCCGGCAGCGCCGCCGGCAGGCCGGCCGGCGCATCGAGCGACAGCTGCGGCCGCTTGAGCGCGTCGCCGGCGCCCGGGCCCTTGCCGGCCAGCGCGGCGAGCTGATGGCGCGCGAGCTGGATCGCTTCCTCGTAGCTGTCGATCTGGCGCTCGTAGTCGGGCAGCGTCGATTCCGCCTGGCTCACTTCGAGCTGCGTGCCGAGGCCGGCCTGCAGCCGCTTGCGCGCGAGATCGGCGAGCGAACGCTGGCGCTCGAACGTTTCATGCGCGAGGTCGAGCAGCGCGTAGTTCATCGACATGCCGACATACGCGCGCACGACGTTGACTTCGAGTTCGAGCTTCGCCGCACGCGCGTCGGCGGCGGTCGCATGCGCTGTGTCGAGCGCGCGTTCGGTCGCGTTCTTGTCCTTGCCCCACAGGTCGAGGTGGTACGACAGGCCGAGCGTGCCCGTGTTGTTCCAGGTGTCGGCGTTCGCGAGCGGGCCCGGGCCGTAGAACACGTTGTCGGGCCAGTGCTCGCGCGTCAACGACAGGTTGCCGTTGATCTGCGGCAGTTCGGCCGAGCGGGCGACGCGCGCCATCGCCTGCGCTTCGCGCACGCGCGCCTCGGCGGCCGCGAGGGTCGGATTGCCGGCCTGGGCGGACGCAATCCATGCGTCGAGTTGCGGATCACGATAGGCGCGCCACCAGTCGGCCGCGGGCCAGCCCGCGTCGCGGTCGGCCCCGCGGATCGCGGCGCCGGCGTCGAGCGCGTTCGCCTCGAGGCGGGCCGATTGCGGCTTGTTGTTGTCGCCCATGCTCGCGCATCCGGCCATTATTAATGAGACTGCAAGAACCGCCAGTGCGAGCGTCCCTTTTGTCGCCGGAGACTGCACGATTTTCTCCCTTTCGGATATAGATGAGTCGGATGCGATTATATTTTTCAGTGATTCCTGAATAAACGAACAACGGTGCAAGTCATTTTTACGAATCCTGAGATAATATTTGTTGGCCCCTGTGCAACAATCCCTCCGGATTCAAACGGGTAATGGGATGGATACGCTACAAAACATGCGGGTGTTCGTTCGCGTGGTCGACGCGGGAAGCTTTACCGCGGCTGCCCAGCAGATGAACTCGACCACCGCCTACGCGTCGCGCGCGGTCTCGGATCTCGAGGCGCACCTGCGCACGCGTCTCCTGAACCGCACGACGCGCCGGATCGCGCTGACCGAAGCCGGTGAGCGCTACCTGCAGCGCTGCGAGCAGATCCTGGCGTACGTCGATCAGGCCGAAGCCGAGGCCGGCGACGCGCACGCACGCCCGTCGGGCAAGCTGAAGGTCCATTGCTTCACGAGCCTCGGCCAGCACTACCTGGTGCCGGCGATCGCGCGCTACCGCGAGCGCTATCCGGACGTGCATGTCGAACTGACGCTCGCGCAGCGGATGCCCGACCTGCTCGACGAGGGGTACGACGTCGCGATCGTCGTCGGCCGCGACCTGCCCGATTCGGGGCTCGTATCGCAGCGGCTCGGCGAGAGCTACAGCGTCGTCTGCGCGTCGCCCGGCTACGTCGAGGCGCACGGCGTGCCGCGGCTGCCGGCCGATCTCGCGCAGCACGTATGCCTCGGGATGGTCGCGCCGGGCTTTCACTTCGACGAATGGGCGCTGGCGGGGCCGAACGGCGACGAGATCGTGCCGATCACGGCGCCGCCGTTTCGCGTGAACGTCGCCGAGGCGCTCGCGGTGGCCGTGCGGGAAGGGATGGGGATCGGCGGGTTGCCGCTCTATTCGGCGATCGGCTGGCTGCGCAGCGGGCACATCGTGCGCGTGATGCCGGCGTACCGGTCGCACGTGATGAACATTTACGCGCTGTATCCGTCGCGCCAGTACCTCGACGCGAAAATCCGCACCTGGGTCGATTTCCTGCGCGAAGAGTTGCCGCTCACGCTCGAAGCGGACGAAGCCGCGCTCGAGCAGTACACGCATGCGACATGACAGCGCGGTTGACCGCAATCTGACGAGATTTGTCCTTCACGCAACATTTTTTTACGAACGCGTGTCAGACAGTTTGATACTGTGGGAATTAACGAGATACGCAACCCCGGAGTAGCAATGGATACGCACCTGATGATCGGCCTTGGCGTCCTGCTGGGCGCAGCCGCTGCCGCCGCGGCGACCCGCGACCTGCTGCGCGCGATGAAGGCGAAGGCGCAGATGAAGCCGGTTCCGGTGCGCGTGCGCGAGCCGCGCGGCCGCGGCCGCTGATCCTGCCGTCACGCGCGGTGGCGGGAAGGCCGCGCAACGCGGCCTGGCGGGCCGGCGTTCAGCCGAGCTCGACGACCTTGTCCCACGCGAACGCTTGATTTTCGAGTTCGCCGGTGCGCCGGTGGATGTAGCCGCGCGGGTTGCACACCACGCGCGTGCCGCCGCCCGCAACGTAGTCGAATGACGTATGGGTGTGGCCGTGAAGCCACAGATCCACCGGCGGCTGCACCAGTTCCGCCATGTCCGTCACAAACCCCGCCGACGCAAGATCTTCCGCATAGCGTGCCGCCAGCGAGCGCCGGTGCGGCGCATGATGGGTGACGACGATCGTCTTGCCCGCGAACGGCGTCGCGAGTTGCGTTTCCAGCCATTTACGGCTTTGCCGGTGCAGCGCGATCGCGTCGGCCGGCGAGAAATCCCGTTCAGGCGCACCCGGCGTACCCGGTGCCGCATGCAGCGCCGCGTCGTGCGGCCAGGTCACCTGGATCAGTCCCTTGAAATCGAGCATCACGCGCAGCGCGGCGTCGATCGCGCCGGCCATGCTGGCTTCGTCGCGGCCGAACAGCGAAAAATCGGCCCAGAGCGTCGTGCCGAGCACGCGGAAGCGCTGCTCGGGATCGACGTAGACGCCGTTGTTCAGGTAATGCACGTTGTCGAGCGCGTGCGCCGCGTCGCGCATCGCCGTCTCCAGCGCGCCGAATTCCCCGTCGTAATACTCGTGGTTGCCCGGCACGTAGACCACCGGCACGGAGGGATCGAACGTCTCGGCGGCCCAGCGCAGGCCCTCCGCGTGATTGTGGATGTCGCCGGCCAGCACGACGAGATCCGCGTCGGCATGCGCGATCACGTCGGGCTGGTTGCTTTCGAGATGCAGGTCGGACAGGACGCGGACTTTCACGGGCGGGGCTCCGGAGTGGGCGGCTTCAGCGCAGGACCTTGCCGGGATTCATCAGGCCGCGCGGGTCGAGCGCGGTCTTCAGCGTGCGCATCAGCGTCGTCTCGACCGGCGCCTTGTAGCGCTGCGCGTCGTCGATCTTCAGCTGGCCGATCCCGTGCTCGGCGCTGATCGTGCCGTGGTGGCGGTGCACGTTGTCGTACACGATCCGGTTGATCGGCCCCTGGAACGCCGCGAGGAACGCCTTCGCGTCGCCGCCTTCGGGCATCTGCACGTTGTAGTGGAGGTTGCCGTCGCCGAGGTGGCCGAACGTGACCATGCGTGCACCGGGCGCGGCCTGCTGGATCGCCGCGTCGGTCTCGTCGATGAAGCGTGCGACCGACGAGATCGGCACCGCGATGTCGTGCTTGATGTTGAGCCCTTCGTCGGCCTGCGCGAGCGGGATATGCTCGCGCAGGTCCCAGAACGCGCGCGACTGCGCGAGATTCTCCGCGACCACCGCGTCGACCACGAGCCCCGCTTCGAACGCTTCTTCCATCAGTTTCTCGAACAGCGCGCGCGCATGCGCTTCGCTTTCGTTGTCGGACAGTTCGAGCAGCACCGTCTGCGCATGCGTCTGCGCGAACGGGTAGCGAAGTTGCGGGTAGTGCTTGCCGACCAGCTGCATGCAGAAATCCGACATCAGTTCGAAGCCGGTCAGGAGCGGCCCGGCCGCGCGCTGCGCGAGCGACAGGAAGTCGAGCGCCGCGTGCGGCGATTCGAGCGCGGCGAGTGCCGTGACCTGCGCGGCCGGCAGCGGATGCAGTTTCATCACGGCCGCCGTGATGATCCCGAGCGTGCCTTCCGCGCCGATGAACAGGTCGCGCAGGTCATAGCCCGTGTTGTCCTTGCGCAATCCGCGCAGGCCGTCCCAGATTTCGCCCTGCGGCGTCACGACCTCGAGCCCGAGGCACAGCTCGCGCGCGTTGCCGTAGCGCAGCACCGCGGTGCCGCCCGCATTGGTCGACAGGTTGCCGCCGATCGTGCAGCTGCCTTCCGCCGCGAGGCTCAGCGCGAACAGCCGGCCGCCTTCGCGGGCGCGTGCCTGCACGTCGGCGAGGATCACGCCGGCTTCGACGGTGATCGTGTTGTTGTGCGGATCGAGCGCGCGCACGCGGTTCAGGCGCGCGACGCTCAGCACGGCCTGGCTGCCGCTCGCGTCGGGCGTGGCGCCGCCTGCGAGGCCGGTGTTGCCGCCTTGCGGCACGAGCGCGACGCCGTGCGTGTTGGCGAGCTTCACGAGTGCGGCGACTTCAGCCGTGTTCGCGGGCTTCAGCACCGCGCACGCGGCGCCCTTGTAGCGGCGGCGCCAGTCGGTCAGGAACGGTTCGGTATCGTGCGGGTCGGTCAGCACGTGGTCGGCGCCGATCGCGTCGCGGCACGCGGAAACGAAAGCTTCGGAGGACATCATCACCTTGTCGCGTAAGGGTCAGGACGCGGCGCGCGACTTTTTCGCCGCGCGCTTGTACGGCGCGACGTAGGCCAGCGCCGCCACGAAGAAGCCGACGGCAAGCGCGGTCTCGCACCAGCCGAGCGTCGCGGACAGCCCGCGATCGGACATGCCGCGCACGATGCCTTCGGCAAAATAGACGAGGATCAGCATGCTCGCCCACTGCATCGTATAAATGTTACGCCGCCAGACGCCGGGCAGTGCGAGCGCGAGCGGCACGGCCTTGAGCATCAGCGCGGAGCCGCCCGGGCGCAGCGGCGCAAGCCACAGTTCCCACGCGAGCGACAGCGCGATCAGCGCTGCGAGGCATGCGGCGGCGGCCAGCGCGTAGCGCGGCCGGGCCGCGACGGCGGGGCGGGCGGGAGCGTTCATGCGGCCTCGGCGGCCTGGGCGGCCGACAGGGCGGCCGCCGCGCGCGCCAGCCGCACGCCGAGCGCGGCCGCGAGCGCCTTCTCGTCCGCGGACAGCCCGCCGGGCGCCGTGCGGTCGTGGTGCGCGACATGCGACGCGCCGTACGGCGTGCCGCCGGTGCGCGTCGTGCTGAGCGCCGATTCCGTGTATGGGATCCCGACGATCATCATCCCGTGATGCAGCAGCGGCAGCATCATCGACAGCAACGTCGATTCCTGGCCGCCGTGCAGGCTGCCCGTCGACGTGAACACGCTCGCCGGCTTGCCGGTCAGCGCGCCCGACAGCCATTGCGGCGTCGTACCGTCGAGGAAATACTTGAGCGATGCGGCCATGTTGCCGAAGCGCGTCGGCGAGCCGAGCGCGAGGCCCGCGCATTCCTCGAGATCGCGCAGCTCGGCGTACGGCGGGCCGTCGGCGGGGATGTCGGGGGCAGTCGCTTCGCAGACGGTCGACACGGGCGGCACGGTGCGGATGCGCGCCTGCATGCCCGGCACGCTGTCGATGCCGTTCGCGATCGCGAGCGCGAGATCGCGCGTGGCGCCGTGACGGCTGTAATAGAGGACGAGGATGTCTTTCATGGGCTACGGAGCCGCATGCGGCCGCGCGCGTGCCCGGTGCAGTCGGCCCCTGCTGGAATCGAGCGGCTATTATAGGGGCTGAAGCCGTCGCGCAGCGCGGCGGCGGCGCGCCATGAGGCGCGCGGCATCAGGAAGGAGAAGTCGTTTGCCGAAGTTGAGCGTCGATCTCGACACCCTCAAGCGCCTCGCGCAGTTCGCGGCTCGGCGCAGCGCCGAGGATCGCATCCCGCAAGTGGCGGGCAGCCTGACCTTCACGACGATGCTGGCGCTCGTGCCGCTCGTGACGGTCGCGTTCGCGCTGTTCACCGCGTTCCCGATGTTCGCGTCGTTCCAGATCTCGCTGCAGGGCTTCCTCGCGGATCACCTGATGCCTGCGCAGTTCAACGTCCAGATCTTCAAGTACCTGAACCAGTTCGCGTCGAAGGCCAAGGGGCTGACGACGGCCGGCCTGATCGTGCTCGTCGTCACGTCGGTGATGACGATGATGACGATCGAATCGGCGTTCAACCTGATCTGGCGCGTGCGCAAGCCGCGGCCGTTCGCGCAGCGCGTGCTCGCGTACTGGGCGCTGATCACGCTTGGGCCCTTGCTGTTCGGCGTGAGCCTGTCGATCTCGTCGTACCTGTTCACGCAGTCGCTCGCATTCACCGGCGCGGGGCCGTCCACGTCGATCGTCGAGTGGCTGCTCGCGCTCGTCTCGCTGCCGCTGACGGTGCTCGCGTTCACGCTGCTGTACGTGTACCTGCCGAACTGTGCGGTCGCGTGGCGCGACGCGGTGATCGGCGGCCTGTTCGCGGCCGTCGCGTTCGAGCTCGCGAAGCGCGGCTTCGGCTACTACGTGCGGCGCATTCCGACCTATACGGCCGTCTACGGCGCGTTCGCGGCGCTGCCGGTGTTCCTGCTGTGGGTGTACCTGAGCTGGTTCATCGCGCTGCTCGGCGCGATGGTGGCGTCCGCGCTGCCGGCGATCCGCGTCGGCCAGTTCCACCGCATTCACTATCCGGGCAGCGACCTGCTCGACGCGCTCGAACTGCTCGCGCGGCTGGCCGAAGCGCGCGCGGCCGGCAAGCGCGGCTACACGGCAATGCGGCTGGCGACCATGCTGCGCTGCGACATGGAAACCGCGCAGCGGTTATTGACGACGATGGAGGAGCGCGAGTGGATTGCGCGGCTCGAAGGCGGCGGCGAGACCACGCCGCGCTACATCCTGCTCGCGAATCCGGAGCAGCTGACGCTCGCGCAACTGTTCGACGTGCTGGTGATCGACCGCACGGAGCTGACCTATCAGCTGCAGCGTCGCCGCAGCCACGTCGAAGGCGCGGCGCTGCTCGCGGTGCTGTCGAGCGACCGGTTCGACGTGTCGCTTGCGTCGCTGATCGCCGCGCACCGGCTCGCGGGCGCGCAGCCGGCCGGGAGCGGCGGGCAGGCATCCGACGGCGTGCCCGACCCGCACGCGCGGCCGCCGCGGCCTGCGTGAAGGCGGCGCCCGGCGCTACAGCGGAATCTTGCCGGTGCAGATGTCCTTGAACATCACCCAGTCGCCCATCAGGCTGTAGATCGGGTGCCGGAACGTGGCCGGGCGGTTCTTCTCGAAGAAGAAGTGTCCGACCCACGCGAACCCGTAGCCGCAGACGATCGCCGCCGGCAGCCACAGCCAGTGGCCCGTCGCGATCGCCATCGCGACGCAGCCGATCACGCCGAGCGAGCCGATGAAGTGCAGCCGCCGCGACGTCAGGTTCTGGTGTTCGTTCAGGTAATACGGGTAGAAATCAGCGAAGCTGGCGAATTGCTCGGAATGCGTATGCGCCATGGCCGTCTCCTCGGGCCGCCATCGATAGGGTCATTGTGCGGCGGCCGGCCCGGGTCCGCAAGCGGCGGCGGGCCGCCGCGCCGGGCCGCGCTTTCCTTTTGACAGGCTTTCCGATAGGATCGAAAGAGATTTTGCATTCAAGCATGAGGGGACTACGATGCGCGTCAGCGATATTCTGAAAGTGAAGGGCAACACGCTGTTTACGGTGACGCCCGATAAGCCGCTGCGCGAAGCGGTCGATACGATGGCCGAACACGATATCGGTTCGTTGGTCGTGATGGAGTACGGCGATCTCGTCGGGATGCTGACGTTCCGCGAGATCATCCTGCGCCTGCACGTGAACGGCGGCGCGATCGGCGACGTCCAGGTGCGCAAGGTGATGGACGAGCCGCTCACGTGTACGCCGGAAACCGACGTCAACGAAGTGCGCCGGATGATGCTCGAGCGTCACGCTCGCTACATGCCGGTGCTCGACAAGAAGGTGCTGATGGGCGTCATTTCGTTCTACGACGTCGCGAAGACGGTCGTCGAGGCGCAGAGCTTCGAGAACCGGATGCTGAAGGCGTACATCCGCGACTGGCCGGAATCGGAAGCCGAAGCGCACAAGCCGTGAACCATGCCGCGCCCGGCACCTCGATGCATGGGCGCCGCCATCCGGCATGCGGCGGCGCAGGCTTGTCCTGCGCCGCCTTTTTTTTAACGACAACACGAGGCCCGCGCAGCTTCGCCGAGACGACGCGCGCGTATTCCGCATGAGCGATCACACGCAAGCCACTTCGGGGCGGCGCGACGAACGGCGCGCCCACGCATCGCAGTTCGACCTGCTGCGCGAGCGCCGTTTCGCGCCGTTCTTCACGACCCAGTTCCTCGGTGCGCTGAACGACAACGTCTTCAAGATCGGCTTCACGTCGCTTGTCACCTATCACACCGCACGGTTCTCCGGCGTCGACGCGAAGACGGCCGCGTTCCTGATCTCCGCGATCTTCATTCTGCCGTTCGTGCTGTTCTCGGCGACGTCCGGCCAGATCGCCGACAAATACGACAAGGCGACCCTCACGCGCTTCGTGAAGACCTTCGAGATCGTGCTGATGCTCGTCGGCGCGGCCGGTTTCGTCACGCACAGCGCGACGCTGCTGTATCTGTGCACGTTCATGATGGGGATGCACTCGACGCTGTTCGGGCCCGTCAAGTATTCGTACCTGCCGCAGCATCTGGGCGAGCATGAGCTGGTCGGCGGCAACGGCCTCGTCGAAATGGGCACGTTCATCGCGATCCTGATCGGCACGATCATCGGCGGTGCGGCCGCGGGCATCGAAGGCGCCGGCGAGCGCGTGCTCGCGGTAAGCGTCGTGGCAATCGCGCTCGCGGGGCGGCTCGTCGCGCAGCGCGTGCCGTCGACGCCCGCGCCGCAGCCCGATCTCGTGATCAACTGGAATCCGTTCAGCGAAACATGGCGCAACCTCGGGCTCGCGCGCCAGAACCGCACCGTGTTCCTCAGCCTGCTCGGCATCTCGTGGCTGTGGTTCGTCGGCGCGACGTTCCTCACGTCGTTCTTCAATTTTGCGAAGGACGTGCTGTCCGCGAGCCCCGACGTCGTCACGATCCTGCTCGCGACGTTCTCGGTCGGCATCGGCCTCGGCTCGCTGCTGTGCGAGCGGCTGTCGCAGCGGCGGGTCGAGATCGGCCTCGTGCCGCTCGGCTCGATCGGCATCAGCGTGTTCGCGATCGAGCTGTATTTCGCGAGCCACGCGCTGCCGTCGCCTGGCCACCTGCTGTCGGTCGGCGAGTTCCTGGCCGGTGCGCGCCACTGGCGCATCCTGGCCGACCTGTTCCTGCTCGCGATGTTCGGCGGCTTCTACAGCGTGCCGCTGTACGCGCTGATCCAGAGCCGCAGCGCGCCGACGCACCGCGCGCGGATCATCGCCGCGAACAACATCCTGAACGCGCTGTTCATGATCCTGTCGGCCGTGATGGCGATGGGGCTGACCAAGGCCGGCGTCGACATCCCGGGGCTGTTCCTCGTCACCGCGCTCCTCAACGTGATCGTCGCGACGTATATCTACCTGCTCGTGCCCGAGTTCCTGCTGCGCTTCGTCGCGTGGGTGCTCGTGCATACGTTCTACCGGATCCGCCTCGTCCATGCGGAGCGGATCCCGGCGGAAGGGGCGGCCGTGCTCGTGTGCAACCACGTCAGCTACGTCGACGCGCTCGTGCTGGCCGCCGCGAGCCCGCGCCCGATCCGTTTCGTGATGGATCACCGGATCTTCAAGACGCGCTTCGCGAGCTGGGTGTTCCGGCATGCGAAGGCGATCCCGATCGCGCCGCGCCACGAGGATCCCGCGATGCTCGCGCGCGCGTACGACTTGTGCGAGGCCGCGCTGAAGGAAGGCGAACTCGTGTGCATCTTCCCCGAGGGCAAGCTGACGAAGACGGGCGACATCAATACGTTCCATCACGGCATCACCGAGATCCTGGGCCGCACGCCGGCCCCCGTGATCCCGATGGCGCTGCGCGGGCTGTGGGGCAGCTATTTCTCGCGGCATTCCGATGCGCGGATGCCGCGCCCCATCAAGCGCGGCGTGATGAGCCGGCTGACGCTGGCGGTCGGCGAGCCGATCGCGGCATCGGTCGCGACGCCCGAGTTGTTGCAGGCGGCGGTGACCGAGCTGCGCGGCGCGCGGAAGTAGGCAGGTGCCGGGTCCGGCGCGGGATGATCGATCCGCGCATCGGGCCGGGATGGCGGCCCCGGTTCGGCGGGTCCCGGGCGCAACGCCGAGGGCCCGCGATCGCCTACTTGCCTCATACCTTCCCTTATCCGCGGCCGGCCCGTGTGGTCTGAACGGTTCACACGGCCCGCGGGTCCGGGACGGCTGGCATAATAGCGGTTTACCTCTTTTTCTCGACCGGCAAACGGATCGGCCTGCCTGCGGCCCTGGCAGTGCATCGGTTTGCCCATTTCTCTTTGGGCGGTTCCATCATGTCCGGCAATACCCTCGGCACGCTTTTCACTGTCACGACCTTCGGCGAATCGCACGGTCCCGCGATCGGCTGCGTGATCGACGGCTGCCCGCCGGGGATGGCGCTGACCGAAGCCGACATCCAGGTCGAACTCGATCGCCGCAAGCCCGGCACGTCGCGGCACGTGACGCAACGGCAGGAGGCCGACGAGGTCGAGATCCTGTCGGGCGTGTTCGAAGGCGTGACGACCGGCACGCCGATCGCGCTGCTGATCCGCAACACCGACCAGCGCAGCAAGGACTACGGCAACATCGTCGAGACGTTCCGTCCCGGTCACGCCGACTACACCTACTGGCAGAAGTACGGCATCCGCGACTACCGTGGCGGCGGCCGCTCGTCCGCGCGCCTGACCGCGCCGATCGTCGGTGCGGGCGCGGTCGCGAAGAAGTGGCTGCGCGAGCGCTTCGGCGTCGAGGTGCGCGGCTACATGAGCGGCTTGGGCGAGATCGACGTGCCGTTCGTCGACTGGTCGCACGTGCGCGAGAACCCGTTCTTCTCGCCGAATGCGGCGATCGTGCCGGAACTCGAGGCGTACATGGACGCGCTGCGCAAGGATGGCGATTCGATCGGCGCGCGCATCGACGTCGTCGCGTCGGGGGTGCCGGTCGGCTGGGGCGAACCCGTATTCGACCGTCTCGATGCCGATATCGCGAAGGCGATGATGAGCATCAACGCGGTGAAGGGCGTCGAGATCGGCGCGGGCTTCGACAGCGTCGCGCAGCGCGGCTCGGTGCACGGCGACGAACTGACGCCGGGCGGCTTCGTCGGCAACCATGCGGGCGGCGTGCTCGGCGGGATTTCGACGGGGCAGGACATCACCGTGTCGATCGCGATCAAGCCGACGTCGAGCATCCGTACGCCGCGCCGTTCGATCACGAAGGCAGGCGACGAGGCGACGGTCGAGACGTTCGGCCGCCACGATCCGTGCGTCGGCATTCGTGCGACGCCGATCGCCGAGTCGATGCTCGCACTGGTGCTGATCGATCACGCGCTGCGCCATCGTGCGCAGTGCGGCGATGTCGAGACGTCGACGCCGAAGATTGCCGGCAGCGCGACCTGACGCAAGCGGGGCGGGGCGCGGCGTCTCGCCTGACGGCCTGCCAAGAATGCAAAACGGGGCGCTGCGTCAAGCAGCGCCCCGTTTCGTTTGTGGCGGTCCACAAAAGCGCGCCGCGCGTGGCGGCGCGTTCCGGCGGATTACATGTTCGGGTAATTCGGCCCGCCA